>JBDTJC010000026.1:0-15571 GCA_039936055.1 Polyangiaceae bacterium | reverse complement strand
TCTCTGCCTTCACGATGCCAGCTGCGGACAGGCCGATCATGACGTCCGCGTCGACCATGGCCTCGGCGAGCGTGCGCCGTCCGTCGCTCTTGGGGCGCGCGAATGCGGCGCGGAATTCGTCGATGTCTCCGCGGTCTTCGTACAAGACGCCGCCCACGTCCACGAGCGTGATGTTCGAACGCGTGACGCCCATTCTCACCCACATCTCCATGCAACTCGTGGCGGCCGCGCCGGCACCGACGCAGGTGACCTTCAACGTGTCGATGGGCTTGCCTTGGAGCTCAGCCGCGTTCCGTAACGCGGCGGCCGAAATGATCGCCGTGCCGTGTTGGTCATCGTGGAACACTGGGATCTTCATGTGCTTGCGCAGCGCGCGCTCGATCACGAAGCACTCGGGGGCTCGGATGTCCTCCAGATTGATGGCGCCGAACGTTGGCTCCAGCGCCCGCACGATGGCCACGAACTTGTCCGGGTCGAGCTCGTCGATCTCGAGGTCGAACACGTCGATGTCGGCGAAGCGCTTGAATAGCACTGCCTTGCCTTCCATCACCGGCTTGGCGGCGCGCGGTCCGATGTTCCCGAGCCCGAGCACGGCGGTGCCGTTCGTGATCACACCGACGAGGTTGCGGCGTGCTGTGTACAAGTCGACCGCGTCCGGATCTTTCGCGATCTCCAAGCAAGGCGCGGCAACCCCAGGCGAGTACGCGAGCGACAGGTCCAGCTGGGATGCGACCGGTTTCGTCCAGACGACTTCGATCTTCCCTGGGCGCCCTTCACGGTGGTAGCGAAGGGCGTCGTCGTTTCGGCTCATGCGCAGGACACTAGCAAAAACCGTCTTCCATGACACACTGCCGTTCGATCATGGCAGGCGGCACCGAACAGCTCAGTGCAGAGCTCGAGCGAGCGGCGTCGATCGCGATTCTGGGCGTTTGGGAAGACCTCAACGGCAGTTTGTTTCGCCACGAGTTGCGCCGCCCCGGGTTGATGCTCGTGGATTCGGTGTCGCGGTTCGGGCGCTGGCACGGCGGGCAGCGCGTGATCGAAATCGCGCGCTCGTTGCTGCTCAATCATGGCTGGGGCGTGCTGGTGGAAGTGCTCAAGCACGAGATGGCGCATCAGTATGTGGACGAGGTGCTGGGCCAACCGGATGATGCCATGCACGGCGCGGCGTTTCGTCGCGTGTGCGAAGAGCGCGGCATCGACGCGAGCGCAGCCGGAGTTCCCAGCACCGCCGAAGCGAGCGCGCTCGACCAGCACCTGCTCGAGCGCATCGCCAAGCTACTCGCGCTGGCCGAGAGCTCCAACGAACACGAAGCGCAAGCCGCGATGAGTGCCGCTCAACGCCTGATGCTCAAGTACAACATCGACTTGGCCGTGAGCGGCCGTCAGTCGGCGCATCGTTTTCGGCACGTGGGTGAACCGAGCGGGCGCGTCCACGAAGCGCAGCGCATTCTGGCCGGCATCCTGAGTGATCACTTCTTCGTGCAAACGATTTGGGTGCCGGTGTGGCGGCCGCTGCTCGGCAAGCGCGGCAGCGTGCTCGAGATCTGCGGTACTCAGGCGAACCTCGAGCTCGCCGACTACGTGCATGCGTTTCTGAATGTGACCGCCGAGCGTTTGTTTTTGGAGTTCCGCAAGGCGAGCGCCGGCAAGGGAGCAAAGCGCCTCACGTTCATGGCCGGTGTGATGGCTGGTTTTCGCGACCGCTTGGAGCGCGAGCGCAAGAAGTCCAAAGCCGAAGGTCTGGTCTGGGTCGGCGACCCAGCATTGGATGGCTTCTTTCGTAAGCGCCATCCGCGCATTCGCTGGACGCGTTACGCGGTCGGCCACGGATCCGAGGCGTACGCGCGCGGCCGTGAAGCCGGGGCAAAGATTGTTCTACATCGCGGAATTAGCTCAAATTCGAGTGGCGCGGCGCCCCGCCTATTACCAGCGCGCAAAGGATGACCGTTCTGCTCGACTCCCAGTGCAAAGCTTTCCAGAATACGCGCCGGTGAGCACTCGCGACGAATCCCTGCCCGAACGCGATCCGCTGCTCGGGACGATCTTAGCAGGGCGCTATCGCATCGAAGAGCTGGTGGGAGCGGGTGGCATGGGCGCGGTGTACCGCGCCGAACACGTGCACATGCGCAAAGCGGTGGCGGTGAAGGTGCTGCACCGCGCGATGACCGCGTTCCCGGAAGTGGTCGCGCGCTTCGAGCGTGAAGCCGTGGCCGGGGGCCGCATCGAGCACCCGAACGTGGTGGCCGCGAGTGATTTCGGAAAGCTTGAAGACGGCTCGTTCTACTTGGTGCTGGAGTTCGTGGAGGGCCAGAGCCTCGCCAGGTTGGTGGGCAAGACGGGCCCGCTGTCAGCGCTGCGCGCGCTGCGCATCGCGCGCCAAATCGTGGCGGCGCTGCAGGCGGCCCACGGCGCGGGCATCGTGCATCGCGATCTGAAGCCAGACAACGTGATGCTGATCGATAAAGACGAGGATGCTGACTTCGTCAAAGTCTTGGACTTTGGCATCGCCAAGATCAAAGTCGAAGAGAACACCGAGCAACAGGTGCTCACGCAAATCGGCACGGTGTTCGGCACGCCGGAGTACATGTCGCCCGAGCAAGCGCGCGGTGAGCTGGTCGATGCGCGCGCTGATTTATACACCGTCGGGGTGATTCTGTACGAGATGCTCTCGGGCATCTCGCCGTTCAAGGACGATGATTTGGTGGTCGTGCTCACGCGGCACTTGACGGCCGAACCGCCGCCGCTGCCGGCCGATCTGGATCCGATGATCGTGGACTTGGTGCTGCTGCTGCTGCGCAAAAATCGCGACGACCGCGTGCAGACCGCGTCCGAGCTGATCGAGCGAATCGATGTGATTTTAGGCGCCCCTGCGTCTGCGGCAGGCTTCGCTGGCATTCCTTCGTCGGGCGCCGCGAACAAGCGGCTCGGCACTCGCTCCAACGCGGATCTGAACGCGACGCGGCAGGCACCGGTCGACATGGGCGTCGCGCCGACCGTGCTCGGGGAGTCCTCACCGGAGTTCAGCTTGAGTTTGGGTCCGACGATTTGGGAGCGCCGCGTGCTGCTCGCCGGGCGCGCGGTTCCTCTCTGGCTTTTGTGCGCGGGGGCACTCGCGTCGGTGGTCGGCATTGCCGCGCTGATCGTGGTAGGTTCGCTCTTGTTCGGTAGTAGGGGTGAGGCTTCCGTCGCCACCGTCGCCACGGTGTCCAAGGTCGATCCTGAACTCCAGCAGCTCATCTCGCGCGCCGAAAGCGGCGATCAGACCGCGCTGGCCGCACTCACGGCGCGACCCGAAAACAAGCGCGCCTTGGCGGAATGGCACGCCCTCGGTCACGGCTACGCGAAAATCGGCCGATTCACGGAGAGCTTGAGCGCCTACCAAAGCGGCGTCGCCGCAGCGCCGGAGCTCCTCAACGATCCGAAGCTACTCGCGGACGTGCGCCTGGCCGCGCTCGACACCGCGACCAGTGACGCGGCGCTCAAATTCGCCGCGGGTCCACTGGGCGGCCCCGGTTGCGATGTGCTGTACGACGTCTGGGAGTCTTCGAAGGGGATACCGAGTCGCGCCGCGCTGACCAAGCAAGCCCGCGCCTACCTGGACGACGACGACGTGCGCGCCAAAGCCTCCCCCGCGTTGAAGGTCCTGCTGGAGGTCGGCAAGGCTCAGAAGGAGGGCTGTGCGAGCGTGAAGCGTTGGCTCGGGCGCGCCGCCGTCGAGGGTGACGCGCGCATCGTTCCTGCGCTGAAACGCTTCGAGGACCGACGCGGCTGCGGCTTCTTGGGCCTCGGTGATTGCTACGGGTGTCTGCGTAGTGGCAAAGAGTTGGGCAGCACCGCAGACAGCGTGGCTGCGCGTCCTGCGCCCAATTTCGACTGAAGTTCGCGCTAGCCGCCGGGTGGCGCGGTTCGCGAATCCGGGCGGACCTGCTAACTTCGGGGGCGTCATGAAGCTCCTGCGCGTCGCCGCCGCGACCCTGAACCAAACTCCGCTGGATTGGGACGGGAACCGTGCGCACATCATCGCCGCCATCGAATCCGCACGCGCAGCGAACGTGAGCGTGCTGTGCCTGCCTGAGCTGTGCATCACCGGTTACGGGTGCGAAGACGCTTTCTTGTCCCCCGGCACGCAGGCCATGGCGCTCACGGTGCTGGAAGAGATCCTGCCCTACACGCGCGGGCTGGTGCTGAGCCTGGGCTTGCCCTTGTTCCACAACAAGGCGCTGTACAACGCCTGCGCCCTCGTCGTTGACGAGAAACTCGCCGGCTTCGTCGCCAAGCGCGCGCTCTCCGGGGACGGTATTCACTACGAACCGCGTTGGTTCAAGCCTTGGCCGGAGGGCGCTCGCACCACGGTCTCGGTGCTCGGCCAAGATGTGCCGCTCGGTGATATCTTCTTCGACTGCTCGGGCGTGCGTATCGGCTTTGAGATTTGCGAGGACGCCTGGGTCGCACAACGACGCGGTGCGGAGCTCGCGCTCACGGGAGTGGATTTGATCTTGAATCCCAGCGCGAGTCACTTCGCGTTCGGCAAGCAGGAAGTGCGCCGGCGCCTGGTGCTGGAGGGGTCGCGCGCCTTCGGCGTCAGTTACCTGTACGCGAACTTGGTCGGCAACGAAGCCGGTCGCGCCATCTATGATGGTGATGCGCTCGTCGCGACGGCCGGCAAAGTGGTCGCGCAGGCCCGCCGCTTCAGCTTCGCCGATCACGCGCTGGTAAGCGCGGTGATTGACGTGGATCTGACGCGCGTGCAGCACGCTGCGCTGAGCAGCTCCCAGCCGCGCGTGCGGAGTGCGCCGGGCGAATGCGTCTCGGTGCCCTTCACGTTTCCTACGGTCGAGCCGCAGGCGTTCACGGCTCAAGTCGAAGAGTGGGAGCGCTCGCCCGCGCTCAAAGAAGAGGAATTCGCGCGCGCCATCGCGCTCGGCTTGTTTGACTACTGCCGCAAGAGTCGGTGCCGCGGGTTTGTGGTCTCGCTCAGTGGCGGTGCTGATTCGGCCGCGGTTGCTTGTCTGGTCGGGTTGATGGTGCGCTTTGCGGTGCGCGAGCTAGGGATGGACGGCTTCGCCGCCAAGTTTGGGCACATGGAGGGGCTGGCGCGCTTGATCTCTGAGCGTGAGCTGGTCTCTGCCTTGCTCACCACGGTGTATCAGGCGACTCGCAATAGCTCACAGGTCACGCGTAGCGCCGCCGCAGAGGTGGCGCGCGCGCTCGGCGCAACGCACCACGAACTCGACATTGACGCGCTCGTGAACTCCTACGTGGCGCAAATTCAAGGCGCTCTCGGTCGTGAGCTGGATTGGCAACGCGACGATCTCGCTCTGCAAAATATCCAAGCTCGTGTGCGCGCGCCCTCGGTCTGGCTGCTTGCGAATCTGAATTCCGCATTGCTCTTGTCGACCAGCAATCGCTCGGAAGCCGCAGTCGGCTACGCAACGATGGATGGTGACACGGCCGGCGGCTTGAGTCCGATTGCGGGCATCGACAAAGCGTTCCTGCGCCGCTGGCTCGTGTGGCTGGAGAACAGCGGCCCGCACGGCCTGGGCGGCATTCCCGCGCTCAAGGCCGTGAACGTGCAAGCGCCCACGGCTGAGCTTCGCCCGCCGTCCGCCACCCAAACGGACGAAGCGGACCTGATGCCGTATGAGGTTTTGGACGCCATCGAACGGGCTGCGATTCGCGACAAGCGCAGCCCGCGCGAAGTTCTGACGCTGATCCGCGCTGAATTCAGCCAATACTCTGCGCAGGATCTGTGGCTCTGGCTGGATCGCTTCTTCCGCCTTTGGAGTCGCAATCAATGGAAGCGCGAGCGCTACGCGCCGAGCTTCCACGTCGACGACGAGAGTCTCGACCCGAAAACGTGGTGCCGCTTTCCGATCCTGTCTGGCGGTTTTTCGCGTGAATTGGCTGAACTGCGCGCCGAGCTCGGTCGCGCGGACGGCTGATCCCTGACGTCGTCGGGAAGTGAGAGCGCGCGCCGCGACTCAGCGGTGCACGACGACGAGCGTCGACGGGCCGAGCCAAGGTAGCCAGCGCACGCCGTGCCAGCCGGGCGGCAGAGCCGGCTCGGTGAATTCGAACATCGTCTTTCCGTCGATGGGCGAGAGGTTCACGCAACCGCCGCTTTTGAATTCACCCCAGCTGTCGTGCCAATACGCCGTGTGCAGCGCGTGCGGACCGCTGAAGTTCTGCGTCCAGGGCACGTCCGAATGGATGAATTCACCGGGCGCCTCCATGGTCGCCGTCGCGAATTTCCCGGAGATCGGAAAGGTACCAGTGGGGGTGAGCGCATGCTCGATCGGATCTTCGCCGGGGCGGGCGAAGCCGCCGCGGCCCGGTGAAATCAAGGTCGTGAACACCGGCTGGGTGCCTTCGTAAGCGATCAAATAGCCGGCGGTGACCGCGACCTCGATCCAGCTCGCGCGACCTTTGGGCGCGTGACCCGTGGTGTCGGCTTCCCCGACCGTGGCACCCCAGGGCGTTTTGGTTTGCGCTACGGGCAGTACCGCGTCGGCCTCTTTTACCCACAGAGCATCGCGTTTCGTGTGCAGGTAGTGATCCTTGCCCACCGCTTCACGTTCACCGGTCAGCTCCACGAAGCTGAGCCGTGCGAAGGTTGCGCTGGAAGCCGTGAAGTCACCACTTGCTGCGCGTGTGTATGCCGGGCGGTCTTTGGCTTTGAAAAAAGCCAGCGGCAGCTTCGCGTCGCGGTCCAGCCTCAGGCCGTGGAATTTCACGGTCGGGTACGGCGTGACGCTCGCCTTCGGCAGCCATTGGTAGTCCGCGCTGAGCAAGAAGTCATGCCCGTTGACGGTCACCTCACTGCTGTACGCAACCGTCGAACGACGACGCAACTCATTGCGCGGTTCGTGAATGGCGAGCGGCAGCGTGGGGAAGGTGAGTGGCGAGCCGGGCAGCGTCATCGCGCTCTTTAGCCCCTGCGATTCCGCGTATTGATAGGGCCACGGTGAGCTGAGGTTCGGGGCGTACGGCAGCACCGCGCGGTACACCGCGTCATTCGCGTTCAAGGTCGCGCGGTTGCCGTCCACGCACACGTAGCCGCGCGGTTCGATCGCGTACCACTCCTTGCAGCCTGGCCCGTACACCGGCTTCGGACTCCTCAGCGCGACGGAGCCGCCCGTCCACAGGTAGCCAATCCATTCCTTACTCGCGTCCGGCTCGGGGCGTACCCACACGTAGCGAGTGCGCGCATAGACTCGCGGGCCTGTGGCAATTGTGGGAGGCGTGGGTTCCGCGGTAGCGTTACCACCATCCGCGGCACTTGCCGCGGGGGCCGCTGGCGGGGCGGCTGAGGTGAGCGCAGGTGCGAGCGTAGGCGCGGCGGTTTGCGTAACGGGCGTAGCTTTCGTTTGCGTGCAACCGCTTACGCTCACCACCAGAGCGGTGCCTGCTAGCGACACGTATACCTTGAAATTATGACTACGGAAGGACCTCCTGCTGAGACAAGCCCGAGGCTCCGCGTGCTGAGAACCGTGAACACCGCGCACGCGCGGAACGTAGCGCGCATTTCTGGGGTATGCTGAACATTCCGGCTCGGCTCGCCCCGAGCCGGTTTCGAGGACGGGAAAGATGGAGCAGGGTCACCACGCTGCCGGCGTCGAGCCGGGTCAGATCTTGATCGGTAAATACCGGATCGAACGGGTGCTGGGCATTGGCGGCATGGGCGTCGTCGTGGCGGCTACGCACGTGCATCTGGAGGAGCGGGTCGCAATCAAGTTCCTGCTGCCAGAAGCGCTGTACAACGGGGAGGCTGTGGCGCGCTTCATCCGTGAAGCGCGAGCCGCAGTGCGCATCAAGAGCGAGCACGTCGCGCGCGTGAGCGACGTCGGCACGCTCGACAACGGCTCCCCGTACATGGTCATGGAGTACCTGGAGGGTACTGACCTTTCGGAGCTCGTGCAGAAACAGGGAGCGATGTCCGTGGAGGATGCCGTCGAGTCACTGCTTCAAGCCTGTGAAGCAATCGCTGAGGCACACGCCTTGCACATTGTGCATCGGGACCTGAAGCCCGCCAATTTGTTCATGATCCGTCGCATGGACGGCACGCCCTCGGTCAAGGTGTTGGACTTCGGGATTTCCAAGGTCAGCGGTCCGCCCGGTTCAGCGTCGGACATGGGCATGACGAAGACCACCGCCGTAATGGGCTCGCCCTTGTACATGTCGCCCGAGCAGATGGCCTCGTCGCGAGATGTGGATCAGCGCACGGACATCTGGGCGCTGGGTGTGATCTTGTATGAGCTGCTCAGCGGGCGCATGCCCTTCAACGCGGAGACGATGCCTCAGTTGTGCGCGATGATCCTGCAGCAATCCCCGCCGCCCCTGCGCGGCATTCGTGCTGAGGTCCCCGAGGGCCTGGTGCAAGTGATCGCGCGCTGCATGGAGAAGGACCGCGCGCAGCGGTTCACCACCGTTGCCGAACTCGCGCAGGCACTGCTGCCGTTTGCCCCACGGCGAGCGCGCGCGTCGGTTGAGCGCATCTCGCGCGTGATCGGCGGTGATCACTACGTGCACCGCCCGGGAACGGCGCCCAGTGAAGCTCCGGCAGCCAGCACCGCTCCGACGCAAGCTTCTTGGGGCCAAACTAGCGCCAACAAAAAGGGCGGCGCGCGGGCGCTGGTCCTTGCGGGCGGAGCGGCGGTGTTGGTTTGCCTCGGCATTGGAGTCGTGAAGCTCATGCACCGCAGCGCCGTCGCAGCGCCGGTGTCCCGCGTCACCGCTTCGGCTGCGGTTGCCGTTGCGGCCGAGACCCCTGCGCCGCAGCCAGCGCTCGCACCGGTTCAGGCCGCGCCTGAAGAAGTGACCAACGCAGCTGCACCTGCTCCTGCTCCTGCTGTCGCGTCCGAATCGGCAGCGAACGCGAACGCGCATAAGGCGGTGCCCGGCGCTCGACCAGCACACCCGGTGAAGCCAATGGCTGCCGTCGAATCCGTCGCCGTGGCCGTGCCCGCACCTGCAAAGCCCACCGGAGCGCCCACCCCAGCGCCTGCAAAAGCGAGCTCGGCTTCAGACATCCTCGACGATCGCAAGTAGCAATGCGTCAACATGCGCAGCTCGAAGCTGGCGAGTTCCTCCTGCTGTACACGGACGGCGTGATCGAAGCGGCCCATGCCGTCGGCGAGCCGTACGGCAGCGAGCGCCCATGCGCCGAGTTGGAAGCCGCACAGCACGACTCCGTCAGCGCGATTCGCGATCGCCTACTGGCTTCGCTGTGCGGGTTGCTCACTGTACAGGAAGACGACATCGCACCGTTCGTTGCACGGCACCGGAGGCCGAACGCATGACGGCATTGCCGGCTCGTTCTGCGCCGGAAAATGAGGCTGATTTGCTGGAGCGCGCGCGCGCGCTCGCGGGCCTTAGCATCGGGGAGTTGGCGCAGCGGTTCTCACTGATGGCGCCACCGGATTTGCGGCGCGCCAAGGGCTTCGTCGGTTCGCTCGTTGAACGCGCGCTGGGCGCGACGGCGGGCTCGCGCGCCGCGCCGGACTTCGAGGCCCTTGGTATCGAGCTGAAGACGCTCCCGGTGGACATGCGCGGTAGAGCACTCGAATCCACCTTCGTGTGCACGATCCCGCTCACGGAGATCGGCGAGGTGGAGTGGGCTTCTTCGCGCGTGCGGCGCAAGCTGAACCGCGTGCTCTGGGTTCCCGTGCAGGGTGAGCGTCTCATCCCCGTGCCCGAACGGCGCATCGGCGCGCCGCTGTTGTGGGCACTCACACCCGAAGCCGAAGCCGCGCTGCGCTTCGATTGGGAGGAGCTTGCGGGCATCATTGGTCGCGGTGACGTCGAAGCGATCACGGGTCACATTGGTCGCTGCCTGCAGATCCGTCCCAAAGCCGCGGATTCCGCGGCGCGTCGGCGCGGCATCGATGCCGATGGCGTTGGCTTTGCGGCGCTCCCGAAGGGCTTCTATTTGCGCGCCAGCTTCACGAGCGAGATCGTTCGCCAAAACTACGCGTTGTAACCGCCGCTAAAGGACTTCGTCGGGCAGCGGCGAGACGCCGACGTGCACGTGGTCGTAGTGATCCGCATTGTCGTCGGGCGTCAGGTATTCGTGAAAAAGCCCGCTATTTCTGAAGCGATCGGCGATCGCGTTGGCAATCGGAGTGTCGTCCGAAAGCGTGCCGCCGATGCCCTTCTTGAAGTCGTGTTGCACTTCATAGTGCACGCCCAAGCGCGTGAAGCCGTGCATATCCACGGCCAGGCCGTAGGCGTGCAAGCTGACGCGCCCCTTGTTGCTCAAACGGTACACGTAAGCGCCCGAGAACCGCACGTCGCTCACGCCGAACGCGGTAAGCTCCGGTGCGACCAACGTGAGCGCCAAAATCAAACGACAATCCGCCACCAAGGGGCCGTTGGCATTCGTGTAGTAGCGGACTCCGGCAATTCGCGCGTCCACGACGATCGGCGTTTTCACGCCGATCTCGTGATCGAGGGTGTGAAAGCGCACGCCATGTTCGGTCAGGCGCGCCAAGCATTCGCTGCTACCCGGCAGCACGGAGCGCAGCTCGTTGCGTGCGCGCGGTCGGGGCACGTCGCCCAAAGTTTTGGCGAAGATCGACGTCGGCGCGCTGTCCGCGCTCCTTTTCCATGTGGGACCGAGCGTGCCCACCGGGGCCGCGTGGTGCGGCGTCGACCCGGTGCCAGAGTTGGCGGCCTTGACCGCGTTCGGGGGCCAGCTGTAATTCGCGGGGACGACCCAGCCGCCCGCATTCTGGGGAAAGCTCGGGCCCGTGGCCTCGTGGGCACAGCCGCCGAGCCCCAGCGCGGAGCTGGCGAGCACCAGCAAAGACGCGAGTTTGCCGTTCACGGGCGAAATTGTGGCAGGGGACCCGGGGTTGGGGCCAAGAATCCGGCGGGTTGGGGCGCAATGCCTGCCATTTGAGTGATTCGGGGATGGCGGACGCTTTCGTCGCGAGCCCGGTGCGCAGGCCGTTTCAGCCCCGGAGATCCGATTTTTCCGAGCACTCGCCGCGCCGCGCGCTGAGCGCTTCAGCGGCTCAGCTTGCTGACCAGATTTGCGGCGTCGTCACGGTCGATCTCGAGGGCCTCGGCCGCTTCCAAGATCAGCTCGCGCTCGCTGGTGCGAATGATGCCGTCGGCAGCCATCACCTGGATGGCGAGCGAGAGAGCGACGCGACGCGAGCCAGCATCCGGCAAGCGCGCTTTGACGCTGGCCAACCGTGCTTCGCGCCCGTCGCGCTCCAGCGCGGTCGTTGCCTCGGTAAGCAGTGTCTCGAGGCGTGCGTGCGCGATCTTGCCGTCGGTCAGAGACTCCACGCTCTTAACGAAGTGCTCGCGCTCTACGTCACTGAAGTCATCGTCCGCTGAGGCGGCGAGGAACATCAGCTCCACCAGGGCCTCGAGCTTCGTGTCACCCAGTGCTTGTAAATCCGTCCCGCTCATGAGCCGCGACTATACCTCGAAAGTCGTTAAGAATCGCTGCCGCGATCGGCTTCGTCGATCAGGAACGGGCCGTGCGTGAATTGGCGAATCACTTCCGTAGCGTAGCTCCCCGAGGGGAGCGAAAATTCGAGCTCAAGCCGACCTACGGCGGCCCAGCGCAGCTCCAGATGCTCGACTTTCGCGATCAAATCCCGGCGCGTGCCGGGCGCCAAGCGCGCCAATTTCTCGCGCGCGTCGGCGTCCAGGCCAAGTTGCTCGATCAGCGATTGCTCGAGTGCGGCGGCATGCGCCGAGGTCGCGCGCGCCTTCGGGCCGAAGATGGGCCCGGTGAGGTGCACGTCCCCGCTGGTCAAGCGCGGCTGTTCGCGCGCCACGTCTTCGACAGCGAACATCGCGCCTGCGTTGTCCAAGCGCACGACCTCACCCAAGATCAATTGATCCAGGTCGAGCGCCCGTCGCGCTGAGAAATAGCGATTGAAGACCTCGGCTTGGATCACACTCGGGTAGAGCTTGCTCAAAAAGCGTGGCATTCCGTGCAGCTTTGCGCCCTCGCGCAACCACACCAATGCTTGGCGTAGGCCGTCGCCGCGTCGGCCAAAGCGTTGCCCGCCGAAATAATTGTACAACCCGCGCGCGCGCAGCAACTCGGCAATGGCTGAGGCTTTGTCCAGCGCGCTCGTGTCGGCGGTCACGAGCGTGATGCGGAAGCGATTCCCCAGCAAATGCCCGGTGCGCAGCTTGTTTGAGTGGCGGGTGTGTTCCACGACTCGGATGCCGTCCGGGAGTTGCCACTCGCTGGGCGGCCGCGCCTTCGACGGCAAAGACAACCATTGTCGCGTCACTGCGTGCTTGTCCTTGAGTCCCGCGTAGCCCGCCTCGCGCTCGTCCACGCCTGCTGCGCGTGTCACGACGCGTAGCATTGCTGGCGTCGTGTAGCTGCGCTTCTCGATGCGCACGTACAGGTGTTCACCCGTGCCGCTCTGCGGGTAAAGCGGCACTTCGTCGACCACGAAGTCCTCGGGCGCGGGCCCGATCACGGCCTCGATGGTCGGCAGCTCGCCGAACATCAGTGCTGGTTCGTGCGGCTCTGGGGTGGCGGGCGCCTCGGAGTCGGTCATTTTCGCCCAGGGCTGAGCAGATCACCCAGTGACTTGAGCAGGCCGTCGCTCGCGCTCTCCATTCCCTCGCTCACGTCCACGTCCTCGATGCCGAGGATGAGCAGCTCCGGGTTGGATTGATCGGGATCGAAATCCCCTGGCTTGGCGAAGAGATCAGGGGGCGGCGGGGGAACGCTATCAGCGGGCACGGCGCGGGTATGCCCGCCCTCGCAGTGCACAATCAAGGCCGCAATGTTGTCGGGACCACCGGCCGCGTTGGCCAGCTCGACCAAGCGCTCGGCAATCGCGGTCGGCGAGCTATCCGCGCCCAGCGCCGTGGCAATTTCCGGTGCGGGAACCGGCCCACTCAGGCCGTCGCTGCACAGCAAATAGCGGTCTCCCTGGACCACGGCATAGGACCGCATCGAGACGCGCAGTTGATTGTCCATACCCAGCGCGCGCGTGACCACGTTCTTCGGTAGGCGCGCCAAGACTTCGTCGTCCAGCTCCGGGCGCTGCTCGATCACGTCCGTGAGCAGCGAATGATCCTTGGTGAGCAGCTCCAAGTGCCCCGAGCGCAGCCGATAGCAGCGGCTGTCACCCACGTGGGCCACATGCATCAAGCCCGAGCGCGGCGAGAAGCACAGCGCCACCACGGTGGTGCCCATGCCGCGATGCGCTTGGGAGGTGTGGGAAATTTCCACGATGTCGCGATTGGCTTTGAGCACGGCTGCGGACAAGCGTCGGGCGCCGTTCGGGATGCCGAAGCGATTGAACTCGGGGCTGTCGTGCGTGCTGCGGATCGTCGCTCCGAAGTAGTTTGCCATCGAGCGCGCGCACAGGGCGCTGGCGACCTCACCGGCGTTGTGTCCGCCGGCGCCATCCGCGACGAGGTACAGGCTGAGGTCATCGCGCACAAGCAGTGCGTCTTCGTTGTGCGTGCGACGCCGACCAACGTGCGTCGCGCCTGCCGTTTGGAGCACGAGTTGTGCGGTCATTCGAGCTGAACGGAGTGTCGCAGGATCGCGCCAGGCGGGCAAAGTGCGGCACCGCGGAATGCCCGATATCTTGCGCTAAGCGCGAGAAATTCGGCCCGAGCGACAGCCTCGGCCCGAGCGGTTTTGGCAGTAGAGGTCGCCTTATCGCACACTGTATCCTTTGAGCATCCGTGGCTTTCGCTTGACCGAAACTCAAGCTGGGCCAGAAACTAAGTGTCTTAGTGAATAGTGAAGCGCGGCGCAGCAAGCCCAAGACGGGCCTCGTTCTCTCAGGCGGTGGTATGCGCGGCGCCTATGAAGTCGGCATCGTCGCCGGGATCATGGAGGTGCTGGACCCTGAGCCCGGCTCGGATCCGGTGTTCCAGATTTTCGCGGGCACCTCCGTGGGCGCGATCAACGCGACGTACTTGGCGTCCAACGCTGCGCATGCAGATCACGGTGCGGAGCGCCTGGTAGAGGTCTGGAACAGCCTGCGGCTCGAGGACCACGCGCGCTTTCGTCCCTTCGGGCTGGCGCACTTACCGGAAAAGTTGGCGCGCTTTCGCTCCAAGGGTGCAGAAGCAACGCGCAGCTCACTACTGGATTCGCGCGGCATCGAGGTGCTCGTGCGGCGCACGATCGATTGGGCCGCGCTGCACGAAAATATCGATCAAGGTCGGATTGACGCGCTGGTGGTGGCGGCGCTGCACGTCGTGTCCGGGCGCACCACGCTGTTCACCGAGCGCGCTCCGCACTGTCACATCGAGCCCACGCGCGACGAACGCAAAGCCACGTCTTTCGAGCGCATCACGGCGGATCACGTGTTGGCCTCCGCCGCGATTCCTCTGCTCTTCCCGACACGTCGCATTGGCGCGCACTACTATTGCGACGGCGGGTTGCGCTTCAACACACCGATTGCCCCTGCGATCCGCGCGGGTGCTGAGCGGCTAGTGATCGTTTCCGTGCGGCACGAACGCTCCCAGCGCGAACTCGCCGCGGCGGAGGCCGCGGATGCAGGAAGAGGCGGCGAGCTGAGCTCGGTGTTCTTGATCGGCAAGTTGCTGAATGCCTTGCTGCTCGATCCGGTTGCGTACGATTTGCAAGTGCTCGAGCGCCTCAATCAAGTGATGGAAGTGCTGGAGGAGACCCTTGACGCGGACGACCTGGAGCGCATCCAAAGGGTGTGGACCAAGCATCGCGGTGCGCCGTACCGCCGGCTGAAGAAGCTGGTCTTCCAGCCCTCGCGGGATTTGGGTCGCGTCGCGGGGGAGTTCATCAAGAAGTCCTTGAAGACCACCCACTTGCGCCCGGTCGCCAAGTACTTGATCGAGAAGTTCGCGAGCGACGCGCCCGAACCCGAGGCGGACTGGGCGTCGTATTTGTTGTTCGACGGCAGCTTTGCGCACGAGCTGATCGAAATCGGGCGCCAAGACGCCCGCGCGCAAGCCGACCAAATTCGCGAATTTTTCAGCTGAGCCAGTTTCGGGTGCGCGGAGCGTGCGCCTGCGCTCCGGCCGGCGTGAATCGGGGAATGAACCCGGGCCCGGCGTGGTTGATGAGGTACGCGGCCCGGTGCCCGCCAACATTCGAGGAAAAAGTAAGCGATGATCACTCGCCGATTGACCAATCCATTGCTGCTGGTGGCCGCGCTGGCTGCATCGTCCGGCGGCTGCGCCAAGTCGGTAAACTCACAAATGCACCCCGAAATCGCCGCGGAAACCGGCGTTTTGCAGGCTCCCGTTACAGTCGTGGCGAATCCTGCGCTGACGCGGCCCGGTGCCGAGTCGATCGCGGACATCACTGAACGGGTGCTGCCGTCGGTCGTCAACATTTCCATAACCAAGGTCAGCAAGATGTCCGACCAAGGCGGCGGCTTCCTGCCCTTTTTCGGCAATCAGGGCCAAAGCGACCGCCGTGAGCAGGGCATGGGCTCGGGCGTCATCGTTTCCAAAGACGGTTACGTGCTCACCAACAACCACGTGGTGGCGGACGCCACCGAGATCAAAGTCACCACCTCGGACCGCCACAACTACGACGCGACGATCGTCGGCACGGATCCGAAGAGTGATTTGG
>JBDTJC010000025.1:0-8439 GCA_039936055.1 Polyangiaceae bacterium | reverse complement strand
GCCCACGCAAGACTCGCTTGCAAGCTGGTGGCCAACCTTTGCTGCGCGGGATTGGTTACCCGCCGGGTCACATTCGAGGTTTCAGCTCTTCATCGCTTCCTCCTCGGCCAAGCTTTCCTGGCGCAATTGGAATTCAAACCTGGATTTTTGATTTTGATCGGGGTGCGGCGCGGCGCTAAGGGGCAACGGCGGCGCGCGACTTCAGGAGCGGCCACAGGGCGCCGAGCGTTGTGGCGACGACGATGGGCAGAGTGGAGATGGACATGCCGTGGACGTAGGCGGCAGCGCCGGGGCCTGCGCCGCTAGCGAGAGCGGAGCCGACGAGGCCTGCGGCGGGGCCGACGGCGTAGCCCAGGCCGATCAGCGCTTCGTGGGCGCCGCCGGCATCCACCGAGGCGTTTTGTACGACTTGCGCGTAGTACAGCGCGGCGGTGTACAGGAAGCCGGCGGCTGCGCCGAACAGCAGCTCACCGGGTACGACGCTGGACACGCTGGAGCCGAAGAGCACGAGGGCGAAGCCGGCGGGGAGCGCGCAGATGGCGAGTAAGAGCGGCAGCGTGCGGCCTTGCCAACCGCTGTACGCAAACAGGCCGACGAAGCAGGCCAAGCGCGCGACATCCAGCAGGCTGGAGGCGCGCGCGGCGGCAGCGGTGCCGAAACCGACGCTCTTCATGATTTCGGGCATGAGCGGCGCGATCACGTACATGAGCGCGTAGCTGCCGAGCATGGCGAAGCGCGCCCCGACGAGCAGCGCGCGGTAGCGCACCAGTTTTTGTGCGTCAGGGCGAGCCGCGTGACCGGCGGCCAGATGGGCGGGGCGTGCGGGGAACCTGAAGCACAGGGCAGCCACAACGGCGTTGAGCACTGCGGCCACGACGAACAGCAACGAGGGATTGCCGGATGCAATCAGCGGCCCCGCCACTGCGAGTGACGCGGGCACCGAGAGCGCCCAGCTGATGTTGTAGAGGCCCAGCTGGCGACCGAGTGACTGCGGCGTTTCCCCAGCGCTCATGTAGCTCTCGAAGATGGGCCACATGGCCCCCTGAGTCATGACGATGAACGCGAAGACAGGCACGAGCAGCGCGCTGTTGCTCGGAAAGTACCCCAGAACGGCGTGCGCGACGGTGAGCGTGAGCAACACGCCGCGCAACGTGTTCCGCTCACCGAAGCGCACCGCAAGCCGATGGCTGGACGTAGCGCCGCCGATGTACGTAATGCCGACCAGGAGCGCGACCCACAGGTTCTGCGCTTGGCTGAAGCCGAGCACGTCATGCGTGAAGAAGTAGATCCCGCGTTGCAGCAACGTGGAGGCGAAGCTCGCGGTGAAGACGCTGACGAGGATACGGCGCTTGTCCATCAAGCAGCGAGCTTTCGGGGCTTGGGCAGGAACGACATCGAGAGCCAAACGAGCAAGCCCGTGGCGACGAACAGTACGGGGTAACCGTAGGCCTTCGCGACGTAGCCCATACCCATGACCCAGAACGCAAAACCGGCGTTAAAACAGCCGAGGAAGTAGGTCATTAGCGCGCCGCGCCGCACGCGCGACACGCCTTCCACAGCGAGCGCGTTGAGCGCCGGGTAGAGGAGCCCGTGAGCGACGCCGAGTAGCGCGCCCACTGCGAAGAGCAAATTCGGGCGAAGCTGACTGGTCACGCAGGCGACCAAGCCGTACAGCGCGAGCGCGACGAACGCAATCGGGCGTCTGCCGATTCTGTCTGCAACCGATCCCAAAAAGAGACGCATGCACATGGCACAGGCGGTGTAGGCGACGAAGAAGCTGCTCACTTTGTCGGCGCCCAGCAATAGTGCGTAAGGCTGAGTGAAAGTAAACATCACGCCGAACGCGGAACCGGCCGCGAAGCTGCATACGAAAGCGCCCGCGCGGACGGGGTCAAGCACGTGGCGCAGCGCGGACGGCTCTGTTGATTCCGCGCGCGCCAGGCTGCTTGCCGCCGCGCGCGGCTCACGAATGCCGAACGCCAGCAACGCCGCGATGAATGCCGCGCCCCCACCCAAGAGGAACACGCCCGCCCAACCGTAGTGGTCCGCAATGTATTCACCCCCCGCGGGAGCCACTGCGTTGGCGAGCGTGTTCGCGGCTCCCGCGAGACCAATGGCTTGGCTCAGCTTCTTCGGCGGAGCAAGATCCGCGGCCCAGGTTACGATCGCGTTGAACACCAGGGCATACGAAATGCCGTGCAGCGCACGCAGGGCGTACAGCGGCACGGAGATCGAATGCACGAGCGCGAAGCCACATGCGCTCAGCGCATTGACGGTCGCGCCGAGACCAATGATGTGCCGGCGCGAGCCGCGATCGATGAGCGCGCCGATCAGCGGCACGGCCAGCACGCCCGCCAAGAGCGCGGTGGCCGCGACCGCGCCGATGACGGCGGGGCCCGCGTTGAACTGACGCGCCAAGTACTTGGGCAACAGGAAGAAGCTCGAGTACGAGAGCGCAAAGCAGAACTGTATGCTCAGCATGAGCATGAAGGGGCGAGTCAGTAAGACGTCAGACCGCGTCGCCGCCGCTGCCGTACTCGACGGCTCTAGCGGTGGCGCAGGAATGACGAGCTCACGCAACAGAAACGAGTTACAGCACCGGCTGGTTCGTGACCTGCGGCCTGTTCAGCGCGCAGCCACAACCCGCCTGCTCCAGCGCGCGTCACTCGGGCTTCAGCTTTTCACTGTGCCGCGGCTCGCCCACGGCGATCAGATTTTCGCGCGCCATGGCGAGGAGCAGCCGCAGCGTATCCCGACGCGGCATGGGCGATAGATCCAACACTTCTTCGATGGTCACCCCGCCGTCCAAGCGCGAGAGCAAGAAGGCCTGCTCCGGCGAGACACGCGCATTCGCGCTGGACGGCACACCGAGGACGGTGACCCGCTGCGCGAGCGAACCGATGCGCGTCTCGAAGATGTGATCGATGAGCATTTCCTCCGCATCCACCAAGTGGCGCGCTTCGACATTGTCAAAGGCTTCGGCCACACGCAACGCGGACTCCGCGTACGACATAGCGAGACTCAGATCACCCAGGCCGAGCGCTTGGCGCGCGCGCACTAGCGCGCCCGGGATGTCTTGTAGGCTCGCGTTGCCATTCAGCGTGGAAGCGTTGCCGAGCTTGGCGCGTTGGCGCGACCCGGTTTCCAGCCGCGGGCTAACCATGATGGACTGCGACGATACACGCGGACCACTCTGAATCGGCTCCGAGATCGGCGCGGACCCAGGAGCCGAGGCAGGCACGGTGCGCGCAAAGCCGAAGGCCGCCTGGTCCGACGGCGGGGGCAGCGAAGCATCACACGCCGCGACGAAAGCGCCCGCAAAAGCCAGCACATTCGCGAAGCGGTCATTCGGCTCTTTGGACAGGCCACGCTTCAACACCCTACTGATCGAAACCGACACGTGCGGCGCAAAGCGCTCGACGGGAGGCGCCTCGGTGGACACCACCTTCTGGAGCACATCCATCAAGTCAGTGCCGGAGAAAGGCGTTTGCCCGGACAGCATCTCGAACGCGATCACGGCCAACGCGTATTGATCACCGCGGTGATCCACGCTCGCGGTCTTGCCGAGCGCTTGCTCGGGCGCCATGTAATCCGGCGTGCCCAGCACGTCGAACTCACCGGTCAGACTGCGGCCCACGCCCACACGCTTGGAGATCCCGAAATCCAACAGCTTGACCAGCAAGCCTTGGCCAGGGATCTCGGTCAGGAAGATATTCGCGGGCTTCAGATCCCGATGCACGATGGAGGCTTGGTGCGCAGCGAACAGCCCGGCCGCCACCTGATGCGCGATGCGCGATGCCTCCGCAATCGGCAAGCAGCCGTCACGCTCCAAGCGCCCGCACAAGCTCTCACCCTTGAGCAGCTCCATCACGATGTACGGCTCGCCTTGCTCAGTCGTGTCGAAGTCCAAAATCTGGACGATGTTCGGGTGCACCAGCTGACTGATGATCTCCGCCTCGCGATTGAAGCGGGCCAGCGCTTGCTCGTCCGAAGCCAAGTGCCGAGCCAGCACCTTCACCGCAACCTTGCGGCGCAGCCGAATGTGCTCGGCCTCGAAGACCAAGCCCATGCCACCCTGGTCCAACACGCTGAGGACTCGGTAGGTCCCCCGCAAGGTCTCGCCGATGAGCGGGTGCTCGTCAGCGGTAATGGCAGGCGCCGAAGTCATTTCATACGGCCGTGAGAGGCCACGCTAGCGCGGCTAGCGGCTGACGTCGAGCAGAGCCGCCGCTCTCATTCGCGCATTTTTGGGCGTGCCTTTTTAGGCCGGCGCTACTCCGCGGGCCTCTGCTATTGCAGGCGCGCCCAAGCTCATGCGGGAATGGGTCATGGCAATTCGGCACTGGCTCGTGAAAAGCGAACCCGACAAGTACTCCTGGGACAAGTTCATGGCCGACAAGAAGGCGGTCTGGGACGGTGTGCGCAACTTCGAGGCGCGCAACAACCTGCGCGCCATGAAGAAGGGGGACCTCGTGCTTTTCTACCACTCGAACGTGGGCAAAGAGGTGGTGGGTATCGCAGCGGTAGCCAAGCAGGCCTACCCCGATCCAACCGCAACGGAAGGTGATTGGTCCGTGGTGGAGCTCACCCCCAAGAAGGCGCTCAGCCAACCCGTCACATTGGCTCAGGCCAAAGCCGACAAGAAGCTAGCGGAATTCGCGCTCGTCAAAAAAGCACGCATTTCCGTGGTGCCCGCGACGCCCGAGGAATTTGCGCGCGTGCTCGAACTCGGCAAAACCAAGCTCTGAGCACGCTTCCCTCGCCTACCCGGCTTTGGCTTCGGCCTTCGCTTCGGCTTTGGGCTCGCGCGAGTCCTTGATGTCGATCAGCGTCGAGACCGCTTCGATCTCGCGCTTGGTTTGGATCTCACGCTGGCGCAAGATCTTGAGTTGGGCTTCGAGCTTACGCAGCTCACCCTCGACCTCACGCAAGCCATCTTTGAGCTTGTCGCGCTCGGACTTCAGTACTTCGAGATCGATCGCCACGCTGTGCCTCCAATGAAACTGGAGTCATGGCGTTAGCAGAGTCAGTCGCTCGCGACTACCCGGTTGCGCCCGGCCTGTTTTGCCGCGTACAGGCGGCGGTCCGCCACCGCCACCACTTCTTCGGGTGAAGGTGCTTTGCAGCAGCTCAGCGCCGCGCAGCCAGCGCTCAGAGTCACGGGGATTTCCCGGCCTTCGTAGGTGGCGTGCTGGGTACGCAGGGCGTCCATCAAGCGTTCGGCAAGCCGACCGGCACCGCGCGTCGAGGCCCCGCGCAAAATGACCGCGAATTCTTCGCCGCCGAAGCGCGCGAACACGTCTTCGGCGCGCAGCATGCGCGTGGCCACCGCGCCCAGGTGCTTCAACACTTCGTCCCCGGCCGGGTGGCCATACGTGTCGTTGACGCGTTTGAAATGGTCGAGGTCGAGCAAGATCAGCGCGCAATCCGTGGCGTGGCGAACCGCGAACGCGATTTCTGCACGCAAACGGTCGTCGAAGTGGCGGCGATTGTAGGCGCCGGTCAGGGCGTCGCGCGTGCTCGATTCATACAGCTTGCGCAGCAGGCCTTCTTGGCGCGCGTCGGTCAGCGTGAAGCGAAACGCGACGCGCGCGCCGAGCTGCACCCAATCATCGTCTTTGATCACCGAACGCGTGATGCGCTTGCCTTGAATGAACGTGCCGTTGCGCGAGCCCAAATCTTCGACGTAGTACTCGCCGTCTTCGCACACGAAACGCGCGTGCATACGGCTGATGCTGTCGTCGTCGATGGGCAAGCGGTTGGTCGCGTGCCGACCGATCGTGTACGGCGTCTGTTCGACGCTCACCACTTGGCCTGCGCCCACGCCGTCCATGCGCAGGAGCATAGCGCGATCGCGACGCGTGGGCTGGGCGACTGGAGACACGCCAAAATCCGTACTGCGCGCCGAGATGTCCATGGTGCGCGCTTCGTTGAACGGGTTATCCGCGTCCTCGCTGATGGACGCCAGGCGCATCCGCGGCGCCGAGCCCGCGCCGTCGCTCAGCGCGGGCTCGCTGTAGCGCGGGCGGGGCGTCGGCGGGGCGGGCTTTTCGCTGGGAAGCCCGGCATATTTCACCATTTGACCTCCGGGAAGGGCCTTCCTGGTTTGGCGAACAGGAAGCCCTGCAGGAGATCGCAATCCAGCTCGACCAGGGTGTCGCGCTCTTCAATCGTTTCGACGCCTTCGGCGACCACGGTCATGCCCATGTCTTGGGACAGCGCGGTCATCGAGCGAATCACTTTTTGCTTGGTCGAGTTCTTGTGCACGTCGCGCACGAGCGACATATCGAGCTTCACGATTTCCGGTTCAAGCAGGGTGAAGCTAGTGAGCCCGGCGTAGCCTGCACCCAAGTCGTCGACAGCGATACGGAAGCCCATCTCGCGTAGCGCGGCCACGCGAGCGCGAACGTCTTTCACCTCGTCCAACGACGAGCGCTCGGTGATTTCCAGCACCACGCGATGCGCGATCTTCGAGAGCGGTGAATCCGGCGCGCTCAGCCACGGGTCGACCAAGTCGGTCACGTGCAAGTTCACGAACAACATCTCGGGCGTGTCGATGTTCATCATCGGCGCGGCGGCCAGATCACGAATCGAGCGACCGAGCGAATCCAAACGACCCAGGCGCGTCGCGGCATCCAGCACCGCGCCGGGATGCGGCAAACTCGGCTCGTTGCTGCGCAGCAGCGCTTCGTAGCCGTAAATCTGCTTGCGCCGGAAGTCGACGATTGGATGGTAGGCCATCCACAAAGACTGCATCGCGCGATCGAAGCTGGCTTCGAGGCCCGCGCGGTCCGCACCCAGCGCGCCCGCGTGACCAAGCAACTCGGCCGCTTGCTGTTTTACGCGAGCCATGCGGTGCATGCTCACGGCCCTGCTCACTGCGCGCACCAAGGCCTCGGTGTCTACGGGCTTCGTCAGGTAGTGGAACGCGCCATACTCGAGCGCTTGCACCGCCGTACTGACCGCCGGCTCACCTGTAACGAGCACGACGGGTACATGGAGGTCATGCTCGCGCACTTCGCGCAGCAACTGGATGCCGTCCATGCCTGGCATCTTGATGTCGCTCACGATCACATCGAACGAGCGACCGACCAAAGAGCGCGCGGCATCCGCACCGTTGCTGGCGGAGGTGACACTGTAGCCTTCTTTGCGCAGCAAACGCACCACGCCGCGGAGCACGTCTGGGTCGTCATCCACTACCAGGACAGACGCTTTCACGCCTTCAGCCCGTTCGCCAGATCCCGGCTCCGCGGAGCTCACCGGCATGACCGCGGAGGGCGCATCCCTAAGAGCGCTACTTGGGGGAGCTCCCGAGGGTTGCGCCGACTCGGCTTGCGTCAGCGACACGACCATGCCCAATACAACGGCCGCCCAGGAGGAGGCTAAAGGGGGGGTGTGCGCTTTCGCAGCAGCCACCAACAGTCACATTCCAGCTCGAAAAGTGCCGATAACTCTCGGCTAACGCAGTCCGACGGGGGCGATGGTGAGAATCCCGATTCGAGAACGTGCCTGGCCTGAGCTTGTGGCATTTCTGCTCCGCTTAGAACTCGTCGCGAATCGGCGTGAGCTCGCCGGCGCGGCCGACGGCGTAGTACGTCCGCCGCACTTTCCGGCTCTTGCTGGGCGCGCCGCGCGTCAGATACTCGAGCGGTGATTCGCGCGCGTAGCTTTGGGGGCGTGATTCGACGCGCATCAAGCGCGCGCCGAGCGGCAGGTCTAACTCCGTGCGCGATTGCCAAACCGTACCCGCGCCGGCATCCAAGCGATCGGAACGCGCGCCGGGCCACGTGGACACGTGCACCCAAGCGTCGTTCACACGCACGAACCAATTCACCTGACCCGTGCCACGCTCGACGATTCGCTCTTCGTCGATCACAACCACGATTTCGGGCGGGCGTGTCACTAGCTTACTCCCAGTAACGTCGGCCCGAGCGCGCGTTGTCCAGCATCTCGGTCATGCCGTGTGAGAGCACGCTGGGCAGGTCTGCCTCCGCGAAGGCGCGTACTTCCAAAATCTCCAGCGGATTTTCCGGCGGCTGCGAGGGCGGCGCCACCGTGGCCTCCACCAGGAACGTCACGGCGTGGAAACGCGGATCGCGATCCGGATTCGAGTACACGCCCAGGATGTCACCGAGTGAGATCAAGCGCGTGCCGGTTTCCTCGCGCAGCTCCCGCTCGATGGCGACGCGCAGCGTTTCCCCCCACTCCAGGGTGCCACCGGGGATCGCCCATTGGCCGGAGTCCCCGCGCCGAATCAGCACGTACCGGCCATCTGGAGTGCGCGCCACGGCGGCGATGCCGACCACCGGGCGGCGAAGTAGGTGGCGAGCCACTTCCTTGGTGAGCTTCCACAAGCCACTCGGAATCTGCACGGCGCGGAGCATGCCTCCTTCCGATGTGCGTGTCGCCTTGAAATCGTGGAGTGCCGCGTCGTTCCGA
>JBDTJC010000024.1:0-4023 GCA_039936055.1 Polyangiaceae bacterium | reverse complement strand
AATAGGCACCCGATTAGAGCGCCCCATCCACCGCGATACGCGTGCCGAGCTGGAAGGTCTGATCGAAGCCAGCGCCGCGATTCGTGGGGTGCACCTCGTACCCCACATACAGCATAAAATACGGCATGAAAGGCGAGAGCCGCACGGACGAGAAGCCACCGCCGAGTTGTACCCGAGCGCCGGGTGGCCAGGCAGCCTGACCCTGGCTCAAGCGCACCACCGGCGCGACCTCCACATCAACCATGCGGGAGAACGAGGTCAAGCGCAGCAAGACTGGAGTCGCGAGCGTCAGGTACGCGTCCACGCCGCCACCTTGCGCGCCGCTCGGAATGAACGTGCCGCTCGCCGCGACATCCGCTCCTGCCGCCAAAGTAAGACGCGAGCCAATGCCGTGGCCCAGGAAGAGTCTGCCACCGCCGCCGAGCGCTGGAATGTTGCCAGGCACGGTGAATGTACCGAATGCCTGCGTCTCACCCAGGAGCACCCAACGCGAAGCGTCACCCTGTTCTCCCGCAAAATTCGGGTTCGGTCTCAACCAGAACGGGCAATCCTGCGCCGTTTGGCGCGCCACGTACTGCAGCAGCGTGCGCGTGCGCTCCAGGGAAAGTGTGTGCGACACGGCCTGCAGGTTCTGTGCATGCGCAAAGTACGCCTCTTTCGCCGGCCCGCCAGAAAGCTCGATCTGCTCCCCGAGCCAAACATCGAGCGCGGCGAGCGTGCCCCGGTCAACCTGACAGGCGCTGCGTAAAGCGGGCTCGGCGTTCAGCTGAAGCCTGAGCCGGTCGACAGTCCAGCCCCCATCCTCGTTGGTGTCGACGATCTTTCGTAGATCGAGGTAGAGCGCGCGTTCAGCCGGACCATTCGGCAATGTCGCGCAGCCACACAAGGCCGCCGCCAGGCCGATACTTGCCAACCCGAACCGCGAATTCGAAAACCTCACCCGAGAGCTTCCTGCGCAATGCACTCACCATACCCGGCAAGCGCTCGAATACCCGCGGCCTCCAACGTGCGGCGGACCTCGGGATCAGTAAGCGCGAGCAGCTCGGCAACATGTCCGTAACTGCGCATGTTTTTATCGAGCTCCGCGCAACGACGCGTCGCGGGATGGCAATGAATCTCACTCAGGCCGTCCGGCAAGTGCTGAAGCACGCGCTTCAACAAGGCGCCGTCCATCGCGCCGCAGTCGAAGATACCGAACAGGTAGTCGTTCACGACAAAGCCCGCACGGCGCAAGCGGCGTTTCACGAACGCGCTCCAGGGGCGCATCACCGACCACACCATCAGACGCAGGAAAAACGCAGAGCGACCCGCACGCCATGACGCGAGCAAAGGCTCGAATGGAACCCGAATTGCCGTCGCGCCGTACTCATGAGCAACCCGGATCAAGATCGGCAGCACCACCGGATGAAGCTGCATATTGTTATGACCGTTGACGTGATCGAGCCGCAGGCCACCGGCACGAAAGGCCTCGAATTGAGCGCGAATTTCGGCTTCAAGCTGCCGCCGCAACGCGGGGTGCCAGGCCAAGAGCACGAATTGAATGAGCGCCACGAGCGGATGGCGTAACTCGCCGCGCGCGTTCGTGAGCAGTGGGATTTCGGCAGGGGGCAACGTCGCGCGGCCATCACAGACGGCGATATGCAGCCCCACACGCAGCGCTGGGTTGCGACGTGCGCGCACGAGCGCGTCGCTCGCCGCAGCTTCACCGACGAGGAGGCTCGTGGTCGTCAATACGCCGCTGCGACAAGCTATTTCGACGGCCTCGTTCACGGGCACCGCCAACCCGAAATCATCACCGGTGATGATAACGCGCTTGCTTACGTGCCTTTTCATATGGCGAAGGTGTTCCCCAGCAAATGGCGCAGCCCCGCGGCGCCACCAAACCCCACGCCGGCAAACACCGTGGCCCAGATCAACGCGCCGATTGCATCCACCACGACGAAGCGCCGCCATGCGTAGCCGCTTGCGCCGACTAGCGCTGGGAGCACCGTGCCTAGGCCGAGACAGAAGCGCCCAACTAGCAGAAACCACACACCTGAGCGCGACAACCAGCGTTCGGCGCGTGCGGCACGTGCTTGCCAGGCGGGGCGCCTCGCGATCAGCCGCGGACCCGATACGCGACCAAGACGGAACCACGTTTGCCCCCAGGCAAAGCTGCCGAGTGCGGCGGCCAGCACGACCAAGGGCAATGACAACAAGCCCGCGTGCGCCACTGCGCCAGCCGAAACCAGGACGGCCTCACCCTCGACGTACGTTCCTATGCCGACCGCGAGGTAGCCGCATTGGCCCAGCGTGCTCGCCTGCGCCGCGGTGAACACGGGACTCAAACCTGACCGACCAAGGCGGAATAGGTGGGCGGGCACCAGTGCGGGAGGGCCGTTCGCCCGCCGCGTACGTCCGTATCGAACACCGCTGACGTCGGCCGATGTGCGGTGAGCACGGTCCCGAGTTCCTGCACGCGCTCGAACGAGTCAAGCACCACGAACTTGTAGCCGTTGTAGTCCGCAGCACGCGCCGGATCGAGGTAGCGAATCCGATATTCCTCACAGACTGCCTGGTAGCGCGCCGCGACCGCAATGCGGTCATCCTTGAAATGGCGCTGCAAGGAGGCATCCGTCATGAGGCGATGAATCAGTACCGCGCCAAGTTCACCGGCGCGCAAGTTGAGCCCAATCGGAAGCTCGTTCGAGAAGCGGTCGTACATCAGGAAACGCCGCAGCCAGGCGTGACGCGCTTCATCGGCCGTCGTGATCAGCCCGCCCTCACCCGCCGGCAGGATCTTGGTCGCATAGAACGAGTACGCGATGTCCAACTCGGGCCGCGACGCGACCGCGCTCAGGTAATGCGCGTGGGCGCCGTCGATGATGAGCGGCACCTGCGCTTCCGCGCACACGTCCGCAATACGCCCGAACGAAGGGGCTAGATACCCGCCGATCACCGAGTAAACGACGACCGCCGCGCTGCGCACCGCCTTGTCCTGCAGTGCACGTTCGAGCGCCGCCGGGCTCATGCTCATGAAGTCATCGTAAGTAGAGTCGATGACCAACGGCGTCATCTCCAGGAGCGAGGGGACCGTGTACAAAGCACGCATCGTGTTGCTCTGAACGATCGCAACTTTTCGTCCGGCGACGTGCTTGTGATAGGCCAGCAGCGCGAAGATCGCGGCACCCCCCGAAGCCACCGGGATCGAGAGCTTGCTCGGCACGTATGCCTGGGCCGCTTCGCGATAGTTTTCGCCTTCGGCGACCAGACCGGCCTCCATGATGCGCCGTGCGTCCGCGAGGTACGCTTCGATGAGAGACTGCGGGAACGTAACGATTTGCATGCTGCTAGCCTTCGAGTGCTGACGCCAGCCACTTAGCCTTCGCGCGCGGCTCCGTGCGGGTGCGGACCTGAGAATCCAGGAGTGAGAGTTCCGGCGCGGTCGCAGCCACTTCCATGCGAAGGACGCCGCGCGCCGGGTTGCCGAGTGCGGTGCCCAGCCCGAGGCGCTGACAGAACTCATGGGCCAATAGGGGGAACTGCGAAAACTTCCCTGGAATCACGAAGTAGGCGTTGTCGCTGACGCGCTCGATGGCGTGGTTGTAGCGGCGCTCGGCTGAACCGGTGAACTCGGTCTTCGTTCCGTAGTACACGTTGGCGACATCACTGCTCGGGATGTCGAGGCGTGCGCAGATCCGTTGCGCGAACGACGAGATGTCCGGGGCTTGCCCGACCGGGAAGTAGTCGTAGGACCCGACCGTCGAGCGCCAACCAACGCCGGGAATTTCGTACTTGATGTGGTTGATGGTCGACGGCAGGTTCGGTGTGAAGCGAATGAAGTTCGGCAGGTCGAGCGCGCGCTTGAGCACTGCAATCGGACTGCACACCGACTTGAAACGGCGCGCCATGCTCTGGCAACCTAGATCGGTGAGTTGTTGGGAGATACCCCGACCAGTCGCCAGCACCACGAGATCCGGCCGGTGAACCTGGCCGTTCATCCGAATCACCGTCCTGGCACCTTCCTTCGCGAGCGTGTAGCGG
>JBDTJC010000023.1:0-23428 GCA_039936055.1 Polyangiaceae bacterium | reverse complement strand
ATCCGACGATCAAGTTCGCGATGCGCAACGTGCTCATCGTGCTCATCTTGGCCGCGGGTGTCTTGGGCGGAGCGGCCGCCCTGATGCCGCGTCTGGGCAGTGAGTTCTTGCCGGCGCTGAACGAAGGAGCGCTGTACGTCACGTTCCTCTTGCCAGGGAACATCTCGCTGCGCGACGGCCGCGCACTGACGCCCAAGCTGGAAGCTTTGCTGCGCCGCACGCCCGAGGTGGTGTCGGTGATTTCGCAACTGGGTCGGCCCGAAGACGGAACCGACACCAAGTTGCCCAACAACTTGGAGGTTTTCATCAAGCTCAAGCCGATGGCCGAATGGCGCGCGGACAAGCACACGATGGAGGATTTGATCGAGGAAATGAGCTTCGCCCTGCAGCAAATCCCGGGCGTTGACTACAACTTTTCGCAGCCCATCCGGGACAACGTGGAGGAGAACGTGTCCGGCCAAAAGGGGCAAGTCGCGCTCAAGATCTACGGGGAAGATTTGGACAAGCTGTCCATCGCGGCCGAAAAAGCCAAGGACACCATCGCCAAGATCCCGGGCGCAGTGGACGTCGGCATCACGAAGTCCGGCAGCACGCCGCAGATTGCTGTGCATTTGGATAGGCAAGCGTTGGCGCGCTTCAATCTCGATCTCGGTGACGTGCAGGATTACATCGAGACCGCGATGGGCGGGCACACCGCGAGCGAGTTCTGGGACGGTGAAAAACGTTTCGACGTGACAGTCCGTCTGCCGACGGCGACGCGCGAAGACATCGGCGCAATTCGCAAGATCATGCTGCCCTTGAAGGACGGCATGTTGCTGCCGCTGTCCGCCATCGCGGAGGTGTCCATGTCGACTGGCCGCGCTGCGATCACTCGCGAGAATGGCCAGCGTTACATCGGCGTGCGCATGAACGTGCGAGGCCGTGATTTGGGCTCGTTCGTGGCCGAAGCGCAGCAGAAGGTCGCGGCGCAAGTAGCGATCCCGCCCGGCTACGAGCTGACCTGGGGTGGCGAATTCGAGAATCAACAACGCGCCATGGCGCGGCTTCGAATCGTGATCCCAGTAGCACTGCTGATCACGTTCCTGCTGCTGTTCTCGGCCTTCAACTCGGTGTTTGACGCCACGCTGATCATGGTCAACGTGCCGTTCGCGCTCGTGGGTGGCATCTTCGCGCTCGGTGTGGCCGACATGCCGCTCAGCGTTTCCGCCGCGGTCGGATTCATCGCGCTCCTGGGTCAGGCGGTGCTGAACGGCGTGTTGGTCGTGGCCGCGATTCGCGGTCGTCTGGCAACTGGGGAAGCGCTGGAATCGGCGGTAGTACAGGGCACGCGCGACCGGTTGCGCGCCGTCTTGATGACTGCCCTGCTCGCCTCGCTCGGTCTCTTGCCCGCAGCCATGTCGCACGCCATTGGCAGCGAGACACAGCGTCCGATCGCGGTGGTGGTAGTCGGCGGGACGATCAGTGCAGCCATGTTGGCGCTGATCGTGCTCCCAGTGACCTTCTATCTGG
The DNA here is from genome assembly GCA_039936055.1 of Polyangiaceae bacterium. Classification (GTDB taxonomy): domain Bacteria; phylum Myxococcota_A; class Polyangia; order Polyangiales; family Polyangiaceae; genus PMG-095. The sequence continues at coordinate 21,919 of JBDTJC010000023.1, read as the reverse complement.
CCACGCTGCTCCAGCAGCGCCTCACGCGCCGGTCCCTCGCCGGAACGGCGACGCAATCGACCTGAACCGCTCGAATCTCGGGGTTTCCCGAGATTTCTGCATTCCGTCGGGCGCCGGACTAGATTGCGGGAGCGCCTTCGCTGAAGGCGTGCCTCGGTCAGTGCATGGATCTCAATCGTCTCGCCCTCTGGTTCGCCGCACCGACAGCGGTGAGCATCTTCATACGTAGCCTTCGGGGAAGGCGTCGACGGCTGGATTGGACGCTTGCGAGCGGCATCGTGCTGGCAGTGATGGGCGTCGGCTGGTTCCAGTTCCCAGATAGCGCCGGCTTCATCGGGGCCGCAGTGGCACTCCTGCTGATCATGTTCCCCTCCTGGGCGAGTAACGCGGCGGCCCGCGCCAGCAAACAGGCACGGTACGCGGAAGCCCGCGTGCTTGCCCGCATCGCGGCGCAACTCCACCCGCGGACTGATTGGCGCGCGATGCCCGAGCTGTATCGGGCGTTCGCGCTCGCGCACGAAGGTAAGCCGGCCGAGGCCGATGCATTGCTGCAGGTCTTGGCTCGCGGTGGCGGAAGCGTAGCGGCGACGGCGCGGGCACACCGCCTCCGCATCCTTGGGCGATGGCGAGAGATCAAAGCCCTGGTCGAGCAGAGCGGCGGAGCGGCAATCGAAGGAGATCCCTCGCTACTCGGGATCTACGTGCGTGCCCTGGCCGAGCTCGGTTACATCGATGAATTGGCCGAATTCATGCTGATCAACGAGTCTTTACTGCTCGCGAATGGCGCGCTTGAAGTGGGGTTGCTCTCGCTATTCGCGTTCACCGGGCAGACCGCGCTCACGCGCCAAGTGCTGACCAGCACCGGTCAGGGCGACGAGACTCGCGAGTACTGGCTGGCCCTAGCGACCCAATACGATGGGCAGACCAGCGAGGCGCGTTGGGCGTTCGGCAAGCTCCGCGACGCAAAGGACGCTCAGATCCGCGCCCGCGCACACGAGCGCTTCACTAGCTTGCCGCACAGCGAGCCGGAACCGCCCGTTTCGACACACACACGCGCGATCATCGAGCACTTCGGCAAAGCCTTCGCGGACAAGCAGAATCTCGCCCTGAACAGCCCCATTCAGCGCACGCAGCGCCGCGTAACCGTGACGCTGCTGATTGCCAACACTGTCGTGTTCATGATTGGCGGGGAGCCCCCGTACTGGCTGGATACGCGGCTGCAATTCATGAAGGACTGGGCGTTCGTTGGGTCTGACATCCTTGCTCACCAGTGGTGGCGACTGTTCAGCTACTTCTTCGTGCACGCTGGCGCACTGCACTGGGTCATGAACATGGCCTGTTTGTGGGTGCTCGGGCCGTTCGTGGAACGCGCCTTCGGCCGCCTGCGGTTTTGCCTGATTTACTTCATCGCGGGAGCTTGCGGCAGCGTGGTTTACCTGGCACGCGCGTGGTTCGGTGGCTTCGATGAGCAGCTCGTGGGAGCTTCCGGCTGCATCATGGGTCTCTTGGGCGCGACGGCCGCCGTGATGTTGCGCGCCTGGATTCGCCAACGCGCAGCAGCGGCGCGTGAGATCTTTCTGCGTTTGCTTTCGGTGGTGGGTCTACAAGTCGTGTTCGACTACACGACCCCGCAAGTCGCCGGGCTTGCGCACGGGCTCGGCTTGGCGGGCGGCTTCGTCTGCGGCTTGTTGCTCCACGAAGTCGTGAGCGCAAAGCGCTCCGTGGCCACTGTCAGCTAGGCGCGCGCCGCGCGTGCTTTCGACGCGCAAGGAAGGCGCCAACACGCTAGCGCTACAGCTTAACGAACAGGTCGTCCACGATGGCTGGCTTGTCCAAAATCTTCAGGTCCAGGAGCTGGTCCGCGAGCGTCTGCCAGCGAACGCGCTGCATACTGCCTAGGCCGTCACGTTGCGTGTCGGCAGTCTCGATGAGCGGCTTTTGGGCGGCTGCAGCCGCGGCGAGAGTGGCCGAATCCAATGCAGGATTCAGCTTGTTGAGCAGGGCGTTCGTGGGCTCTGGGTGATCGAGGTAGTCACGCCAACCCTCGCGTGTGGCGAGCACGAACGCGCTTACCAGTGCCGGGTTCCTGAGCCGCATTTCCCGGCGCGTGATGAGCACGGTGGTGTACGGGTTGAATCCTGCGTCCGCGATCAGAAAAACCTGCGGATCCCCGCCCTTCTGGAGCGCAGCGATGGGCTCCGAAGTCACGTAGCACTGCTGCGCAAAGTTCGGGTCCAAAAGGAAGTGCGCCACGCCGCCGTCGTACGGCACGACCTTGGCGCCGTCCCAGGTGAACTTCTTCTTGAGGTACGTGGCGTAAGCGAGCCCCGTCTCGAGTCCGAGCGTACCGGAGTGGAAGGCGTCTTCGAGCTTCTGCAACTTACGCGCGGCGTGCACCATGATCCCTTGCGGGGAGGTCTGGAACACGGCGAACAGCGCGACGACGTCTGCGCCGCGCGCTCGCGCCGTGATCAGCTCATCGGCTCCCACGGTACCGAAATCAGCGCGACCGGTTGCCACCATCTGCAGGACCGGCACCCCTGCGCCGCCGCCCTGAATCTCGATCTTGAGCCCGTGCCGCTCGTACGCGCCGTCTTCTCGACCGGCGTAGAAGCCGCCGAACTCCGGTTCCGGCACCCAATCGAGCGCCAACTTCACCGGCGTGGCGGTGGGTAGCTGGGTCTCCGCGTTCGCAACGCCCGCTCGGGGCTCCTGCTTCCTGCTGCAAGCAAGCGCCAGGCACGACGCAAGTAAGACCGTGGAAAGGAGGCGTATGGACGACACGTCGCCTTTTACCACTACTTGGCTCCGCCTCAGCCCCGGACGCGCAGGCGCCGCAAAAGTAAGCTGGCCGCACCGCTCACTAGCGCAAACAGCGACAACCCCAGGAGGGACGCAAGTAACACCGCCGCGAACAGCAGATCAGTGCGGAGCTGGCGATAGGCCGCCAGAACCGTGATGCCGAGCCCGGCGTTCCCTTCGGAAAACCCGGCCACGAACTCGCCGACGATCGCGCCGATGACCGATAGCCCGGATGCGACTTTGTAGCCGGTCAGCATGCTGGGGATCGCGGTTGGCAAGCGCAGCTTGAACACGGTGTCGCCCAGTTTGGCACCATACAAGCGAAACAGATCCGACAAGCGCGGGTCGACACTGCGCAGCCCAGCGAGCGTGTTCGCAATGACCGGGAACACCGACACGATGAACGCCGATACCGATACGGCGCGCAACCCGGGTCCGAACCAAAGCACGAGCAACGGCGCGACCGCGACGATCGGCACGGTCTGCAAGAACAGTGCATACGGATATAGCCCGCGTTCCAGCCAACGCGACAGCGAGAACAGCACCCCGACCGAAGTGCCGAGCGTCACACTGAGCAAGAAGCCGAGGCACGCCCCCTCGGCCGTGGTGAGCAACGAACCGCTCAACGCCGCGCGCTCCGCCCAAGCCGTGACAAGGACTGCGGATGGCGGAGGCACTAAAAACGCCGGCACGTGGAGCGCCCGCACCGCGCCCTCCCACAGGCCGATCACTGCGAAAAAAGTGAGCAGCGGAGGCAATGCGACGGCCGCAAATGCTCGGCTTCCAGAGCGAGTCACGTCCCCTCCTCCGTCGCGGGGTGGCCGTCGTCCAGCGCGCCATGCGCCGCGAGGGCGCGATACAGGATCGCCGTTTGCTCCACGAACGCAGGCTGGGTGCGCAGCCCCATAGTGCGCTCCAGGGGCAGGTCGAGTCGTTGGTCGAGCACGATTCGCCCCGGTCGCCGCGACATCACCAACGCTCGCTCCGCCAGAAATGCGGCCTCGGCCAGCGCGTGCGTGACGAAGATCACGGTCATGCGACGCGCCAGCCAAAGGCGGCGCAAGCGTTCATCCAGGCGCTGACGCGTCAATTCATCGAGCGCCGCAAAAGGCTCATCGAGCAGCAAGAGCTCCGGCTCGGTCACCAAAGCGCGCGCTATCGAGACGCGCATGCGCATGCCGCCAGAGAGTTGATCCGGAAAGCGTTCGTGCACGTCACTCAGCTCTACTTCGGCAAGCGGGCCGCGCGCGCGCTCGCGAGCCGCGCTACGGCTCAGGCCCTGCAGCTCCAGCGGGAGCGCGACATTGTCAAGCACCGACCGCCAAGGCAAAAGTTGCGCGTCTTGGAATACGAACGCGAGCTTCGCTGCGGAGTGCGGCGCATCGCCCTCGCGGGGCAGCAGCGAAATCGAACCGGAACTCGGAGCCTCGAGACCGGAGATGAAGCGCAGCAGCGTCGACTTCCCGCAACCCGACGGGCCAAGCAGCGCGACGAAGGAGCCGGCTTCCAGATCCAAGTCGATGCCTTGCAGCACCGGTCCACCGGAACTGAAAGCGTGACTCAGGCCACGGATGACGACTCGACTACTAATGACGGGCTCCCAGGGACAGGCGAGCTTGGCTCAGGGGCCGCGCCGACCGCAATCGCGCCTCCCAATGCCCTAAAAATAGCGCCGGCCATAGGGCCGCGTCTCGCTCGCGAACCTGGGCGTTTCTGCTCAAGGATCGGCCCAGGGATCCGTTCTTCTCCGATCGGACGAGAATGCCGCGAAAGGTCGAGAACAATGGCTGACTCAGTAGGACCGATCGGCGCGACGATTGCCACCAAGTACGCGGTAGCGGTAGCGGGCAAGCAGCAGCGACAACTGACCGATGGCGGGCAGCAATCGCTGGCGTTGATCCACTCCGCCGCGGCGCCGCAGCTCGCAACCTCCGGCTCCGTCGGGACGAAGCTCAACTTCGTGGCCTGAGCGGCGGTTTCGATCCAGCTGGCTCAAGCCACCGCGCGCGGCGCTTCACGCTGGGAAAATAGGGAGATCGGAGCGCGTAGCTCACGCGGCTTGGCCGCTTCGCGCACGACGGGGCGAGCCGCTCGCCTGGGCTGACGCGCGCCCAAACCGACCGCACATGCCAAGCCCGGGAGCGTGAGGCGCAGACGATGCGCGTCCAGCAGACCGAGAGCGTGCAGCTCGTCGAACGCGCCGTTTAGGCAACCGCGCGGCACGCTCAGGCGCTGTTCTAAACGCGGCCGCGTGAGCGCGACGCTCGAAGAGCTGAGGCAGAAAACGAGTTGAAGGAGGCGTTGAGCAAGGGCGCTGATGTGCATGTATGTTCAGTACAGAACCACTGAACAGAAGGCTAGATTCTGGCAGAACGGCATGTCACTTCGATAAGCGATTGAATTCTAAATCATTAATATTAAACAGTTTTCTACCGAGCGCGCTCAACCGGGGCAGCAGCTGTACGGCTGCCCAGGTATTGGGGCCCTTGCAGCACGGCTCGCGTCCTGATCTGCTGGCTTCTATGGTCGCCCCCGATCCCGTCCGCTACGCCGATCGCCAGCTCACCCGCGATGTAGCGGCAACGAAGTCCTTCCCGCTGCTCTTGCCGCGGAAGCTGACGCGCATGGCCGCGTCCCCGTTCGGCTACCTACGCGGCGCCGCGCCACTTTACTACGAGTTGCTCGCCGAGCACCCGGAACTCGCTGAAGGCCCCAGCGGTGAAGGCTGGCTGGTGGGCGATGCGCACCTCGAAAATTTTGGCGCGTTCCGCACCGCAGACAAAGACGGCGCGGAGGCCGTCGTCTTCGACGTGAACGACTTCGACGAATCGGTGATTGGCCCATTTCGCTGGGACGTGGTGCGCTTGCTGACCAGTGTGATCCTCGGCGGCCGAGGGCTCGGCTCGAACGGACAGCAGAGCGTGCAACTATGCCATTCGCTGCTGGATGGCTACGTCGCCACGCTGTGCGACGGGCAGGTGCCCAAGCACGCCCCCCTCGCGGTGCAGGCGCTACTCGCCAAAGTTTCGAGCCGAGACCGCAAGATGCTCTTGGATCAGCGCACGGAGCGCGTGGGGCACCGACGCCGCTTCCAGCGCGGCCCACGTTACGAAGAGCTGGACCCGGAAATTGTGCCCAAAGCGCGCGCCGCGTTCGAGCAGTACGTGGAGCGACTGGACCCCGACAAACGCGTCGTTCGCGATCACTTCGCGATTGAGGATTTGGCCTTTCGCATCGCAGGGACCGGAAGCCTCGGTGGCCTGCGCATCGCCGTATTGACGCTCGGCAAGGGTGATATCGATAGCCGCTGGGTCTTCGATATGAAGGTCGAGGGTGTACCCTCCGCGCAGGCCCTAGCCCCGCAGACCCAGGTGCCGGCGGAGCGAGTGCTAATGGCCACGCGCGCTTGCCTGCCTAACCCACCACGCATGGCGGGCACCACCGAGCTCGACGGCCTGTCGATGTTCGTGCGTCGCTTACTGCCTCAGGAGGACAAGCTGGACCTAACGCGCGTCGCCGCCACGGAGCTGCCGGAGCTTGCGCGTTACTTGGGCACGCTACTCGGGAGCGTGCACCGGCGTGGCGCGCGCTCGCTCCCGAGCTCGCGCTGGGACGACGCGGCCCTATCAGCATTGACCGAGCGCGCTATCGTCGTAGCAGGCGTGCACGAGGCGGCATACCTCGCGATGTGCCGGACCCTGCCGACGACTTGACCTCGATGTGGCCGTCGGGCGAACAGGCTGAGCGCGGGCACAGACTCGGGGAGCTCGTGGTTTCCCAAGAACACACCAGCGGGCCGGCTCAGGGCGTTCCTTCCGAACTGGGGCTGCCCGAAAAGAAGCGCGAGGCGCTACTTTCCGCGGCGCCGCGCGGCACACTTGCCCGACGGCGCGCCTTCTGGGAGTCATCAGACATGGAAGACGAGCGACTGGTCCCCGTGTCACCTCGGCACGCCGTACTCCTGTCGCGCGAATACCTCACGTTCATCGATACGCCACCGCAGCGTGACTACGTGGTGCGCACGGTCGCGAAGCGCCAAGTCGGCACGATGATGTTGATGACCGGGGACTTGGTGATCGCGAGCGCGGACACGCGCAAGACGTTCCCGCTGGCCACGCAATACCCGCTTCATTTTCGTAAGTCATATTTCCCAGGGCAAATGCACGGGGACACGAAGGATGAGTTCGACAATCACGCGCGCGCCAGCACGATGATCCACATCCCGCCGCCGATTGGGCACACGCCCAATACGTTTCGGAGCTGCTTGTTGCCGGGGCACCCATACAGTCGGTTGTCACCGTTCTTCGGCACCGACCCGCAAACCGCGAATATTGCCGAGGCGGAGAAGCTGTCCTTGGCGAGCGCGGCTGGCCTTTGGCGTTTGTGCGAGGAAGCGTTCGCCAAGCTGGTTGCGCTGCAAGAAGGCGGGCTCGCCCACGGCGACGCGGAACTGCACAACTTCATCGTCTGCCCCACGCCGCTGGAATTGATCTTGATCGACTTCGAAGGCTCGGTAGACAAGGCGACGCAGACCGAAGAAGCCTGGCTCAAGCGCTGCGCGCTGGACCTCGAGCCGCTGTTGCGGGAGGCGCTGTACCTGCAGTGCGCGCTCGGGCGCCAGCACGGAAAATTGGCCGACCTTTCCGTAGCGCGAATGTCACAATTGCTGAAGCACCCCGAGCAGTTCGAGCGCGCCATCGAGCTGCGCCAGAGCGTCAGCGGCTAACGCACCGCATGTGATGTACCATCAAACCATCGCTGCCGTTGTCGAACCGCGCGAGCTTGGCCATACTGCGCGACCATGACGTACCGCGCTGCCGACAATCGTTACGAGAGCATGCGCTACGTGCGCACCGGGCACAGCGGCCTGAAGCTTCCAGTCATCTCGCTCGGGTTGTGGCACAACTTCGGCGGCGTGGATGCGTTCGAGACGTCACGCACCCTGCTGCTACGCGCGTTCGACCTGGGCATCACCCATTTCGATCTCGCCAACAACTACGGGCCGCCCGCCGGTTCTGCCGAAGAAACGTGCGGCCAAGTGCTGCGCGGCGAGCTCCGCGCGCACCGCGACGAGCTCGTGATCTCGAGCAAGGCCGGCTACGGGATGTGGCCAGGACCGTACGGGGAATGGGGCTCGCGCAAATATTTGTTGTCGAGCTTGGACCAAAGCTTGCGTCGCCTGGGTCTGGACTACGTCGATATTTTCTACAGCCACCGCTTCGACCCAGAGACGCCCCTGGAGGAAACCATGGCTGCGCTGGATCAGGCCGTGCGCCGCGGCAAGGCGTTGTACGTCGGTATCTCCAACTATCCGGCCGCGGAAACGCGACGCGCCGCGCAAATTTTGCGCGGTTTGGGTACGCCCTGTCTAATTCATCAGCCCGCGTACAGCATGTTCAATCGCTGGGTGGAGCCGGAATTGTTGGGCGCGCTGCGCGACGAAAAGATGGGCTGCATCGCCTTCTCGCCGCTCGCTCAGGGCTTGCTCAGCGACAAGTACCTGGCTGGGATCCCAGCGGATTCGCGCGCCGGCAAGGCGCACGGCTTCCTGCGCCCCGCACACGTAACGGACGAGAAGCTCGCGAAGATCCGAGGCTTGGCCATGATTGCCGAAGGGCGCGGACAGAAGCTCGCGCAAATGGCGATCGCCTGGGTACTGCGCCATCCGGAGATGACGTCCGCGCTGATCGGCGCCAGTAAGGTTTCGCAGCTCGAAGACGCGGTCGCCGCGCTCGGCAATACACAATTCTCCGCGGCCGAGCTAAGTCAGATCGACACCATCGTCGCGGACTGAACTCCGCGCTCAGCGGCGGAGGAGCTCTTCCCCGCTCGGCGGCGCCATCGGCCGGTTCCGCAGACCGCCAAGCCGCGACCCTCGTGTTCAAGCGCCGCCTGCACAGGGCGCGGCGGCGCGCGGCTGCAACGGGCGAATCTGATGGGAGCGAGGCGTCGGCGACGCGCCGCTTTCGGAGATGGACCCGGTCGAGCTGGCCCGGCTGGAGCGACAGTCACCGCACCCGGGGCCTTGATTTTCTGGTCTTCCAGGGACGGGCGACAAGGAGTATTTAGGTTGTGCGCGCCACTTCGGTTTGCGCAGGGAGTTTTTCACGATGCCCAAAGGCACAGAGAAGACGAAGACGACCAATAAGCCCAAACTCACGGTGAAGGAGAAGAAGGCGAAGAAGAAAGAGAAAGCCGCGTCCAAGTAAGAACGCTGGCCCGGCGGGGCTTGAGCGATGTTCGTCGCTCAGCCCCTCCGCCTCGTGCCGAGCGCTCTGATGTGCAGCGCGTAACGCGCGTAGCGTATGGTTCTTTGCGAAGCGCCGAAAATTTCCGTTGAGTTTACGCGGGGCAATCAATCCCGCACGCCGTACGGGAACTCCGGAGTCGCGCGGGTCGGCACGGTGTCGTGGAACTTGCGCAAGTCCAAGATCAGGGAGCCGTCAGGGTGCTCGGTCAGCACGTCGGCGTGGCGCGCGCCCCACTGCACTTCATCGTGCAGGTAGTGGCGCCGAGCATGCACAGGCTGCAGCGACGTGTCGTCAGTGCCCACGAGGGAAACGACGAACTCCATTTCTTCGTCTTTCATGCGCTGTTCGGTGACGCCGTACAGCGGGCTGGCCTCGTTGATGGTGTGCATGGCCGTCCAAGAGCGCGTAAATGCCTGGGAGCGTTCGCGAACCAAGGGAATGTCCACCATGCGGTAGAAGGTGATGCCTTCTTGGGTGTGCTCGGTGCGCAGCATCACCACGTGCAGCTGCGCTTCAACGATCTGATTGCCGCGCTCGTTACCGAGCCGGAACATCATCGTCGGCACGCCGTTCATCGGGCTAACCACGATGGTATTAGTAAACACGACGCGCGCCTGTATTTGCGAAAACTTGGAGAACACGAGGCCGGTGACCAGCGCGGTCATGATCAAGCTCACCACCGCCTCGGTCACGACCAGCGCATTGGCGACCGGCGACATCGGATACATGTCGCCGTAGCCGATGGTGCCCATGGTCTGGACCGAGAAGTAGAAGGCGTCCGAGAAGGAGCCCGGGCGCGCGTGCTTGATGCCGCCCTCCAGCAGGTAGAGGGTCGCGAAGACGGCGTTCAGCGCCAGGAACATGGCGACGATCGTCGTCACTGCCATCAACCAGGAAGCGCGCAGGAAGCGGTAGTGATAGTCGCGAAACGGCGCGCGTGGCGCGCCCAGTACGGTTACGTTCGGCTCGGTCCGAGTGCGAGGTGCCACGGCGCGCTACGTGCGCAGCGTCCGGGCCAAGCGTCAAGAAGCGAGCGGTGACGCCGAGTTTGCGGCTTGCGCCAGCGGCAACGTGACCACGAAAAGCGTGCCCGCGCCGAGTTCGCTGTGCACTTCGATCGTGCCGCGATGTGCCTCGACTATACGCAGCACCACCGCGAGCCCGAGCCCGACGCCGCCAGTAGCGCGGGTGCGGCTCGGGTCACTGCGGAAAAACGCCTCGAAGATGCGCGGCTGATCTGCAGCCGAAATACCAACGCCGTGATCCTTCACGGCCACCACCAAGTGTGCGCCGTCTTCCGACCTTTTCGCGCTGAGTTCGACCGGCGCTTCGGAGAACTTACGCGCGTTGTCCAGCAAATTGTCCAAGACGCGACGCACGACGGGATCGGCGTCCAGCGTCGGTAGTTGGTCCGGCACCTGGCACTCGAGCGTGCGCTCCGGGTAGCGCACCGCGAAACGCGCCGCTGCGGCGTCAATCAAGCCGCGTCCAGAGAGGGTCTCGAAGCGCAAGGGAGGCAGCGCGTCTCCACCGTTGTCGCGCGCGAGGTCCAAACGCGCAGCGCTCATCACGTCATCGAGCAGGTGCTCGAGTTCGGCGAGGTCATCAGCGATGTCCGCGAGGTAGCTGCTGGCCTTTTCGCGATCGCCATCCATCACCAGCTCCAGCGCTAGGTGGATGCGCGCCAGCGGCGTGCGAAGTTCATGCGAGACATTGGCGAGAAGCTCTTTCTCCGAGCGACGGAGCTGCGCGATGCGATCGGCCATGTCGTCGAAGGCGCGCGCCAAAGCGCCGAATTCGTCGCGACGAGATGAACGCATGCGCGCCGACAGGTCACCCTTGCCGAAGCGGCGCACGAGCGCGGAAAGGCTCGCCAGCGGCGCGGTGATCGAACGCGCCAACGGAAGCGAGGCGAGAGCGAGCACGAACAGCGCGACGGCAAGCTGTTTGGCCAGCAAGCTTACCGGCCACTCTGGGGCGCGGTAGTGAAGGACGGCGTAGCGCGCCCTGCTGCGCGCGGTCGGCGGCTCGAGCACCATGCCCCAGCCACGCCCGAACACGGTACGTTCGCGCTGCAGGCGCGCCAGCTCCTGGGCCGTGATCGGAGGCGGAGGCGTGACGGAGCTGCTCGCGATCAGGTCGCCATTCAGCTCATACAGGGACAGCTCGATACCGACGCGCTTCTTCAGATTTTGCAGCTCGTCGTTCAGCTCATCCGGGCGATCGGCGAGCTCCGCCATGTGCCAGGCAATCCACGTGGAACTCGGGCGCGCGGGGCCATCCAAGGCGGGGCGCAGCGAATAACGACCAACTAGGAAGCTCGCACCAGCCGCGAGCGCAATCATCAACACCCCGTACAGATAAACACGCAGCGCGAATCTACCTGGCATACCAGGGTATTCGCTCACGCAGATTCCTCGGCCACCAACATGTAGCCGCTACCCCGCACGGTCTTGAGCAGCCGGGGGTGGCGCGGGTCGTCACCCAGCTTTTGGCGCAGGCGGGAGATGCGCACGTCGACCGAACGATCGAACGCTTCTTCGGCGTTGCCTTTGGCTAAGTCCAGCAAGCGCTCGCGCGTCAATACCTTGCCCGCGTTCTCCGCCAACGCGCGCAGCAGCGCGAACTCGTACGAGGTGAGCGCCAAAACTTGGCCGTCTAAGGTGGCACGCAGGCTGGCACTGTCGACGACGACGCGGCCGACGCGCACTTCACGAGCGCGCGGCCCGGCGCGACCCTCAGCGCGGCGCACCACCGCTTGGATGCGCGCCAGCAACTCGCGCGCGGAGAACGGCTTAGTGACGTAGTCATCGGCACCGAGTTCGAGCCCGAGCACGCGGTCCGCAACCTCCACCCGCGCGGTGACGGCGATAATCGGCACGTGCGAGTGTTGGCGAATTTCACGACAGACCTCGAAGCCGCTCTTTCCGGGCAGCATCAAGTCCAGCACGATGGCGTCGAACTCGGGGCGCAACGCCTCGCGACTGGCAGCGACGCCATCACTCACAAGCGTGACGTCGAAGCCATGTTGTTCGAGGTAGTCGCGCGTCAGCCGCGCGATTTTTGCGTCGTCTTCGACGACCAGCACCTTGAGACGCGCGCCTTCCATGTGCCGAGCAGCGTACACGAGCACCACGATTGCCGCCCGAATCAAACACAAACAGACACATTTGAGATACCGTTACGCATCCTGAGCGCCCTAGGCTAAACCCATCAGCAATGAGTGGGAGACCTGACGGAGCCGCAATCCTGGCCGAGACGAAATCACGCCGACGCCGAGCCCGAATCTATCAAATCATCGGTGTTGTCGCGGTGCTCGCCGTCATCGCCGGCGTGATGTTCTGGCGCACCAAGAGCGCAAGCAAGAAGGGGGTGCGCTACCGCACCGCCCAAGTGCAGCAGGGTGACCTGAAGGAAACCGTCACCGCCACCGGCACACTGAAGGGTCTGGATTCGGTTGACGTCGGCGCGCAGATTTCCGGCAAACTCACCAAGATCAATGTGGATTTCAACGACCATGTCACGGTCGGTGAAGTCTTGGCAGAGATAGACACGGCCTCTGCACAGTCCAAAGTAGATCAATCGCACGCGCAGGTGAACGCCGCTGACGCTTCGCTGGTGCTCGCGAAGGCGACTTTGGCGCAGACCAAGGCGCAATACGCGCGCTCCTTGGACCTGTCGCAAAAAGGCCTCATCTCCAGCAAGGATCTAGACAGCGCAAAGGCCGACGCAGACCGCGCTGCCGCCAGCATCGCCTCCGCGACCGCGCAAGCAACACTCGCCCGCGCCTCAGCCAAAGACGCCGAGACGCAGCTTTCGTACGCTGTGATTCGTTCCCCGATCGACGGCATCGTCTTGTCGCGCTTGGTGGAACCCGGTCAAACCGTGGCCGCGTCGATGTCCGCGCCCGTGCTGTTCACGCTGGCGCGTGACCTGACCCAGCTTCGCTTGTACGTGGACATCGACGAAGCGGACGTCGGCAAGGTCAAGGAGGGGCAAGACGCGAGCTTCTTGGTCGACGCTTGGAGCGGCCACGCCTTCGTCTCCAAGGTGCTTTCGGTGCACAACTTGCCGACCGCAGGTCAGACGGTGGTCACCTATCAGGCCGTGCTCTCCGTTGACAACACCGAGCGGCTGCTGCGCCCGGGCATGACGGCCACCGCGGTCATCACGACCGATGAGCGCAAGGGAGTCTTGCTCCTCCCGAACGCGGCGCTCCGCTTTAGCCCCCCTGCGGTCGCCTCTGCAAAGGCGGGCAGCGGCATCCCCTTCATCAGCGGAGGAGGCATGCCGCGCACCGGCGGAGGGGGCGGCACTCGCACCAAGACCGCGAACAACAAGAAGCTCATCACGGCGGCCGATTCACAGGGGCTTGTCTATCAACTCGTGAACAACCAGCCGCAACGCACCGTGGTGGAGATCGCCGGTACTGACGGTGAAAGCACAGAGATCAAGAGCGGCATCGCGGCTGGCGTCACTGTCATCACCGACATCGACCAACGGAAGACGAGTCAGTGATGACGGCGCCCGCGCGGCCGGCGGCCGACGACGAAGCCATCATTCAGCTGCGCGGCGTAGAGAAAACGTACGGCGAGGGTGAGTCGGAAGTACGCGCTCTTGCGGGCATCGATTTCGACATCACGCGCGGTGACTTCGTCGCCATCATGGGCACCAGCGGCTCCGGGAAGTCCACGTGCATGAACATCTTGGGTTGCCTGGACGTGCCCACGGCTGGCACGTACCGCCTCGCTGGCGTCACCACGAACGATCTCCACGGGGACGGACTGACGCTGCTCCGGCGCCACTACATCGGCTTCGTGTTTCAGGGCTTCAACCTGCTGTCGCGCACGAGCGCGCTGGAGAACGTGGAGCTGCCGCTCGTGTATCGGCGCGTCGGCGTGAAGGATCGACGAGCGGCGGCACTTCGTTCACTCGAGTTGGTAGGGTTGTCGGATCGCGCCGATCACACGCCCCAAGAGTTGTCGGGCGGGCAACAGCAGCGCGTGGCAATTGCGCGCGCGCTGGTCACGGACCCAGAGCTCCTGTTGGCGGACGAGCCAACAGGCAACCTGGATTCCGCGCGTACTCAGGAGATCATGAATCTGCTGGTGGATTTGAACAAAACCCGCGGCATCACCATCGTCATGGTCACGCACGAGCCGGATGTCGCAGCCTTCGCCAATCGCGTAGTCGTCTTTAAAGATGGCCTGATCACCGAGGATTCCCGACCCGAGCGAGGCCACTGATGTTCCTGCAAACGGTGCTGATGGCGTTGCGCGAAATTCGGCGCAACACCATGCGTTCGGTGCTCACCATGCTGGGTGTGGTGATCGGCGTAGGCGCGGTGATCGCGTTGGTCTCCGTGGGCCGCGGCGCGACGCAAAAGGTAACCGAGGACATCGGCAAGCTGGGCAAGAATCTGCTCATGGTGAGCGCTGGCGCGCGGGTGAAGGGCGGCGCTTCATCTGCGGCTCAAGCGCTCGGCATGGCAGACATGCTCGCCATCAAACGCGAGATCTCGGGTGTGCATGCCGTCGCGCCCGGTTCAACGAGTAACCAGCAGGTGATCTACGGCAACAAGAATGCCTCGACGTCCATCACCGGCACCGACAACAACTTCTTCGAGGTGCGCGGCTACAGCATCGATAAGGGCCGGCAGTTCACCGAGGGCGAGGCCAACTCCGGAGTGCCGGTGTGCGTGCTCGGCTCCACGGTGAAAACCGAGCTGTTCCCGAACGGCGACCCGCTCGGCGCTCAGGTGCGCGTGGGCAAGATCTCTTGCCAGATCATCGGCACGTTAGTGTCGAAGGGAACCGCCGGCATGGGGCAGGATCAGGACGACCTACTGCTCATGCCGCTCTCCACGTTTCAGCGCCGAATTACGGGAAACAACGACATTTCGCTAATCCTGGTGTCGGCCGAAGAAGGGCTGGATACCTCGGTCGTGGCCGAAAGCATCCGTGCATTGCTCCGGCAAAGGCGTCACCGCCCTCTCGGCTCGGACGACGACTTCAACGTGCGTGACATGGCCGAAATTGCCGATACCGTCACGAGCACGACGACGGCGCTGACCGCGCTCTTGGGCGCGATTGCGGCGGTCAGCCTGCTCGTGGGCGGCATCGGGATCATGAACATCATGTTGGTGTCGGTCACCGAGCGCACACGCGAGATCGGAATCCGCTTGGCAATCGGAGCGTTCGCCGGCGAAGTGATGATGCAGTTTCTACTGGAGGCGATCGTGCTCTCGACATTGGGCGGCATCATCGGCGTGATTTTTGGATTGATTGGCTCGTTCTTCGCCGCCCGCGCGCTGGGCCTGCCGTTCGTTATTCCGCCGGAGATCGTCGCGCTCGCGTTCGCGTTTTCGGCGTTGGTCGGCGTGCTCTTCGGCTACCTCCCGGCGCGCAAAGCGGCTCAACTGAACCCCATCGAGGCATTGCGTCATGAGTGAGATCGGCAAACAACGTGCGTTACCGGCACTCGCTGCCGCCTCATTGTGCCTGGCCGCCGCGAGCGGCGCGTCCGCGCAAAGCGCGTCCGCGCTAACCAGCCAAAACGCGGTCGAAATCGCGATCAAGAACAACCCGAGCCTGCACATCGCGCTGCTCCAAGAGACGCAGGCGCGCTACTCGGTGAGCGCTGAAGAAGCGCTGTACGACCCGATTTTCGGGGCCACGGCCAACTACTCTCACAACCGCAACCCGAACTCGAGCGGCAGCAACGGCACGATCATCAGTACCACCGACACGTACTCGCTGGGCTCGAGCTTGACCAAGACCTTCTCGACCGGCACCACGGTGGAGGCGCTGCTTCAAGGCCAGCGCCAGGCGCGCGCCGCTCTACCCATCAACAGCCCTGGCGGCACCAACGCGCTCGGCCCGTTTTATTCGCTAAGCGGGCAGCTCCTGCTCACGCAACCGTTTCTGCGCGGGTCGGGCAGTACCCTCGGCTTGGCAAGCCTGCGCGTTGCCGAGCTCAACCGCACCGCGGCAACCCTTGCCGCCCGGCAAAACGGCAGCCAAATGCTGCACGACGTATTGGTGAATTATTGGGAGCTTTGGTACGCGACCGAAGCCGTGCGCATCGACGAAGCGTCTCGTGATTTGGCAAAATCCCAGCAGGTGCAAGCGGACGAACAAGTGAAGAGCGGCACGCTCGCGCACGTCGATGCGCTGGCGTACGCTACTCAAACCGCTCAGCAAGACCTGACGCTGGACACCGCCGTCACCACCATCCGACAGAAGGCGCTCTCGCTCGCTCTGGTCGTAGGCCTTGCCGACCAGAACGGCCCGGAGCTGAGCGCCATCGAAACGCCCCCGGACGTGGCCATTGACGAGCTTGATGATCGCGCGGTCGAGGACGCGCTCGCGGCCTCTTACGAGCTGAAACAAGCCAAAGCTCAGCTGCAGATCTCGCAGTATCAAGCGAAAATCGCGGGGGATTCGCAACGCTCGCGGCTGGACCTGACGGCTTCCGTGACCGCTCAGGGTCTGGGCAACGGCGCAGTGTCACCGGCCCTCGATCAGTTCGGGAAGATGGAGGCGGTGAGCGCGACGGTGGGCCTCGCGTTCGAAACGCCAGTCACGAACACACGGCGCCAAGCGCAAATCGAAAGCGCGCTACTGAGCATGCACATCGCCGAAAAGCAGATCGACAATCTGCGACAGCAGACCAAGACGAACATCGCGCTGGACGTCTCGGCGCGAAACGCCGCCAAGCGCCGGCTGGAATTCGCACTGGTCAACGAGAAGGTTTCGCATGAGCAAGCCGACGGTGAGCAGGGCAAGTTCGCTGCTGGCACCGCCCTCGCGATCGAAGTCCAAAAAGCCAACAACGACTATCAAGTGGCGCAGCTGGAAGTGCAACGCGCGCGCGTCGAGCTGGTAGAAGCCGAGCTGGATTTGCTCAATTTGCGCGGCAAGTTGCTGGAACGTTACGCGGACGCGCTGAACAACTACCGGCCGACCGCGCTGATCCTCAAAGGCGCCAACGACCCGATGTGAGCCGGCGCGCGCGCTTCTCAACCCGCCGGCGGGTACTGCGTGCGTAACGCTTCGAGCACGCGCTTCCAGGCGGAGCCGCCGTCGACCTCGAGTAGTCGCGCGATCTCGCCGAGTGCGACTTCTTCCTCGGCGGTAACAGCGTTCGGGTCATCGAACGCGTCTGCCGTCGCGCGCGCGATAGACTCCGCATGCAGCACAAGATCGGGCAGCTCTTCGACGTCGACTTCGAGGAAGTCTTCGTCCAGAGCAACCCCCAACAAACCGCGCAGCCCACTCTCCACGTAGCTCTGCGACGGCGGCTCTTTCAGCCATTTGTCCAGCACAGCCGCAGTCTCGGGCGTGAGGTGCAAGCGGTCCGCAGCGAACTTTCGGATGCGCTCGACCTCCACGCTTTCCATCTTGCCGTCGGCCCACGCAACGTAGATGAGCGGCAGCAGCATGAGGGCGCGGTAGCTCGTCGGGCGGATGCCGAGCTCCATCAGGGTCTGCTCCAATTCGAGACGGTCACTGGCGGGGATCGGCATCGGCCGGAACGCTATCGGAGTCGCGAGGGCACGTCCACGGGCCCTGTCGGCGTGCGGAGCCGCGGAATCGCAGTTCGCCAAAGGGCTAAACCCTCCGATAACTATTGAGGAATGTCTGGTTAGCGTCGGTGTAGGACAGGCACGTTTCATTGGTCCGGGGTGGGCTGCCAGCTACACTGACTCGCGATGACTCGTGTGCCCGGTAAGCCAAGCAGCGGCGCCCCCACGCCCCTGCCCCTGACTGGCGAGGAACCGAGCACGCGCGTGCGTGGCCTGAGCGCCCCGTTGGGGCAGCGTTTCGTCAGCGCCCCGGACATCATCGTCGACGACACGGACGACTCGAGCGTGGAAAACTCCGGCCCGGTTTCCGGCCGGCGCGTCGCCTACGTACCCGGCCTGGTCGTGGCCGAAAAGTACGAGCTGCTGCGGCCGCTCGGCGCCGGCGGCATGGGCGAGGTCTGGGTGGCGCATCACCTGAGCCTGGACATCGACGTGGCCGTGAAGTTCATCGGCGATGTCGGCGCTCCGGAATCAGGGTTGGCCGAACGCCTGCTTGAGGAAGCACGCAACACCGCGCGGCTGGGTCACCCGGCAATCGTGCGCGCCTTGGATTTCGGGCACACCGAGCGCGGCGACCCGTTCATCGTGCTGGAGCTGCTAGCCGGTGAAGATCTGGCAACCCGCATCGAGCAAGGTGGTCGGCTTTCCGCGGAGCAAGCCGTCGCCACTCTCTTGCCGGTCGTGCATGCGCTTAACGCGGTGCACGAGAGCGGCGTCGTGCACCGCGACATCAAGCCGGAGAACGTGTTTTTGGCGGAGGCCGAGCTCGGCGTACAGGCCAAGCTCCTAGACTTCGGCATCTCACGCAAGACGGATCGCGTGCGCCGGCTCACAGTGCGCGATACCGCGCTAGGCACGCCGGACTACATGTCACCCGAGCAGGCGCGCGGCGAAACCAGCGACGCGCACACGGATCAGTGGAGCTTCTGCGTGGTGCTGTACGAGGCCATCACGAACCACCGTCCGTTCGAGGCCGACAACTACAACGCTTTGCTGCGTTCGATCATCGAGGATGCGCCAAAGCCGCTCGAAGCGCACGGGCTCGCGGAACCCGAGCTGTGGCAGATCCTAACCCGTGGTTTGGCGAAAGCCGCAGCTGATCGGCACGCGAGCATTCGTGATCTGGGTGAAGCGCTCGCGCTTTGGTTGATCGAGCGCGGCGTGCAAGAAGATGCAGTCGGCACGTCGTTACGCCGCGCTTGGCTGAAGGAGGCGAGTTCGGGTCTCATCTCGCAGCCGGACTTCGTCGAGGCGGTCGAGATCGATGTCGCGCCGGCGGTGGCCGCTTTGGAGCGCGCCTCGACTCAGGTCCAGGGCCCACTGAGCACCGCGACCGATACCCCCGAGCCCCTCTCGGTGCGCGTCCGCAGCGCCGAAGCCGCGGTTCCCCTGCCAGTGCTCGAAGCGCTAGAAGAGGCGCCCCAACCGCCGCCGCATGTCCATCACTCCGTGCCGGATCTTGCCGCGCTGGCCGAGCTCCACCGCGGCGGGGATCCGGAGGATTTATTGCGTCGTGACACCCAGCGGCGCGCCATTCTCACCGTGGCGCTGATTGTGATCGTGGTCTTCGGCACCGCGTTCGCAATCTTGGTCGGCACGGGTGTGTTCGTCTGGTGAGCGCGGCTACACTCGAGCCATGACCGTCACCGTCCGAGCCGCCGAAGCCCGAGATCTGCCGGCAGTAGCCGAGCTCGCCGGACAGTTAGTGCGTCAGCACTACGGCTTCGACGCGCAGCGCTTCATGCTGATTCCGAACGTGGAGGCGGGCTACGCGCGTTTTTTTGCGGGCGAACTCTCGAATCCGGACACGCTCATCCTGGCCGCCGAGCTCGCCGGCAGTGTGGTCGGCTACGCCTATGCACGCCTCGAGGAGCGCGATTGGAACGCGCTATTGGACGCGCACGGCGCGTTGCACGACATCTTCGTGAACGAGGGCGTGCGCCGGCAAGGCATCGCGCGACGCTTGCTCGAAGCTGTGCGTGAGCGCTTGCGCGCAAAGGGCGCGCCGCGGCTGGTGCTGCATACAGCCAGCAAGAACCACACCGCGCGCGCGTTCTTCGCCGCGCTCGGCTTCCGCGAAACAATGGCCGAGCTCACCTGCGAGCTCTAAAGTTCAGGCCTTCTTCGCCATCGCTGCGACGAGGCCGATGCCGGCGATGATCAGCGCGATTCCCAGCCACTGAAGGGCCGCCAGGCGTTCGTTGAGCACGATGACACCGACGAAGCAGGTCGCGATCATCGTGGCTCCGATGATCACCGGATATGCGAAAGACAAGTTCGCTTGCTTCAGCACGATGATGTAAAGCAACGTGCTGAGCCCGTACGCCCCGACGCCGCCGATCATCGGCGCGTTGATCAAGCCGCGGCCGGCCGCCATCTTGAGCAGCGCTTGCGCAATAGTGTTCAGGATGACGACGACCGTCATCAGGAGCGGGAGCGATGTTTGCATCGGCGGGAACCTACCTCAGTTCCCGAGCACGCAAAGACGCCTGCCGACCCGGCGCGGGCCTCGGTTTTGCGCGCAACGGGCAGCCGATACGGTCCGAAACACGGGCCGGCTAGACTTCCCCATCTAGACACTGAGCGCCCACTCAGTCTTCCGGCCCCAGCGGCGCGGAGGCCTGTTTTTCGGCGCAAATACCAGCCGAAAAACCGAACTGCGTCATGTCGGGCGCGCGGGGATTTCAGAAACCATGGCGAAACATTCTGGTCGTTGTGCCGAAAGACTCGCAGCAGTAGATGGATCGCCCTTCGGTGATTTCCGTGCCGAAATAGCCAGCTAACGAGGAAAAACAAATGAGCGGTAATACGGTCCGTCAACAAGCTATTTCCAAGGTCTCGGCGTTCAAAACCAGCTCGCCGCCCCTGAACTACAAGGAAACCGCATCGGGGAGCTTGTTCGGCGCCCACGTGTTCGGCATGTCGGCGATGAAGACGCATCTGCCGAAGGACGTCTACAAGTCGCTCAAAAGGACGATCGAAGGCGGCGCGCCGCTCGATCCCGCGACTGCTGACGTGGTCGCCTCGGCATTGAAGGACTGGGCGCTGGCCAAGGGCGCGACCCACTACGCGCACGTCTTCTACCCGCTCACCGGCGCCACCGCAGAGAAGCACGACAGCTTCTTCAACCCCGATGGCGAAGGCGGCGCGCTCGCAGAGTTCTCCGGCAAGAAGCTCGTGCAAGGCGAGCCCGACGCATCGAGCTTCCCGAGCGGCGGTATCCGCGTCACGTCCGAAGCGCGCGGCTACACAGCGTGGGACGTCACCAGCCCCGCGTACCTGATGGAAACCATCAACGGCATCACGCTGTGCATCCCGACCGCCTTCGTGTCGTGGACTGGCGAAGCGCTGGACACCAAGACCCCGGTGCTGCGCGCCACCGCCGCCCTGAACGTGCAGGCCCAACGGATCTTGAAGCTGTTCGGGCACGAAAACCCGGCTCTGGTCACGTCGTTCGCCGGCTGCGAGCAGGAGTACTTCCTGATCGACAAGAATTTCTACTACGCGCGCCCGGACTTGCTGAACGCGGGGCGCACCCTGTTCGGGGCCAAGCCGCCCAAGGGTCAGGAGTTCGAAGATCACTACTTCGGTGTGATCCCGGCGCGCGTCATGGCGTTCATGTTCGAGCTCGAGCGTGAATTGCTGGTCCTCGGCATTCCAGTGGCCACTCGCCACAATGAAGTGGCCCCGGGCCAGTTCGAAATCGCGCCGGTGTTCGAGGGCGCCAACGTCGCGGCTGATCACCAGCAGCTGGTAATGACCACGCTCAAGTCGGTCGCCGAGAAGCATGACCTCGTGTGCCTCCTGCACGAGAAGCCTTTCGCGGGCGTCAACGGCTCGGGCAAGCACTTGAACTATTCGTTCGGCAACTCGACCCAGGGCAACCTGCTCGACCCGGGCGCGACTCCGCACGACAACGCGCAGTTCCTCGTGTTCTGCGGCGCGGTCATCCGCGCGGTGCACAAGTTCGGCGGTCTGCTGCGCGCTGCCATCGCCTCGGCGAGCAACGACCATCGCCTCGGCGCCAACGAGGCTCCCCCGGCGATCATCTCGATCTTCATGGGCGATCAGCTCGGTGATGTTTGGGACCAGATCAAGGCCGGCGGCGCCAAGTCTTCCAAGGCTGGCGGCAGCCTCAGGATCGGCGTGGACTCGCTGCCGAATCTGCCGCGTGACGCGGGCGATCGTAACCGCACGAGCCCGTTTGCCTTCACTGGCAACCGCTTCGAGTTCCGCGCCGTGGGTTCCAGCCAGTCACCGGGCATCGCGCTCGCCGTCC
>JBDTJC010000022.1:0-19058 GCA_039936055.1 Polyangiaceae bacterium | reverse complement strand
CGATCCAACGCGACGCAGGTACCAGCGCCGCCGTCGCGTTTGTAAATCACCACCAAACAGTCATGCGCGGCAACGACGGGGGCTTCGTGAGCAATATCGCTCACGACCGTGTCTTGCTCGCTGCTCGGCATGCCGAATCATCGCGCAACAGGTGCTCAGGCAAAACAAGGATGTTGTGCAAAGCGCGCGCTTACCTGGTGAGTAATTCGCGGGAAATGTAGGTGTTTCGAGATGAGAATCAGTCGTTATTCCGCGGCGGCTTCCCCGAACTCCTCGTACTTGAGCGAGCGCCAGACACGCTCGACGAAGACGTTGTCGATGCAGCGCCCCTTGCCGTCCATGCTGATGGTGATTCCGGCGCCGCGCTGCACGCTGGAGAACGCCTCCGCGGTGAATTGCGAGCCCTGGTCGGTGTTGAAGATGGTCGGCTTTGCATCACTTACGCGCCTGTACGTGCGCGCTCTGCCTCGATGAGCAGGTCGACGAACCGGCCTACTTTCGTGGGACGGAACCGGGCGGCAGGAAATACGACGTGGATTCCGCCGCTGCGGAGCTTCCAATCGGGGCGTACGTGGCAGAGGCGGCCTGACGCGACTTCCCCGGCCACGACGTAGTCCGGCAGGACAGACAACCCGGCACCGGCGATGACTGCGGCGAGGACGGCTGGTGTTGCGTCGGTCGCAATCTTGGAGCGCATTCGTACTGTGCGCTGCCCGGTCGCACCGCGCATGAATCGCCAGACCAGAGGTTCGGGCAACGAGACGTTTGCCACGAACGGCAACTCTGCGAGGTCTTCCGGGTTGCGCACGCGCGCGACAGCCAGCAAAAGCCCTGGCGCGCAAACCAGCCACTGTTGGAATGTGCCGACTCGCCGAGCTTGGCGGCTCGATGCTTCCAGCCATCCAACGCGGACCGCGAGGTCGCTCTCCTGCTGGTTCGTAGTCCGATCGCTGAGATTCAAGACGACGTCGATGCTGGGGTAACGGCGCGTGAGCTCCGTCACGACCCTCACGATCACCGTCGAGCCGTAGTCGAACGGAGCGGCGATTCGGAGCGTGCCGCGAGGCGAAGCGACACCCTGCGCAAGCTCGTCGAAAGCGTCCACGGATTCGCGCAAGATGACCGTGCACCGTGCATAGAGTGAGCGCCCTGCCTCCGTAGCCTGCACGCTCCGCGTCGTCCGTGTCAGTAGCGTAGTGCCAACCTCTTCCTCAAGCTTCGCCACCTGCTGGCTCACGACGGCTTTCGTGATGCCGAGGCTCGCAGCTGCACGCGTGAACGAGCCGGCATCGACAACCGCCGCGAAGTAGGCGAGCCGGTTCAGATTCATCGAACTGCGCATGGCTGTCGCGGGCATTGTTTGCCAATAGCATACAGTGTGTCCGAATTTGAACTCTTCCGCCTGACACGTCGAAACGTCATCCTATTCCCATGACGAACGGCGGCCCCCACACGACAAGCGTCACGGTCCTCTACGACCCTCTGTGCGGCTGGTGCTATGGCGCTACCCCGGCCTTGCGATGCCTCCACGCGGACTCCGGCGTCCGTCTCGAGCTCGCCCCGACGGGGCTCTTCTCTGGAGACGGCGCCCGGACAATGGATGCCGGCTTGGCAGAGTACGCTTGGGCGAATGACCAGCGCATCGAGCAACTTAGCGAGCAGCGGTTCTCGAAGCGCTATCGGGACCACGTGCTCGGCGCGACAGGCACGAGGCTGGACTCTGGCCTTGCGACGATGGCACTGACTGCCGCGGCGCTCTCTGGTCCGAGCCGCGAGCTCGATGCACTCGAGGCCATCCAGACGGCACGCTACGTCGAGGGTCGCGATGTGACCGCTCTCGGCGTTCTAGTCGACATCCTTCGCAAGCTCGGACTCGATGCCGCAGCCACGCGGCTATCCGGCGCCGACTCCGAGCTGGTCGCGGAAGTCGAGTCGCGGACGTCGACGGCTCGACGGGTCCTCCGTGCCGTCGGCGGACGCGGAGTCCCGACGGTCGTGGTTGGGGAAAGTCCGTCGCAACGCCTGGTAGCCAGCGACTACCTGTACGGGCCGTTCGACGTTCTGCTCCGCCAGCTTCGCGCAGTCTGACCACCTTCTCTGCCATCGAAGACAACCAAGGAGAACTCCAATGACCATTACGTTGAAACACTTCCCTGCTGGTGAGCGAGGCTTCTTCCGTGCGCCGGTTCTGCTGAGCGGGGCGCATCAAGCCGTCCTCGTGGATGGCGGCTTCACGCTAGAGGACGGTCGTGCAGTCGCGGCGGCCATCCAGGCAACCGGCAAGCAGCTCACCACGATCTACGTGAGCCAGAGCGATCCCGACTACTATTTCTCGCTTCGACCTATCTGCGAAGCGTTCCCCGATGCGCGCGTGATCGCCGGCGTGGACACCGTCGCGGCGATCTCCGCCAGCGTCCAGAAGAAGCTCGACGCTTGGGGCCCCAAGTTGGGCGAGAACGGTCCGCGGACGCTCTCGGATGTCGTGCTTCCGATCGCCTCGAACGATCCGACCCTGTCGCTTGAGGGAGAAGAGATCGAGATCGTCGCCGCCGATGGGCTCGCGAACCGTCGCTTTCTGTGGGTGCCGTCCCTTCGAGCCGTGGTCGGCGGCGTCCTTGCCTTCTCTGGCGTTCATGTCTGGACGGCCGACACGCAGACGCCTGAGCAGCGCGCCGCATGGGTTGCAAACCTCGACGCGATTGCGAAGCGCGGCCCCAAAATCGTGATCCCCGGCCATCTCGCCGAAGACGCTGCCTGCGATGCTTCGGCGCTCGACTACACCCGCGAATACTTGATCGCCTTCGAGGAGGAACTTGCACTCACGAAGGACAGCGGCGGGCTCATCGCCGCAATGAAGCGGCGCTACCCGCAAGCCGGCATGGGGGTAGCCCTCGAAATCGGTTCAAAAGTCGCCAAGGGTGAAATGAAGTTGGGATGACCCGAATGGAACAAATCGAACGAGAAAGAAGCTCGCCCGCCGAAGTCGTGCGTCGTCAATACATTGCGTCTGCTGGCGGTGATCTCGAGGCGTTGCGCGCGACGCTTGCCCCCGACGTCGAGTGGACCGAGATGGCGGGCTTTCCACTTGCCGGGACATATCGAACTCCCGAAGGCGTGACGAGCAACGTCATGGAGGGGCTCGGCCGAGCGTGGGAGGGCTGGGTAGCGCACGACGACCGGTATGTCGTCGATGGTGAAAACGTCGTCGTGCTGGCCAGGTACACCGCCCGCAACAAGACGACGAGTAAATTGCTTGACGTGCGCGTTGCGCACCACTTCGTCGTGAGGAGTGGGCTCATCGTTCGCTTCGAACAGTTCGTCGATACCGCCCTCGTTCGGGACGCCATGACCTGAGCACGTCACGCTGCACAGCACACGATCAGCATCATCAATCGGAGTCCAGGCCCAGTGGCAGTGGACGCCATCTGCAAGGAGGCCGTGCGCTACAAGCTGGGCTTCGACAAGTACATCACGCAGCGCGGCTACAGCGGCATCAGCGCCATGGTCGCCTTTTCCGGCGAGGTCGAGTTCTCTGCCCAAGACCCCAACGTCGAAGGGCTGCTCGGCGACAAGTTCACCGAGGGTGGCATGAACCCGGGGCTCACCATCACCAACAAGGTGAGCGAAAACGAAGCGGTGATGCACCAGATCCGCAACAACTCAGCCAAACAAGCCCTACTCGGCGACTTCGCCAGCGCCGTCGACAGCGCCGTCATGGAATCCGCCGACGCGCACCAAAACCAAATGAACCAAGTTCTGAGCAACAAGAACGTCGCGGCCGACTTTGGCCGGATTGTGTTCGATTTGCTGGTGGCCCAGATGAAAGCCGGGCAGCTCGACAAGGGGCCTCCGAGCTCGCAGCGGCGTTGAGCGGGGCGCTCCGGGCGAGTCGACGCGCGGCTCCTTCGCCACGACCCCGCCAAGACCCGAATCGAGTGACCAGAGTCATGCGGCCGACGCGAAAAGATTCTCGAGTTCAAGTCTCGAAATCGGCTCCGCAGTTGAGTCCCCCGGCGGTCCGCCTTGCGGCGTGATAGGTTTAGGTCATGGCAGCGCCCGAAATCGACGAACTGATCGCAGCGATTCGAGGGCTTGCACCCGCGAAGCGGCGCGAGCTGCTCGATCGCGTCGCCCAAGAGCTTCCGGAGCAGCCCGCGGACCCACTCGCGTTCATCGGCAGTTTCGCCGATGAACCGGAGCTCATCGAGTTCATCTGCGAAGACGCGATGCAGACCCGCGAGCGCAATCAACTCCGAGTGCCGTGACGGACGCGCTCGTCGATACGGACATCCTCTCCGAGCTGCTCCGCGGGCGAAACGCACGGGTAGCGGATCGCGCCAAGGAACGTATCTCTCGCACCGGTCCTCTTGCGATCTCAGCCGTGACGCTGATGGAAATCGCTACGGGTCTCGAGAAGACCGGGCGCATTCACGAGCTCGATACCTACCTCGCTCGGCTTCGCCCCCTCCAGGTGCTCAAGTTCACCGCAGACGAAGCCCGCCTTGCGGGAACTATCTGCGGTGCGCTCGAACGAACTGGAGCGACAATCGGTCGCGCCGACCCAATGATCGCCGCGACGGCCCTGGTGCACGATCTGACCTTGGTGACCGGCAACGTGAACCACTACGAGCGCGTCCGCACGCTCGGTCACCCGCTGCGCATCGAGAACTGGCGCGATTGAACGTGCCTGCAAAGTCGGCGTGGCCGAGCCTTCACAGTGCCCAAGCTGGTGCTCCACCAGTGCCCCAACCCGCGTCCCGCCGTGTCGCACTCCGACCTGTCTCGTCGCGATGACGAACTCCTCGGTGCGCCAGCTCGGCACCGATCATGGGCCGTTTTCTTTGTTCTTCGGAAGAACCGTGGAGCCGATTTCGAGACTTGAACTCGAGACCTGCGGTTTACGAAAGCGTACTCAGACTGAATGCTTTCGGCACCTTGGCCCCGATTTTCGCCGTTTTGGACCAGCTTCGGGCCAGTGCGCCCGGCGCCCTTGGTTTCGGTGACCGCTAGCGCCTCCCGCGTCTCGCGGACCGCGTCGCGGATCGCGGTCTCGCCCAAATGCGCGTAGCGCTGGGTGGTCTTGATGTCGGTATGGCCGAGCACCTCCTTGACCTCCTCGAGAGTCCAGCGCCGGCCTCCAAGCCAGCCGGAGACGAGCGCCGACGCGCAGGTGTGGCGTAGATCGTAGGGACGCACGGTGCGGGCTATCTCAGCAGCCTGAAGCCAGCTCGCCCAGCCTTCCGGAACGCCTTCGTCGCGATAACGGCCCTTTGCGCCTGGCCAAAAGATGCCCTTGGGGTTCTTGAGCTTCTTTAGCGCTGCCAGTTGTTCGCGGGCCGCATCGAGCGCGGCACCAAACAGCGGAACGCGCCGGGGCTTGCCGGTCTTCGTCGGCTTTCCGGGCGAGCCGTAGCGCGCTGTCAAGAACGGCTCGTCGACGTCCACGTGAACGTCCTTCTTGAGGAGCGCGCGCTGCTCCCCGGGCCTGAGACCTGTGCCGATGGCGAATTGATAGTAGCGCCGCTCGCCGGCCGGCATCGCTGCGAGGAAGCTGGCCTGTTCAGCCGGTTCGAGGATGGTCCAAGCATCCTCCGTTGTGTTGGTGGTCGCCCGATTGAGGCGCAAGTCGCGCGCGGGGTTTTGCATCATCAGCCCGCGATTGGTCGCCTCTTCAAAGCAGACACGCAGCAGGTTGAGGATGTTCCGAAGCGTCTGAGGTGCGAGGCGCCCGCCTGTCTTTTTAGACTTTTGGCGCTGAAGAGCTTCAAGCCAATCGTTGATCTGAACGCGAGTGATTTTCAGCAGCGGCGTTCCCAAGAACGGTGCGGTCTCGAGGTAGTTCTTCGCCGCGTTGCGATCGCGAGCAACATTCCGGACTCCGTTCAACTCACGTCGGTCTAAAAATCCCGGCAGGAAACTGTGCAGCGTTTCGCCCTTCGGCTCCGTGATCGTCTTCTTCTGAGCGACGGCCAAGGCACCGTCGAGCATCGATTCGGCTTCCTCGTACGTTGCGTAGGTACCGATCCGGCGACGGCGCGGGTCGAGCGTGCGTGGGAGGCGCGCAGCAAAACGACCGGAGGAGAGTTCTTCGATTGTTCCGGGGCGCATTGCTATTCCTCACCGACCAAGAAGCCGTGCTTCTTCAACACGCGCTCGGCGCGAGCCTGCTCGAGCTCGGTCACAGGGCGCGAAGGCGCCGGAATCGCACGTGGGCGCGGAGCACGCTTCTGCTTACCCACGGGGGCTCCCCGAAGGAGGTGAATAGCGTCCGCGGCGTGCTCGAGCCCCGAAGCCATCAGGCGCGCCGCCTCTTCCAGTTTCGCTGCTACTGCATCAGAGAACAATGCGCGCCTCCTTCCGCTCAGCCAGTGAATCACGGAGCAGAAAGGCCTCGAGCACATCGCGGCGGATCATGCGACGACGACCTGGGCGCACGCTCGCAAGTTTCCCCGTTCGAATCCAGAACCGCATTGTCTCGACCGAAACCCGCGCCTGCTTGGCGGCCTCGACCAGCAACAGGAGTTCACTTGCCTCACCGGACATCACTCACGTACTAGACGACGGATCGGCCCCAAGGTGCCAGAATAAAATGCGTACGATTCTCGCCGCGATTCATACGCACAAGCTAACCTGCTGAAATCTCGCGCCTTCTGACACGTTGCCGAAATCGTTCGAGCGTCGCGCGATCGACCCTTTCGGGGCGCTGCCCGGTCAAGAGCCCGGCCACCTCTCGCGAGCTGAACCCAGCATCCAACAACTCCGCCGCGCTCGTCGAAACGAATCTGTCCCAGTCGCCGCGGGTTCGTGGCTGCGGAACACCCGCAAATGTCGTCAAGTCGCCGATCAGGTCCTCCACCGCGCTTTTGATACGGACGGCAGCCCCGACACTCGGCGGAGGCTCCTTCGACAGGTAGTCCTTGTTCCAGCCTATTCCCACAGCCGCTTCAGTTTGCTTGGCCGAATGCGCTGAGAGGAATTCAATTGCGTTGCGTGTTGCCGCGTGCGCGCGTTGCAAATTCTCGATCGCCCGGTCAACGAGCTTGTCGTCAAAAAGCGGCGCGCCCTGCCCGCGCAACTTGGCTTTCTTTTTCTGTGTGCGCCGCTCGAAACGCATCTTCGCGCTCCATGCACGGCGATAGGCTTCCCAAAGTGCTAGCCCGCGCTTCGACTTCGGGCGTGGAATCACGCTGGGATCAAAGAACAACTCTTCGGCAATTTCAGGACATTCCGCCCTAAAAGCACGCTCGAGCGTGATGGCGACGCGCTCTACATCTTTGCGTTGGAGGGGCTTAGCTATCGTCATCAGCTGACCTCACTCTGTCACCACCTGCCACGAGATACCACAACTTCGGCTCGCGCGCGTGGCGGGAGCATGCAGCACGCACGAGCATGCCTGTGCGAGCGCGTGCTACGCTGATGCGATGACACGGCAGCAAGTCGCCCGCCGGTTAGGAAGAAGCCTGGCAACGGTTCGTCGAATCGAAGGTGTACTGTTACATCCGGTCCGAGACGATCGCGGCGTTCATCGCTTCAATGCCGCGGAGGTTGAGACCTTGGCGCAGAAGATCGACGGTGGACAGGTGGCTCTGGGTCCGAATTTGCGGCATTCACCCTTGTCGTCTGGTGACACCGACGGCCCGTGCGCCAGCTGCAAAGCTCTGAAGGAACAACTAGAGTTGATGCGCGTCGAACAGGAGGAGTTTGCGACGAGTAGCCGACGCACAGTGACGGCCCTCGAAGCGCAGCTTGCTCAGGAACGATCGCGATATGCCGCCGAACAGCGTGCAATGACGATCGAGCTTGCTGAGCTCATGGCCACAATAGAAGGTCTCTGAACGCAAACTCGGCGCACTGGGATCAAAGCGGCAGAGCCCGGCGATCTCCGGCGACGGTGCCTTCATTGGCCGGGGCCGGCAGCGGAATCGAGATCGTCTCGGACCGCTCGGCCTCAGCGTCATCCAGCTCCACATTGAGTGCCTTCAGCGTCGTCTTCGCGCTGCGCAGCAGTAGACTCAGCTTGTCACTGCCCTTGCGCAGCTCATCCCCAAGCTCTTCGGCATCCTTACGGATGCGCTCGGCGAGCTTCTTCATGGTTTCGTGGCGCTTGAGCTCCTGCTGGATACGGTGCTCCACATCGGCGAGCGCTTTGATGTCGCCTTCGTCGACCGGTCGCCGTTGGCGGCTGGCGAGGGCCAAGCCAAGGATGATGCCGGCCTGCAGGTACGGATCGGTCGACTCGTCCTCGTCGTCCCAAGTAACGAGGATGTCTTGGCCGTAACGCGCCATGGCTGGAAAGCCCGCCGGAGCGTGACTTCGCGCCATCACGAACAGCCCAACTTGGGCACCGCGGTTGCTGCGCGCGAGCTCAAGCTCAGCTAACGCCTTGGATATCGTATACGAGGCATCGTGCTTCATCTCGACAACAAGAGTCGCGCCCGCGAATACGCTCTCGTCGGTGAAGCGAAGAACTTGGTCACCGACTTTGCACCCGGGGCGCGCGCCAATCACGCCTCCCAAATTGTCGACGACGATCGGCGCACCTTGGACCGCGCGTTGAACAAAATCCAATCCGTTGCCCTCGAACGTGGTGCCTCCACGTGGACTATGCGCATCGCCCCGCCGCCGTTCTTCGAGCCGCGCGACCGACTCGCGGATGAAATGATCGAGCTTTAACTGACGCTCTTCGACCGCCGCCAGGGCTTCCGCTTGGGACTTCGCTTGGCCTTCCAGAAGTGAAGCGAGCGACCCCTTGAGCACCGCAAGCGGCGACCCGGGTTCATCTGGGTTCATGGCGCGCACGAAGGCCATGCGAGCAGACTGAGTTTCGCGCATCAGTCGGCTCAGGAGCGAGCCCTCATCGTTGGCATCCAGTGCTTTGGTGACTGCAACCAGCTGCTTGGTGCGGTCGTTGTCGGCCTTTTCGAGATCCTTGCGCAGCATCCCGAGGAAGCGCGCGACGATTCCTTCTTCGGCGAGCGGATCAAGCGCCTTCGCCATTGCCGATTGGTTCTGCGCTAGCGCCTCGCGGATCCGGGTCTCGAGCACGCATACGATGCCTTCGTGATCCGTCGGACTCAGGCGCTTCAGCAGCGGGCTGTTTTCGCCTAGCTGTTGAGCGAGCGTCCGGGCCAGCGTGCCGTGCTCCGGCGCCAAGTATTTCTCCATTGCAGTCGTGAGCTGCCCGCCGTCCTTAACGAAACCGTCAATGCGTAGCGCGACCTGACCATCCTTGGGGTCAAAGTAGCGCTTGAGCATCTCCACCAGCACGTCGCGCTGGTGAACGACATGATCGTCGAGTTCCTTGTCCAAGCCGTCCAGGATCCCCTTGCCGATGTCGGCTAGCCTGGCTTCCTCGGCATTGCGGTGCGCGTTCATGATCGCGCGGAAGCCGATGGTCCACACATCGGCAACGAAGCCGAGCCGTTGGCTTTCGCCGAGCGGGATCAGCGTTGCGACAACGTCCGCCCTCGAGTCAGACACGGTGGCTGCGATGGTGGCCGCGTCCACGTGGACGTCGATGGTGAGTGCGCTTTGAGTAGTCATACCCGCCGCTACTTCACGGATCGTGCCGCGCGCCGATCGGACCTCGAAGCTCCAGAATTGCCGCGATTTGGGCCATTCCGAACGGTCCCGTAGTAAGTCTTTTTCTGGAACCAGAAGACTCGTTATGCTCCCGGACCGAATGTCCTCGGTGCTTTTAACCTGGCTTGGAGCGACGGACCTGCGGGCGGCCAAAGGCGAGGCCTCGGCAGGGCTTGGCCCGGTGGGACAGGCAGTCGAAGCTCGCACATTCGACCAGATCGTCCTTCTGACCAACTACGAGAAGGCCGAGGTGGCCACGTTCGTCGGGTGGCTCAAGAAGCGCACCTCGACACCGATCGTGGTTCGCTCGGAACGCCTACGGTCTCCGACCGACTACGGCGACATCTATCGTGCGGTGACGAGGACGCTGGAGTGGCTCACGCCGACGCTGGGGAAAAAGGGACGCCTCACGTTCCACCTAAGCCCCGGCACGCCTGCGATGGCCATCGTTTGGATTCTCCTGGCGCCGCGCTACGGCGCCGAGCTCATTCAGTCATCGAAGGAGCGTGGAGTCGAAGCGGCCAACGTCCCGTTTGAGATCGCAGCGGAATTCGTTCCTGCGCTTGTCCGCCAAGGCGACGCGAAGTTGGAACAGATGAGCGTTGGCCTGCGCCCTGAAGACGCGAGCTTCACGGACATCGCCGGCCGCAGCGATACCGTAACCAGCATGGTCAACCGAGCACGCCAAGCCGCGCCCTACTCGGCCCCAATCTTGATCGAAGGTGAATCGGGCACTGGCAAAGAGCTCTTGGCGGCCGCAGTGCACAAAGCCAGCGGGCGCAAGGGCGAGTTCGTGGCGATCAACTGCGGGGCGATCCCCAGGGAGCTCGTAGAATCGACGTTCTTCGGGCACACACGTGACGCTTTCACAGGCGCGAAGCGGGACAAGCCTGGTGCGTTCGAACAGGCGGACGGTGGCACGCTGTTCCTGGACGAGGTGGGTGAGCTCCCACTCGACGCGCAAGTGAAGCTGCTTCGCGCGCTGCAGGAAAAGAAGGTACAGCGTGTTGGCGCCGCCGTAGAGAAGCCTGTCGACGTTCGAGTCATCGCCGCGACGAACCGAGATCTCATAGGCGAGGTTGCGGCCGGCCGGTTCCGCGAAGACCTCTACTTCCGGCTCGCGGTGCTCCTGCTGAGAAGTCCGCCGCTCCGAGAGCGCGAAGGCGATGTGCTCTTGCTCGCCGAGCAACTGTTAGACGCGCTCAACTCCGAACGCCCGAACGCCGAACATAAAAAACTTTCTGCCGCAGCAAAATCCCTTCTGCTTAAGCACCGCTGGCCGGGCAACGTGAGGGAGCTCCAGGCAACCCTGCTCCGGGCCTTCGTCTGGTCCAGGGGCACGACCATCGACGACAAGGCACTCGCTGAAGCCTTGGTAGTCCGACCAAGCTCAACGGCTGCGGACGTGCTGCATCAACCGATCGGAAACGGCTTCAAACTCGAGGAGTCGTTGCGCGGCGTGATCCATCACTACCTCACGCGAGCCCTCGAAGAGGCGCACGGCAACAAGACGAAAGCCGCGGCGCTGGTTGGCTTTAAGCACTATCAAACGCTGACGAACTGGGCAAAGAAGCACGGGGTAGAATTGTGATGGAACGGATCCTGCTCAAGCCGCGTGCATGTCGCACTACGAGGTCCCCTTCATGAAGTCGCAGAACTTCGAGTTCTTGCGCGCGAAGCGGCCCGTCCTCGCGGACCTGGGTGGGTTCGCCGAGCAGTACGCCCACTCCGATCCGCAGGGATCACTCACGAAGCAGCGCGCGCTTGTCGAACTGGTGGTGAGCGAGATCTACACGGCGTACCGGCTCCAGCCCCCGCAATCAGACAACCTCAACGATCTGATGGGCGCCGAACCGTTTCGGCAGTCGGTACCGGAGGTCGTCCAGAACAAGCTGCACGCTTTACGCAAGGCTGGGAATGCCGCCGTTCATCCGAGGCGTCCGATCACGAGCGAGCAAGCCCTCGATTGCTTGTTTCAACTGTTCGACGTCGCGCGTTGGTTCTACCTGAAAATTGACGGCGGGAAACGCGACGACACTCCTACGTATGCGGCGCCGCCTCCGTCCAGCGCAACCAACGGCAAAGCGAAGGAGGCTCTCGAGAAGCTGCGCCTCGCCGAGGCGAAGTACGAGTCCGTCCTTGCCGCGCTCGAAGAAGAGACGAAGAAGCGTCTCGACGCCGAGCGCGCGGCCACCGAGCATGCCACCAAGCTCGAGGAGCTGAAGGACGAAGGCCAGAAGGTCGCGTCCTTCCTCCAGTTCAACGAGGAGACCACGCGCCGCCGCCTGATCGATCAGGCGCTGCTCGCAGCCGGATGGAATGTCGCATCAAGCGGTGCGAGCACCGAGCAGGTTAAACAGGAAGTCCGTCTTTCCGGCATGAACACCGAATCCGGAGAGGGGCGCGCCGACTACGTGCTCTACGGGGATGATGGCAAGCCGCTCGCAGTCGTTGAGGCCAAGCGCACAGCCAAGAATGTCAAAGAGGGCGCGGAGCAAGCCCGGCAATACGCTGACTCGCTTGAGCTGAGCACGGGTGTTCGTCCCGTCATCTTCTTCACCAACGGCGCTGACACGTTCCTGTGGGACGACGCTCAGGGCTACCCATGGCGCAAGATTTATGGGTTTTACTCGAAGGACAGCCTCGAATACCTGACGCACCAACGCGCCAACAAGAAGGCCCTCGCGACGGTGGACGCAAACCTCGCCATCGCCGACCGCATGTACCAACTCGAAGCGGTCAAGCGCGTCAGCGAGCGCTTCTCATCCAATTTCCGGAAAGCGCTGCTCGTTCAAGCCACCGGCACAGGCAAGACCCGCGTCGCGATCTCGCTGTGCGACGTACTGATGCGTGCGGGCTGGGTGAAGCGAATTCTGTTCGTCTGCGACCGCCGTGAACTGCGCAAGCAGGCTGACCGAGTCTTCAAAGAATTCATGCCGGGCGAGCCGCGCGTGATCGTCGACAGCAGCACATCGAGCGACCGTGACAAGCGGATCTACCTCGCCACCTACCCGGCCATGATGAAGTGCTTCGAAGACTTCGACGTTGGCTTCTTCGATCTGATCATTGCGGACGAGTCCCATCGCAGCGTCTACAAGAAGTTCCGAGCGCTGTTTCAGTATTTCGACGCGCTCGAGGTGGGGCTCACTGCAACGCCGGTTCGCTTCATCGAGCGAAACACGTACGATCTGTTCGGTTGCGAGGATCGGGATCCGACGTCCGCCTACAGCTTCGAAGAGGCCATCAATTCGAAACCAGCGTTTCTGACGCCGTTTCGAGTCATGGCAGTGAGCACCAAGTTCAGCCGCGGCGGCTTTCGATACACGCAAATGTCTCCCGAGCAGCAAGCGCAGCTCGAGGACCAAGATCCGCTCGCTGAGCAGGTCGATTACGACACCCAGGACCTAGATAAGCACTTCTTCAACCGCGACACGACCCGCCAGATCTGGCGGTCACTGTTGGAGAATGGCATTCGTGAGGCCACGGGTACGCACGTTGGCAAGACGATCGTCTTCGCCCGCAGCCACGTGCACGCCGAGCACCTTGCAGACGTCTTCAGCGAGATCTACCCCCAGTATGGGTCGGCCTTCTGTCGAGTGATCGACAACCGGGAGCCGAAGGCTGATCAGCTGATCGACGACTTCAAGAACCCAGACAACGAGTTGACCATCGCGATCTCGGTCGACATGCTTGACACTGGCATCGACGTGCCCGAGGTCGTCAACCTCGTCTTTGCCAAGCCGGTGAAGTCGTACGTGAAGTTCTGGCAAATGATCGGCCGCGGCACTCGCCTACGCAAAGATCTGTTCGGGCCCGGTCAACACAAGACGGAGTTCTTGATCTTCGACCATTGGTCGAACTTCTGGTTCTTCGACGAGAAGTACAAAGAGAAGCAGCCGTCGCCGCAAAAATCGCTATTGCAGCATCTTTTTGAGGGCCGGATTGAGCTCGCGCAGTCAGCACTCGACAAGATGGATCAAGACACATTCGAAGCCGCTGCCGGGCTTCTGATTGGGGATGTGCGTGCCATCCGCGATACGAACGCGATCGACGCGCGCGACAAATGGCGTGAGCTAGAGATGCTCGCCGACGGCGACCGCGTCCACCACTTCGCAGCGGCAACCAAAGCCGATCTTCTATCCATCGCAGCGCCACTCCAGCATCTGCGTAGCATCCGAGGCGATGAGGACGCTTACCGCTTCGACCTCCTCATGACGCGGCTCGAGCTCGAGCTCGTCAGGGGCGGACCGAATGCGCCCAAGGTCCACGACCTGCGCGCCCGCGTCGAAGAAGCCGTCGAGCTGCTGGCCAAGAACCAGAACCCGGTCAAAGCCAAAGCTGACTCGATCAAACTGGTTCGCAGCAAGGTGTTCTGGGACACCGTCCAGTTCCACGAGCTCGAAGGGCTTCGCCGGGAGCTGCGCGGGATCATGAAATACCAGCAGCCCACGCCTGCGACGCGAGTCGCCCCTCAAATATTCGATGTGACCGATGTCGAGTTCACGGCGGAGGCATACATCCCTCGCCTCGAGGGGCTTGAGCTCGTCGAGTACAAGCTGCGCGTCGAGTCCGTGCTTCGCGATCATTTCGCTGAGAACCCGACCCTGCAGCGCATTCGAGACGGCAAGGCCGTCGGTGACGACGAGCTGGAGGATCTGGCCACCTTGGTGCTCAAGGTCAACGACAAGGCCAACGTGCGACACCTGGCGGGGCACGATCCGGAGACGCGGCGGTCGCTGCTCACGGTGTTCCGGGGTCTTGTTCGCCTCGACCCCATAGCGGTCGAGCTGGCCTTTACCGACTTCGTGCACCGGCATCCGCGCCTCACGTCGCAACAGCTGCGTTTCTTGCAGGTGCTCCAAAATTACATCGCGCAGAACGGCGGCATCGAGATCGAGCGCCTCTACGAACCACCCTTCACGACCATCCACGCCGAAAGCATGGATGGCATTTTCAAGGACCCTGGAGATCTCGATCAGCTCCTGGCCATCCTTGCCGCCTTTGAACCGAAGCGAGCCGTGCCCAGCGACCGGCCGCCCGCGAGCCACGCACTATGAGCACACTGACTACGCAGCAGAAGAGTGACATCGACAAGCTTTGGACCGAGTTCTGGACTGGAGGCATCACTAATCCGCTCACCGTCATCGAGCAGATCTCGTTCTTGATGTTTTCTCGCCTGCTCGACGTGATGGAAACGACCGGTGAGCGACGAGCCGAGCGCTCTAAGAAGCCGTTCAAGGGCCGCTTCAACGGCCCGAATGACCCCCGCCGCTGGAAGAACTTTAAGCAGCTCCCTGCTGCTGTGTCTGACCAGGACGCCAAGAAGGGGCTCAAAGGGATGCTGAACGTCGTGCGCGACGAAGTGTTCCCGCACTTCCGCAAGCTGAACGGCGGCACCACCTTCGGCGAGTACATGCAAGACGCGCAGCTCATGGTTCAGAAAGCGAACCTGTTGGTGTCCGCCGTGAACATGATCGACAAGCTCCCGATCACCGAGGGTGATGCCAAGGGCGACCTCTATGAATACCTGCTCAGCAAGCTGACGACCGCCGGCATCAACGGTCAGTTTCGCACGCCGCGCCACATCATCCGCTTCATGTGTGAGCTACTCGAACCGCAGCCCAATGAGACCATCGGCGACCCAGCTTGCGGCACCGCGGGCTTTCTCGTCGGCGCGATGCAATACCTGACCGAAACGCACACCTCCGCGAAGGGCAAAGTCAAAGGCGAGGCCGGCGAGATCATCTATACCGGGGACCTGCTGGAACCGTACC
The DNA here is from genome assembly GCA_039936055.1 of Polyangiaceae bacterium. Taxonomy (GTDB): domain Bacteria; phylum Myxococcota_A; class Polyangia; order Polyangiales; family Polyangiaceae; genus PMG-095. The sequence goes on along the minus strand of JBDTJC010000022.1, from coordinate 3,702 downwards.
GAGCGCACATCCAGAGCGGCATGTTTCACGGTTTCGACTTCGATGCGACCATGCTCCGCATCGCGTCGATGAACCTGATGCTGCACGGTGTCGACAACCCCGACATCCACTACCAAGACACGCTTTCGAACTCGTTCCCAGAGAAGTTCGCCAAGCAAGCGAGCGGCGGCTTCGACGTCATCCTAGCCAACCCACCGTTCAAGGGCAGCCTCGACGAAGGCGACGTCCACCCGACCTTGACTCAGGCGGTCAAGACCAAGAAGACCGAGCTGCTCTTCCTGGCGCTCATCTTGCGCATGCTTAAAAAGGGCGGCAGAAGCGCCACCATCGTGCCGGACGGCGTGCTGTTCGGTTCGTCGAAGGCGCATGCTGCCCTTCGCCAATTGCTGGTGAAGGACAACCAGCTCGAGGCCGTGTTCTCGCTCCCTTCCGGCGTGTTCAAGCCCTACGCGGGTGTGTCGACGGCGATCGTCGTCTTCGCGAAGGGCGGCAAGACCGACAACGTGTTCTTCTACGACGTCGGCGCCGACGGCTACTCGCTCGATGACAAGCGCGACACCATCGCCGACAACGACCTGCCCGACGCCCTCGCGCGCTGGCGGAAGAAGAACGCCAAGAAAGACACCGACCGCACCGCGAAGCACTTCATGGTGCCGTTGAAAGAGATCGAAGAAAAGGGCTTCGACCTCTCGATCAATCGCTACAAAGAAGCGAAACATGAGGAGGTCACGTACGACCCGCCCAAGAAGATCATCGCCAAGCTCCGCAAGCTAGAAGCGGAGATCGCAAAGGACCTGACCGAGCTGGAGGGCATGCTGTGAGCGACGAGATACCCGCCGGACTGGCCACGCGACCCGAGGGGTACGCGGAGTGGCTCGCGGACGTGAAGGCCCGCGTTCAAGTCGCGCAGCAGCGCGCCGCGCTGGCCGTTAACCGCGAATTGTTGTCTTTGTATTGGCAGCTCGGTCGGGACCTCCGCGAGCGCCAGACTCAAGGCAGCTGGGGGAGCGGCGTCATTGACCAGGTTTCGACCGATCTCCGGGCGGCCTTCCCCGAGATGAAGGGCTTTTCCCCTTCGAATCTCAAGTACATGCGCGCATTTGCCGAGGCTTGGCCGGACTTCCCAGATCGCCAACAGCCTGTTGGCGAATTGCCCTGGGGCCACAACGTCATCCTCCTGACCAAGCTCAAACGAGAAGATCAGCGTCTTGCCTACGCGCGCGCGGCGCTCTCGCATGGCTGGTCCCGCAACGTCCTCGTTCACCACATCGAGCTCGGCACCGTCGAACGCCAGGGCAAGGCGCTGACCAACTTCGAGCAACATCTGCCCAAGCCGCAATCCGACCTCGCGCGAGAGAGCCTGAAAGATCCATACCGCTTTGACTTCTTGGGTCTGACGAACGAGGCCCAGGAACGGGCACTCGAAACGGCGCTCGTGCAGCATGTCACCCACTTCCTATTGGAGCTGGGTGCCGGCTTCGCCTTCGTGGGGCGCCAGGTGCTGCTCACGGTCGGCGGCGACGAGTTCTTTCTCGACCTGCTTTTCTACCATCTGAAGCTCCGTTGCTACGTCGTGATCGAGATCAAAGCGGGCAAGTTCAAACCCGAGCACACCGGCCAACTGAGCTTCTACCTGACCGCCGTGGACGCCCAAGTGAAAGCTGAGCAAGACGGCCCGACGATCGGCCTCTTGCTCTGCAAGAGCAAGAACCGCGTGGTGGCCGAATACGCGCTACGTGACACCAACAAGCCGATCGGCGTGGCCGAGTATCAGTTGGTCGAATCGCTGCCGAAAGAGCTGGAGACGAGCTTGCCGAGCATCGAGCAGATTGAGCGGGAGTTGGCCCGGGGGAGCGAATGATGCGTCGGCGCACGAAGGACGCGCGGCTTAAGCGCTACGCGCCCAAAGGGAGTGGCAACGGCACCTGCGAGAAGGAGATGAAGCTGTGAAGTCGTGGCCCATCGTCCCGCTTGGAGAGCATCTTGACTTCCTAACCACCGGATCGCGCGGCTGGAGTGAGCATGTCCGTGATAGCGGTGCTCTGTTCCTTAGAATTCAGAACGTAGGTAGATGTCAACTTATGCTCGACGATGTCGCGTACGTTGATCCCCCACCAGGGGCAGAAACAGAACGGACACGGGTTGCTGCCGGAGATGTCCTTCTGAGCGTCACCGCCGATCTCGGTAGAGCTGCAGTCGTTCCGAAGGGGTTGGGGCGCGCACACATCAGTCAGCATCTCGCGATACTTCGCACCCAAACGTTCGAACCTAGATTTCTAGCCGCATTTCTCTCGCTCGGACCGGGGCGGCACCAGATCACGAGCCTTGACCGCGGCGGTGTAAAATCCGGATTGAATTTTGACAACGTTCGGTCGCTCCGAGTACCGCTTCCGCCGCTCCCCGAGCAGCGCCGCATCGCCGATATCCTCGACAAGGCCGACGCCATCCGCCGCAAGCGCAAGCAAGCCATCACCCTCACCGAGGATCTGCTCCGCTCGGCGTTCCTGGACATGTTCGGCGACCCGGTGACCAACCCGAGGGGCTGGCCGCAAGGAAGAGTTGAGGACCTTTGTAGTCACGTGGTGGATTGCCCGCACACCACGCCGACATACGAGGGCGAGCTCAGACCGCACCCATGCGTGCGCACCGCCGACCTTCAAGGTGGCTTTTTCGACTGGTCTACGACCAGGCACGTGAGCGAAACTGAATACCGGACGCGCGTCGCCAGGCTCCAGCCCGAAGCCGGTGATGTGTTCTACACGCGCGAGGGGGAACGCTATGGCATCGCCGCCATACTCCCACCGGGGGTAGCAGCATGCCTCGGGCAGCGAATGATGTTGCTGCGGCCCAATCCAGTAGTTGCGACATCTGAATTCCTGTGGGCCTCCATGAACTCCCCCGGAGTCTACCGTCAGGCCACAGCGGAGGTGGGTGGATCCACGTCGCCGCACGTAAACGTCAAGTCAATCCGCCGTTTCGTTGTCTGTCGTCCGCCGGTCGAACTCCAGCGCAAATACGGTCGAGCCTGCGAATCGGCAGCACGAGCCCGCGCAGCCCAACAAGTCGCGGAGTTACACGCAGACAAACTCTTTTCTGCACTCGTCCAGCGGGCATTTGGCGGACAGCGGGAGCTCGGAGCCGGCCTGTGATTCATTCGCTGGAACTCGAGAGCTAACCAACCAATTGAGCGTGCGAGAGTGGCTGTTAGCGCGCCCGTAGTCTGATCCTATGAGAGCCCGCGCCTAGCCGACTGCTTGAGGGGCATCTGGGAGCAGCGCCTACGGGGAGCCGCAGAACGATGCGCAAGCGTGGGGTGCGCTTCATGGCGGGGCCATGAAGTTGCTAGACGGTGGGCAGCGCTGGTGGTGTGGGAGCGGTGCGAGTAGTGGTCGGCGCGAAGGAGAGCACGAGCCGAATTAGGTGACGGAGAGGGCGTGTCTTTGGACGGGCCCGCCCTCTCCGTCGTGCTGCGCACCACCGTAGAGAAGCAACGCAGCGCCCAGAGATTCGTCGCAAGTCCGCTCGGGATCAAGGCCTGGGGCGAAGCGACGCCTGGTTGCGCGGAAGCGCGTCCGGGGGCGTGCCCGTGCTGTGGGGCAGCAGGACAGCCACTGGGCGGTCGGCTGGTGATTGTGGGTCACGGGCTCGTGGCACGTCAGGTGCGGGGTCCTTCGGGGCCTGGGCGGGCTCCGGAGCAGGGGG
>JBDTJC010000021.1:0-29068 GCA_039936055.1 Polyangiaceae bacterium | reverse complement strand
GCGCGTCGGTGTTCACGGTGATGAACTCCACGCCTTCGAGGCCGAAGTGGATCATCGTGTTGATGGCGTTGCCGCCAGAACCGCCGACACCGATGACCTTGATACGCGCTTGGTAAGCGCGCGTCTCGTCGGCGAACTCAATGGAAAAACTCATCGTCCCATCTCCCGGATTAGGTGTGCTTGTCGCATTCGAGCGCGTCTTCATGAATCCGGGTCTGCCTTCCCTTGCCCTTCCCGCGAAGGAGGGCGTGGACTCGTGTCGTCGCTCTAGAAAGTGTTGGTAGTGACTCGTCTGGGTATTTCGTGACTTACGTTAAGCAATCGGTCTCGGCCTCGAGCGCTCAGAAAGCAGCTCGGAACCAATTCCAAAATCCGTTTTTCTGCGCGCTCTGGTCTTGCGCAGCGGCCGCTTCGATGCGGCGTTCTTCGTCGGGGGCGCGTAGGCCGCGCGGCGCCGCATCCGCCAATTGCGCCGCGCCGTAACGAACCAGGCCAACGCCGGTCGCGTACTGCGGGCCTTGCACCAATTGCACGATGCCTCTGACGCCTACCGGAAAGCCGAGGCGCACCGGCATTCCGAGGATTTCCTCGGCGCACTCGATCATGCCCTCCATCAACGCGGCGCCGCCCGTCAATACGCAGCCCGAGCATAGCTGCTCAAGCAAGCCTGTCTCTTCGATGCGCCGACGAACCTCGCTGAAAATCTCTTCCACGCGGGGTTCGATGATGTCGCTGAGCAAGCGGCGCGCGACTCGACGCGGAGCATGCCCGCCGACGCCCGGCACTTCGATTTCCTCGTCGTCGGAGATCATACGACCGAGAGCGCAGCCGTAGTTGCGCTTCAGCCTCTCCGCCTCGGCCATCGGCGTGCGTAGGCCCGCGGCGACGTCACTCGTGATGTTGTTGCCGCCCGCCGGAATCACGCTGGTATGCGCGATGCCGCCGTCCACATAAAGCAGCAAATCCGTCGTGCCGCCACCAATGTCGATCACGGCCACGCCGATCTCTTTTTCGTCTTCGCTGAGCACGGCGTCCGAGCTCGCCAGGGGCTCGAGCACGACGTCCGCCACGTTCAGGCCGCAACGCTCCACGCAGCGGATCACGTTCTGCACACAAGACGTGGCCGCGGTGACCAAGTTCACGCGCGCTTGCAGGCGCACGCCGCTCATGCCGATCGGGTCGCGAATGCCGTCTTGATTGTCGACCGCGTACTCACGCGGCAGGGCGTGCAAAATCATGCGGTCAGCGTCGACGGGAATGGCACGCGCGCCTTCCAGCACGCGCTCCAAATCGGCGCGCGTCACTTCGCGGCCGCTGATCGCGCACACGCCGTCCGAGACGTGGCTCTTGATGTGACTGCCCGCGACGCCGGCGTACACCGTCTTGATCTCGACGCCAGCCATGGTCTGCGCGGCTTCGACGGCTTCGCGAATCGAGCGCACGGTCCACTCGATGTTGCTCACGACGCCCTTGCGCAGCCCGCGGCAGGGGACGTTGCCCACGCCGAGGATGGTGATGCCATCGGCATCGACTTCGCCCACCACGGCGGTAACCTTCGTGGTGCCGAGGTCGAGTCCGACGACGATCTCACTGGAAGTTAGTGGGGTTCTCATGACCGGGTCAGGCTCCGCTTTCTACGTTCAGGCTCTTCGAAACTCGGGCGACGCTGCCATGCGGGAGTCCATGGGGCCAAATTTTGGCAGGCGAAATCTGCAAACTTTCCGAAGGAACGCGGGCGATCATCGCATCCTCACTACGACGCGTTCAGGGTGCGCAACGTTGTCCAAAAACACGATGCCCGGCGTTCGCCCCTTCTTTCGCAGCTCACCGACGACTTCTTCCGCCATCAGGAGCTTCTTGCGCCACGGGCCAGTGCCCAGCTCGAGGGCGACGCCGTCTTTGCCGGCGGTCAGCGTGACATCGCCAGCATCGGCCAAATGCACCTCTTGTGCCGGGTAAACCTTGCTCAGCGGCACCCGCTCATACTGACGCAACACCTCAAGCCCGGTCTGCACGCGTTCGATCTCGCGCACCCGATCACGCGCGAGGTTCTCGGGCGAGGCGCCGGTGATCAGTGGCAGGTCGTACGGGTCGCCCGGCTGCACTTCCTTGAACGGCTCCCCTTCCCTGGTCACCAAGTACAGGTGCTCGGCCAGAACAACGACCGCCGCCACCTCACGCTCGGTGAGTTCGATGCGTAGCGTGCCGGGCAGGCGCCGGGTCACCTTGACCTCAGAAATCCAGGGATTTTCCAGCAGCTTCTTCTCGACCGCGTCGGTATCTAGGGCAAAGATGTTGTCGCCCAGGTTGATGCCGGAGGCGGCCTTCAACTGCTCGAGCGTGCTCCGCTTGGCGCCCACGAGGTCCACGCTGTGGATCGCGAAGCGCGGACTGGTCAGCGCGTAGTGATGCGCGCTCCAAGCCACCGCGAGCGAAGCGCCCACCACGACGGCCAAGCCGGAAGCCAGCTTCACGGCCGACCAGAGCAGCGCGCCCATCGAGCGTGGCTCCTTCAAATCCGCCGCGGATGCGCCGCGCGAACCGGCGGCCTTGAAGTGAACCGGCCCGGGCACGGGGCTCTCACCGGCCGCGTAGCCTTCGCTCGGGGCCACGATGCCAGATCCGTGCAGGTGATCTTGATGGTGGTGCATGCTCATGGTTTGGCTCCCCCGCGGGCCGACACCCGAGCGCGGAGGCCGCTTCCAACCACGCCCAAGATCTTGTTGATGTCACCGGCGCCGAGCGCAATCACCACATCACCCGGCCGGGCCGTTCGGGCCAACTCCGCCGACATTGCCGCGCGATCCGGCGCGTATTTCACGTTGTGGTGCCCGTGTTCGGCAATCGCATCGGCCAGCCGCTGCGAGGTGATGCCCGGGATGGGCTTCTCGCCGGCCGCGTAGATGTCCGTCATGAACAGCTGGTCGGCGTTGTTGAACGCGCGCGTGAACTCCTCGAACAGGTTCTCGGTGCGCGTGTAGCGGTGCGGCTGAAAGGCCACCAAAATGCGGCCTTCGTAAGCCTTTCGGGCCGCGTTCAGGGTCGCCTCCACCTCGGCCGGGTGGTGACCGTAGTCATCGACCAGTGCCACGCCGTCGACCTCGTCCACAACGGAGAAGCGCCGCGCTACGCCGTGGAAGGTGGCCAAGGCTTCCTTCATGACGTCCAGCGGGACCTCGAGCTCGTCCGCCACTGCGATCGCGGCCAGGGTGTTCAGCACGTTGTGCTGACCGGGCATGCGAACCGTGAACTCACCCAACGGCTTGTCCCGGTTGAAGGCCACGAAGGTCGTGGAAAGCCCGCGAAAACTGAGCGAGCGCGCGTGGTACGTGGCTTGCGGAGTGAGCCCGTAGGTCACGTGCCGACGTTGCACGCGCGGCAACAATTCCTGCACGTGCGGGTGGTCCAAACACAGCACCGCGAGTCCGTAGAACGGCACCTTCTCGATGAACTGCACGAAGGCGTCCTTCAAGATTTCGTGCGTCTTGTAGTAGTCCAAGTGCTCGGGGTCGATGTTAGTGACGACCGCAATCGTGGGCGTGAGGCGCAAGAACGAGCCATCGCTCTCATCCGCCTCGGCCACCAGCATGTTGCCTTCACCGAGGCGGGCGTTGCTGCCCAACGCGGCCATACGGCCACCGACCACCACCGTAGGGTCGAAGCCAGCCGCGCGCAGCACGGTGGCCACGAGTGAGGTGGTCGTGGTCTTGCCGTGTGAGCCGGCGATGGCGATGCCGTACTTCACGCGCATCAATTCAGCCAGCATTTCCGCACGCGGGATCACGGGGACGCCGTGCAAACGCGCTTCCCGCACCTCCGGGTTTTCGTAGTCGATGGCGCTCGAGTACACGACCACGTCCGCGCCGTGTACGTTCTCCGCGCGGTGGCCGATGTCAATGCGCACGCCGAGGCGCTGCAAGTTCTGCGTGTTCTCACCGGCGCGCAGATCCGATCCGGAAACGTCGAACTCGAGCGTGCGTAGGATCTCGGCAAGCCCGCTCATGCCGATTCCGCCGACACCGATGAAGTGCACGTGGCGCACGCGACCGCGAAACATCAGACGGCCTCCCCGAACTGAAGCGGCGGCTCGAAGGAGCCGGCGCGGCGCGTGCTCGGGGCTACGCGCCGCACACCGTCTGCCAAGCCCGCTAGCCCCAAAAGGTCCAAGGCGATGGCGTGGGCCGCTTGCGGGCGACCGAGCGCGGCGGCGCGTTCGGCCATGTGCGTCAAGCGCGTGGGATTGTTGAGAAGCGCTGTGATTTCGGCCGCAATTCGCGCCGGGGAGGCCTCGGCGAAAGACAGACACAACGCGGCCTGTGCGCTCACCAGCGACTGGGCGTTGATGCGTTGATGGTCTCCGGAAGCGTGCGGGTACGGGATCAGCACGCTCGGGCGACCGACCGCGCAGATTTCACTGACTGCGCTCGCGCCTGAACGACCGATCACGAGATCGGCGGCGGCCAACGCGGCTGGCATGTCCGAAATGAACGGCACCACCTGCGCGCGTTCGGCTAAGCCCAACTCGGCGTACAAGCGGCGCGCATCGGCTTCGTGCGCAGCACCGCACTGGTGCACGACGACCACATTGGTTTGCGTTTGCGCCAGCGCGTGCGGCACGGCCTCGTTCAAGGACCTGGCGCCTTGGCTGCCGCCGAGCACGAGAATGCGCAGCGCGCTCAGCTGAGGGGTGTACGGCACGCGCGCGAAGCCGTCTCGAATGGGCACGCCACAACGGCGCACCACGCTCTGCTTGAAGTGCTTCTCGCTTTCCGGAAAAGCCGTGTACGCGCGCTGCACGAGCGGCGCGATCAAGCGATTTGCCAGGCCGATCACGCTGTTCGGCTCCATCAACGCGACCGGGATGCCCATGGCGCGAGCCGCCAAAGAGACCGGACCCGCCGCGTAGCCGCCGATTGAAAACACCACGCTCGGAGCGAGCCGTTTGACCAGCGCGCGCGCCTCGGGGATGACCGTCGCGGCGCGTGCCATGCCGCGCAGCGCGCCAGTCACTCCGCCACCGCGGATCGGTAAAACACGCATCAACTCGAGCTCGTAACCGCGCTCCGGGACCACGCGCTTCTCCATGCCGCGCTCGGTGCCGACGAATACCAGACGTAGCTCGGGAGCCAACGCGCGCACGGCGTCCGCGACCGCGATCATCGGGTACACGTGGCCACCCGTGCCACCGCCGGCGAAGAGCAGCGTCCTGCTCACAACGCTTCCTTCGGCATCACGGGTATGCGGGGTTTACGTGCTGATTTTTTGGTAGCCGCCCTTCGGGGATCACGAAGCGCGTCGGGCGCGACCGTGGTTTCCGGCGCAAAGCTCGCTTCGGTCACCAGCATGGCGCTCGCTTCCGGGTCGGGACCGTAACTGGTCACCACGCGCGCATTACCAGAGCCCGGATTTTTTCTGGAAATGCTGAGCAAAATGCCCATCGCCGCGGCACACACCAAGAGCGACGACCCGCCGAAGCTGACAAACGGCAAGGTCAAGCCCTTGGTCGGTAGCATGGACATGGCCACGGCCAGATTGATCAGCGCCTGCACGCCGAACAGCACCGAGATGCCGAAGGCGATGTACGATCCGTACTCGTCCTCCGCCGCGAGCGCAGTGCGCACGCCACGCGCCACGATCACCAAGTACACGGTGCACAACGCCAATATCCCGATGAACCCGAGTTCCTCGCCGATGATGGCGGAAATGAAGTCGGTGTGCGCTTCCGGCAGGTACAGCACCTGCAGACCCTTGCCCAAACCCAGCCCAAACAATCTACCCGAGCCGAAGCTCATCACGGACTGGAAGGGCTGGTAGGCGAGATCTTGGCGATGCTCGCTCATGTTGAACCAGGCGAGCATGCGCTCCCAACGGTAGGACGTGAAGCGCACCGCCCAGACCGCGAATACCGAGCCCAACATGGCCAAGCCGAGCAGGTAACCGAGCCGCGCACCGGCCACGAACAGCAGCGTAAAGGTCAGCAGCAACAGCACAGAAGCGCCGCCGAAATCCGGCTGTTTCAGGCACAAAATCATCAAGAAACCGCTCATCAGCAGATGCGGCAGCATACCGATGGAGAAGGACTTCACGCGCTCGCGCTTCTTTTCCAGCGAGTACGCCAGCCACAACACCAAGCCGAGCTTCGCCGTCTCGGACGGCTGAATGTGCACCGGACCAATCGAGAGCCAGCGCGCAGCTCCTCCACCGCTGTGCCCGAAGCCAATCACGCTCAGGATCATCATCAGCGTGACCATGCCCATGATCGGGTACGTCAGCCGGCGCAGCTTGCGGTAGTCGAAGCGCGACACCACGAAGATGATGATCAAGCCGCCGATGGCGTAAAGGCCTTGGCGCTTCAAGAAGTACTGCGGGTCATGGAACACGACCGTGGCTTCGATCACGCTTGAGCTGTAAACCATGACCACGCCGAACCCGAGCAAGGCGATGGCCAAGGACGCGAGCACCAGATCGACCGGGCCGCGCTCTGGGACACGACCGAGACCGCGAGAGAAGAGCTTGCTGAGGGTATTCATGCGCTGACCTCCGGCTGGCTTTGGGCCAGGCGCTGCACGGCGGACACGAACTGGTCCCCGCGATCGGCGTAGCTCTTGAACATATCGAAGCTGGAGCAGGCGGGGCTGAGTAGCACCGCATCACCCGGCTTCGCGCGAGAAAATGCCTTACTCACCGCGTCCGCCATGCTCGCCGCGTGCTCTAGCGGCACGCGCGACCCGACCGCGCCCGCGATGCGCTCCGCGGCCTCACCGATCACCACCACAGCGCGGCCTTTGGCTTCCAGCGCGCTGACCAGCGGCGCGTAGTCGCCCTGCTTGTCGCGCCCGCCGGCAATCAGCACGCCGCGTTCCTCGGCCAAGCCGCGCAACGCGGTGACCGACGCACCCACATTCGTGCCCTTGGAATCGTCGTAGAAATTCACTCCGCCAAAGCTCGCGACGCGCGCCATGCGGTGCGGCAGCGGCTGAAACGCGCTCAATGCCTGGCGAACGGGAGCTAGACCCAGATCCAGCGCACGCGCCGCGGCGATCGCAGCAGCGGCATTTTCGAGGTTGTGGCGACCATGCAGGGCGCTGTACTCGAGGTCGAACACCTCACCCGTGCGCCTTTCCATGACCGTGCGGCCGGAGACGACATACTCCCCGTAGCTGCCGAAGCTCAACCGTTGGGCCTTGCCGCGGCGGGCTTGCCGTTCGCAGTCCTGGTCCGAGTCGGGGATGATCGCGACGTCGTCGGCGGTCTGGTTCGCGAATGCGTTGCCCTTGGCCTCCGCGTAGGCCAGGAAACTCGGGTAGCGGTCCAGGTGATCTTCGGTGATGTTGAGCAGCACGCTGACGCGCGGCTGGAAGCTCGGCACTCGTTCGAGCTGAAAACTCGAGACTTCGAACACGACCACGTCATAGTTCACGCCGACTGCTTCGGCGCTGGGAGTGCCCAGGTTGCCACCGATGAAGGTGTGCAAACCGGCGGCATTGAACATGTCACCGACCAGCGTGGTGGTCGTGCTCTTTCCATTGGTGCCACCAATGGCGACGATCGGCGCCTCAATGAAGCGTGAGGCTAGCTCCAGCTCACCTACCACTTCCACGCCCGCGCGCTCAGCGGCGGTGAGCTCCGGCAGGTTCGGTACGCCCGGCGAAACGACGATCAGATCCGCCGTTTCGAACTTCGCGCCTGCGTGACCGCCAAGCACGAGTTCGATGCCCAACGCTTTTGCCTCCGCCGATAGCTTGTCCTCGAGCGCGCTGTCCGTCCCGATGACTCGCGCGCCGCGCGCCAGGCACAGCTTCGCCGCAGCGACGCCGCTCTTGCCCAGGCCGACCACGACCACACGTTTTCTGGATAGTTCCATCAGCGAAGCTTCAACGAGGAGAGAGCGACGAGCGCCAGCAGGATCGAAATGATCCAAAAGCGAACGATGATGCGCGGTTCAGGCCAGCCCTTCTTTTCGAAGTGGTGGTGGATCGGTGCCATCAAGAACACGCGCTTACCGAACAGCTTGTATGAGGTGACCTGCGTGACCACGCTGGCCGCTTCGACCACGAACACACCACCCAGAATCAGGCTCAAAAGCTCGGTCTTGGTCAGCACTGCCAACATGCCCAGGCCGCCACCCAGCGCCAGCGACCCGACGTCACCCATGAACACTTGGGCTGGGTACGTGTTGTACCAAAGGAAGCCGATGCCCGCACCAATCACCGAAGCGGCGTACACCGCCAACTCCGACATTTCCGGGATGCCCGCGATGTCCAGGTACTGAGCGATGGGGCGCCCGAATAGGATCGCACCGGCCACGTACGCCCAAACCATGTACGCGCCCGCGTTGATCATCACCGGGCCGATGGCGAGGCCATCGAGCCCGTCGGTCAGGTTCACTGCGTTGCTCATGGCCACGACCACAAACAGTGCGAACGCAACGTACACGAGCAGCGGCAGCGAAACCGGATGCTTGTGGAACGCCAGGAACGGAATCGCCAGGCGCGTGCGCAGCTCCATCCAACCGGCCGGCAGCGCCGGCGTGTTCAGGAACACGTAGCAGAGCGCGAAGCCACCGATGATCACCTGCGCCATCAACTTGTAGCGGCCGGGCAGGCCGCGCGTGTTGCTGCCCTCGATCTTCAGGCGGTCGTCCAAGAAGCCGACCGCACCGTAACCAGCAGTAACCGCAGTGGTCGCGACAACGAACACGTTGCGCACGTCGGCCCACAAGACCGTGGGCACCAGCACCGAAAGCAAGATCAACGCGCCGCCCATAGTCGGCGTGCCGCGCTTCGCGTAGTGCGAGGCGGGGCCCTCTTCGCGAATGATTTGGCTGATTTGCTTGCCGCGCAGTTTCTGGATGAACCAGGGCGCGACCAAGAACGACATCAGCATGGCCGTGATCGTGGCCATGATTGCGCGGAAGGGCGTGTAGCGGAGCACGTTGAGCGCGCCTGCCCAGGCGTACTCTTTGCTCCAAGGATAAAAGAATTCGTAAATCATGCGGCTCGCCCTTTGGCCTCGAGTAACCCGCGCACCAGGCGCTCCGCGCGCACACCGCGCGAAGCTTTGACCAAGACAACGTCTCCAGGTTCGAGCCGCGCGAGCAGCAGTCCCAGCGCAAGTTCCGCGGTATCAGCGAAACTTGCGTCCAAACCGGCACGCTCGGCGGGCGGGAGGAACAACTGCGCGTCACCGGCGACGGCGACGAGCACGGCAGCACCCGTCGCGCCGAGCAGCTCGCCCACCTGCGCGTGCTGCTCTCGGGAAAGCGCGCCCAATTCGCGCATCTCACCAATAACGAGCACCAGGCGCGCCGAGCGCGCGACGGCAATTTCGTGGGCGGTCTGCAGGGAGCTCTGCACGCTTGCGGGATTGGAATTGTAGGTGTCGTCGAGCACGACGGTGCCATCCGCGAGCTCGACCGGCGTCAAGCGCCCGGGTTCACCCGCGCCGGAGAGGGCGGCTGAAACGCGCGCCGGATCGAGCGCTGCTTGCGAGACCCACTCACCGACCGCGAGCGCCGCCAACGCGGCATACGCGCCCGCATCGCCCAGCAAGGACGTGCGCAACTCGATCGAGTCTTGAACGAACGAAGTGCGCCGATCCACCTTCAATACAGAGCCGCCGAGGGCGCTCGCAGTACGCGAACGCAGGCGGTAGTTCGCGTTCTCCGCGTAGCCGTAGCTCAGCGCGCGGTGGGGCTTGATCAGTTGGGCCGTGCGCTGCACGCGCGCGTCGTCCGCGTTGGCCACCGCGATGCCCTCGGGGGCGAGCCCAGTCCAGATCTCGCCTTCTTCGCGCTCGATGCCCTCCAGATCACCCAGGCCCTCGCTGTGCTCGATGCCGATCAAGGTCAAAACTGCCAGATCCGGCGCCGCGATCAGCGACAGCCGGCGCACTTCACCGGGCGCGTTGGTCCCGACTTCGACCACGCCCAGGGCGTGCTCAGCTTGCAGCCCCAGCAGGACCATCGGCACGCCGATCAGGTTGTTCAGATTGCCGGCCGCAAAGTGCACGGCGCTCGGGAGCAGCGCGCCTAGCACCGCGGTGATCGCGCTGCGCGTCGTAGTCTTGCCGGCGGAACCTGCGACCGCGACGACGCGCTTGCCCCAGCGCTGGCGGTGAGCGCCCGCCAAGGCACCCAGGGCGGTCAACGTACAGGCGACCTTGACGTGGCCTGCACGGAGACCCGGCACATCGCGCTCGATCACGACCCCACGCGCGCCCGCCTCGATGGCTTGGAGAGCAAAATCATGGCCATCGAAGCGCTCGCCGCGCAACGCCACGAACAGCCGACCGCGCAAATCAGCGCGCGTGTCCGTGGTTACGCCCACGCACTCGGCGTCCGCGCCCGCGAGGCTGCCTGCGCAAATCAGCGCCGCCTGCGACAGCGAAAATGTCGCGCTATTTCCGGGGATCAGGCTTGCCACGTACCCCCGCGTTGACGTCGCTGGGCCAGGGCTTGGCGCGCCTCGATGCGGTCGTCAAAAGCAAACGATTGTCCCCCAATCAACTGATACGGCTCGTGTCCTTTGCCGGCAATCAGCACGACGTCCCCGGGTGCGGCTTGTGAGATCGCGCGCTCGATGGCGCGCGCGCGATCGAGTTCGACCTCGTAACTGCCGTCCATCTCACGCAGTCCGAATTCGACACTCGCTGCGATTGCTTTCGGATCTTCCGTGCGCGGGTTGTCGTTGGTCAGAATGGCGTGGTCCGCAAGGCGCCCCACCGCGGCGCCCATGCGCGGCCGCTTCTGCGGATCGCGATCACCACCGCAGCCGAACACGCACAGCACGCGCCGCTCCGTCATTGAACGAGCCGCCACGAGGACGCGCTCCAAAGCATCCGGCGTGTGGGCGTAGTCGACGAGCACGAGGATGTCGTCACCCGGTTCATCACAGCGCTCGAGCCGACCCGGCACCTGCGGCGCGTCGCCAAGCGAACGCGCTGCGGCAGCCAAATTCACCTCCAAAGCCTGCAAGATACCTAGGGCGAGCAGCAAATTTTCCAGGTTGTGTTCGCCCACCAAGCGCGACTCGAGCGTGACATCGCCCGAGGGGGTGTGGAACGTGCCGCGGATACCGCGCGCATCGACCGTCACGTGCTTGGGAAACAAGTCCGCGCCGGTGCGCTTGCTGACGCGCAGTACCTTTCCGTAAGCCCGCGCAGCAAGCTTGGCGCCGAACGGGTCGTCCACGTTGAGGACCGATGCCTCGGGGCTATAGCTGGTGAACAGCTGCGCTTTCGTCTCTCCGTATTCCGCGAGTGAAGCGTGAAAGTCCAGGTGATCCTGCGTGAGGTTACTGAAGGCGGCAACTTGAAAACGGACGGCCCTCACCCTGTCCAGCGCGAGAGCGTGGCTCGACACTTCCATCACGAAGTGCGTTCCAGAAGCGTCCCGAACGCGCGCGGCGTAACGCGAAATGTCGTCCGCTTGAGGCGTGGTGAGCGTGGAGTCAACGCTCTCACCCGCAAACGCGAAGCCCACCGTACCGAGCCGCGCCGGATTGGCGCCAACCCCAGCCAAGGCCCGTTCGACCAGCCAAGAAGTCGTGGTTTTTCCGTTCGTTCCGGTGATACCGACCACTCGCAAGGCGCGGCTCGGATTGTCGTACACGGCCTCCGCGGCGAACGCCAAGCTGCGGCGCGCATCCGCCACCTCGATCCACGGCACCGAGAGCGCAGGCACAGGCTGACCGCGCTCCACGAGTAACGCTGCCGCACCGCGCTCAACCGCGGCCGCTGCGAACGACGCGCCACTCACCTTGCCGCCGCTGCGCGCCACGAACAGATCCCCTGCTTCCACCAGTCGCGAGTCTTGATGCACGCCGAACACCCGCACGTTGCCGTCACCGACTAGGCGCGGGGCATCGGCCGAGAGCACGCCCAGCAGCGCAGACACCGGAAGGCCGGCGCCGCGACGTGCAACGGGAACGTGCGTGTTGGATGCGATCATGATGCGGGTTCGAGCACGAGCAGGACTTCACTCTTGCTGTCGACAACGCTACCGGGTGGTGGTTGCTGAGTGACGATCAGCCCCGTGCCCTTGAGGTGCGGCGTAAGGCCGAGCTCGATCATCTGTTTGAGGCCTTGGCGAGCCGGCACACCGGTGAGGTTCGGGATGCGGATCTTGCCGGCCGGCACCGCGCCACTCGCGATCACCTCTTGCACTGCGGGCTTCTTACCCTGCGCTTCGCGCAGCGCTTCGTAGGCGATATTGGCCGGATCCGGCGAACGCGCGAGCACGTTCACGTCCGTGTGGTCCGGCGTCTTAGGGGTCAGGCCCGCGAGCTTCAGCGCCATTTGCGCTACGTGACGGAAGATCGGTGCGGCCACCGCGCCACCCGCGTGCTCGACCATCGGTTCGTCGATGGTGACCGCGATCGCGACGACTGGCTTTTCCGCGGGCACCATGCCGACGAACGAGGCGATGTACTTGTCGATTGAGTAGCGACCCGTCTTGGGATCGGTCTTTTGTGCAGTAGCCGTCTTACCGGCTACGCGGTAGCCGTCGATAGCGGCCTCGACACCGGTGCCTTCGCCCTCGGTCACGGCCACGAGCATTTCACGAACCGCGCGTGCGACTTCCACAGACACCACGCGGCGGCGCACGTGCGGCGCGACCTCACGCACGACCTCACCGGTCGAAGTCGTGACCTTGCGCACCAAGAGCGGCTCCATCAGCTCGCCACCGTTGGCGATTGCAGCCGCCGCCATGGCCATCTGGATGTTGGTCACGCCAATACCCTGACCGAACGCGGCCGACGCAGTCTCGACCTGCACCCAGGGACGCGAGCGCGGACGCAGCGTGCCTTGCGCTTCCCCCGCAACCGGCAAGCCCGATTCTTGCCCGAAGCCGAAGCGGCGCAACGCCTCGTACAGCTTGGACTCGCCCATGCTGAGGCCAATTTTCGCGGCGCAAATGTTCGATGAAATGGCGAGAATCTGCGAAATCGTCAACCACTCAGAAGGGTGGGTGTCGCGAATCGTCACGTTGTCGATCTGCATCACGCCCTTTTCGCAGTACAGCTTCTGCGTCGGCGTGATCACGCCGTCCGCGAGGCCCGCCGACACCGTGAACATCTTCATCGTCGAGCCAGGCTCGAACACGTCGCTCATGGCGCGGTCGCGACGCTGGTCGGGTTGGCTTTCGGTATAATCGTTCGGGTTGAAGGTCGGGAAGCTGGCCATGGCCAGGATCTCACCGGTGCTCGGATTCACCACCACGACGGAGCCGCCCACCGCTTCGAACGTGCGCGCGGCCGTCTGGAGCTCGTGCTCGGCGACGTACTGAATGCCTTGATCGATCGTCAGGTACAGGTTGTGCCCGGCGAAGGCGCGGTCGTCTTCAACGCCGTCCGAGAACAACAGGCGCCCAGAACGATCGCGCAAGCCCTTGAGCTGCTCGGCGTTGCCTTTCAGGTCGTCGTTCAACGCGTATTCAAGGCCGTCCTTACCTTCGCCATCGGGGGCCACGAAGCCCAAGAGCGGGCCTGCGAGCTCGCGGCGCGGGTAGTAGCGGCGCCCCTCGCCTTCCACGACTAGGCCGCGAATGCGCTTGTCTTCCGCGGCGTCTTCCGAGAGGGCGCGGATTTTGTCCGCTTCTTCCGCGGAAATCTGGCGTTTGAGCCAAGCGAAGCGGCGCTTGGCCAAGATGCGGCGTTCCACCTGAGCCGCGTCGATACCGAGCACCGCTGCGATGCGATTGGCGGCATCACGAGCCACCACCGGCACCTGCTGCGAGGGCACGCCACGCAGCAGCTCGACCGCATCCATACTCACGCTCGGGACCTCGACGCTGACGGCCAGCGCGCTGCCGTTGCGGTCGTACACACCGCCACGCTTCGGCGCGACGTGCAAGCGACGTTGGCGTTGGCCTTCGGCCAGCTCTCGCCAGGCGGCGCCGTCACCGATCATCAGGTCAAAGCCGCCGGAAACCACGAGGCCGAGGCTGAGTGCCAGCAGCCCGCACAGAATGCCCATGCGCAGGCGCACCCAGCGACGACGCTTCTCGTCGCTGACCGGTACCGCAAGCGGCGCGGGCTTTTTGGCGCGCACGTTCACGGTTCCTCCTGAATTTGCGGCTTCACGCCGTCGCTGTCCTCGGGCTTGCGGCCCGCAGACAAGATCCTATCGGACGACGGTTCACTCATGCCCAAGAGTGAGCGAGCCACGAAATCCACACGCTCCGGAGTCTTGTGGCTAGCGAGCTCCAGCTCCAGTACGTGTTTCACTTCGCGCAGGCGTTCCACGCGAGCGTGGGCGCGGCCCAGCTCGTAGCCCAGCTCGACCGATTTCACGCGCAAACCGAGGTGCAGAATGAACGCGGAGGTTGCGGCCAGCACGGCGAGCGTCCACAGGATCAGAAATACCCGCTCGCTCCTCATTGCGCGTCCTCGTCCCAGCCGGGATCACTGCCCTGCTCTTCCTCGATGCGGCGTGCCACGCGAAGCTTCGCGCTGCGCGCGCGAGGGTTCTCGGAAAGTTCGAGTTCTCCAGCCAGAATCGGCTTTTTGCTCAGGCGCTGCCAAAAACTTCGTTCGACGAAGGCGCGCTTGACCAGCCGGTCTTCCAGCGAGTGAAAGCTAATGATCGCGGCAATGCCGCCCGGTGCGAGCGTGTTCTTGGCGAACTCCAGCAGCGAGCTTATCTGATCCAGCTCCGAGTTGACGGCGATACGCAGGGCTTGGAACGTTTTGGTGGCCGGGTCGACACCGCCCAGTCGCCGCGGTCCGACCGCGCGCACGACTGCGCGGCGAAGCTCCAACGTGTCCTTGAGCTCGCCGGCCTCGAGCGCTTGCTTGATACAACGCGCGACGCGACGCGACCGGCGCTCTTCGCCCAGCTCGTAGATCACGTTGGCGAGTTCGTCTTGCGAAAGGCGCTCGATCAACTCGAGCGCTGTCTCACCGCGCGTGGGGTCCATACGCATGTCGAGCGGGCCGCTGGAGCGGAAGCTCATGCCACGCTCGGCATCGGCGAGCTGCTGTGAGCTCAAGCCGAGATCGGCGAGCAGCCCGTCGATCTGCGTGATTCCCGCTTCGGCCAAGCGCTGCGGGATCTGATCGAAGGAGGCGTGCACGACGAGCGCGCGCTCGCCGAATTGGGCGAGCCGCGCCTGCGCCGTGCGCACGGCCAGCGGATCGCGATCGCAAGCGATGAGTCGCAAGTTCGGCGAGGCCGCGAGCAGCGCCGCCGAGTGCCCCGCGCCCCCCGCAGTCGCGTCGACGAACACGCCGCCGCGCGTGGGCTCGAGCGCAGCCACGACTTCGCCCAGCATCACCGAGACGTGAGTAAAAACTGGCTCTGCTTCGAATTCGCTCGCGGCCATTGTCATATCTTGATCTGCTCCATGGCGAGCTTGAAGCTGTCCACTTCGCCGGGCGACATCGTCAACGCAGCGTCCCAACGTGCGCGTGACCAGAGTTCCAAGATGCGGCCCATACCGGCCCAAAGTGCTTCGCTCTTGTCGAGCTCCGCGCGCTCGCGCAGGTGCGGCGGCACGAGCACGCGGCCGGCCTTGTCGAGCTCACACTCGACGGCGGCCGAGACGTACATGCGACGGAAGCGCACGGCGTTAGAATCGAGACTGGGCAGCTCCGAAACCTTCTGCTCGAACTCTTCCCAAGCGCGCATCGGGTAGAGATGCAGACACGGATCGAAGAGCGCCGGGGTGAGCACGAAGCGCGCATCTTTGTCCGCGAGCAGTACGTCGCGAAAACGGGCCGGCAAGCTAATGCGCCCTTTTGCGTCGACTGAATGAACGAACTGACCGCGGAACATGTACTTCTCAACACCTAATGGGCTAGCGAAACACTTGGCCCCACTATTTCCCACTGACGCTGGCGAAGCTACGGGGCCGGCCGGCCCATGTCAACAATCGCGATCGCCGAAAGCTTGAGAAATTACTTGAGGTTTTGTATACGCGCGCGCGCTCACCTGCTCACTCATTCAGGTAGGTGAACATGCGATCTCGCGAGTCCCCACTCGCCCTCAGCCCCTGCGCCCTATCCCAGCGTGCTGAAGGGTCGTTCCGGAAGAGTTTCGTCAGCGGTGGCCGCGGAGGCGGAGGGTGGCGACGAACAGGGCGCAGGAGAGCAAGCTGGGCAGCGCGGCGAGCAGACAGGCGGACATCCCACGAGCTATCGCAATCGACGTGCCGAGTGCTAACCGCCTGTTATCACTTGAATTTATCCGCAGAGTTGTGTCGCGCGGCCCGCACTCGTGGCCGCCTGGACACGGGGCGATATCGCTTCAGCCTTGGCCGAGCAGCAGCAGCGCGCCGAGCGCGGCGACGCCGGCGACCTCGGTGCGCAAGACGAGTTCGCCGAAGCTCACCGCCACGAAGCCGGCTGCCTCCGCCGCTGCCAGCTCTTCTTCGTCGAGTCCTCCCTCGGGCCCAACCAAGAGCGCAATCGGCGAACCCACGCGCCACGTTTCCGTCAACGAGCGCAGGCTGCGCGCCGCGCGCGGGACGAGGCACAGCTTGAGCGCCGTCACCTCGCGCCACTCGGCGAACTCGCGGCGGAGGGCGTGAGGTCCGACGATCTTCGGCACATCACCGCGCCCGCACTGCCGCGCGGCATCGAGCGCAATGCTCTCCAAGCGCGCGCGCTTCGCGTCACTCCGCTCCCCCGCACGCGCCACGCTACGCGCACTCTCCACCAAGTGCACCTCAGCCACGCCCAGCGCCGTCGCCGAACGTACCACTTGTTCCGTCTTGTCCCCCTTGCCCAACGCTTGCACGAGCACGATACCCGTCGCGCGCGCGCGCGTCGCAGCGCGCAGCTCACCGATCACGCAGCCATTGCCCTGCCCGAGCGTGGCGTCAGCTTCGACTTGCGCGCCCGAGTCGAACGCCAAAAATACATCGCCCGCGCGCAAGCGCAACACGTCCACGAGGTAGCGCGCGGTTTTCGCATCCAACGTGCGCTCACCGGCTTCGAGCTCAGCGAGCGGGACGCGCGAAAGCCGAGTCATTCAGCCTCCAGGGAGCTCGCGACCGTAGTCGGAATAAGCTCGCCGCGCGCGCACCGAGACCATCACGTCCGTGCGCTGAGCGGCGGGCGGAGGGGCCGCGCCCTCGGGCAACACCAACGCCGTCAACGCTCCGCCGTACACGCACGCGGTGTCGAGCCCCGTAGCGTGCGGATGCAGCTGCGGCCGTTGGCGAGCGTTGTGTCCGAACACGATATGCGGCTCCTCATGATACAAGCTGCCCCATAGCGCGCCCCATTTCTCGCTCGGTTTGCCATCCGCACCGATGGAACGAATGTGCGTCAGCAGCCAGGGATCCTGATTTTGAAACGGGATGCCGGGCACCACGCCCGCGTGCAGGACGCGCACGCCATGCTCGGGGACATCGATCCAAAGTGGAAGGCTCTCCAGTATCGCCCAGTCCTCCTCGTTCAGGCGCGCGACCACGTCCGCATGCG
The DNA here is from genome assembly GCA_039936055.1 of Polyangiaceae bacterium. Taxonomy (GTDB): domain Bacteria; phylum Myxococcota_A; class Polyangia; order Polyangiales; family Polyangiaceae; genus PMG-095. The sequence goes on along the minus strand of JBDTJC010000021.1, from coordinate 11,639 downwards.
AGCCGCCAAGCTTTGGTCCGGGCTCGCCGCGCAAGCGCGCGTGCCGCGCCGCCAACAAGCGCTGCTCGTGATTGCCCACGGCGGAGCGCGCGCGCAATGACCGGAACAGTTGCAGCACGCCCAGCGGATCCGGGCCGCGGCTCAGCAAGTCGCCCACGAAGAACACCCGGTCCTCCGGCGTTACCGCGACCGCCGAGAGCAATTCCGCGAGCTCCGCCGCGCAGCTATGGACATCCCCGATGAAGATGCTGCGCGCCATGTCGGCGGACACTAGCGCGGTTCTGGCGCTATCGAGGTGTCGTCGAGCTGCCCACCTGCCGGCCGTCCAGCCGCGCGGGCCTCCCTGAGCCCGGAGCGACCGTGGGCGCCCCAGAGCCGGCCCGTTGGACTAAGACATTTCGCACGCCAAACCCCAATCCGCCTCTTGCAGTATGGGCAGAACGCAGACTACTGTCCCCCGGAGTTTCGAGGAGGCCCGAAGAATGTCACTGATGTCCCCGCGTTCCTGTGGATTGGCTTTCCTGTTCGCCGCGAGCGTGGCCAATTTTGGCTGCGGGCCGGACGAGGTCAAGTACACGCCACACCCGGCTTATAGCGGCACAAAAGCAAGTTTGCCGCCCGTTGCGAACGTGCCGAAGAAGCCGATCAAGAATGGCGAGGCGTACACGGTGTGGGGCGCGAGCTACTACCTGCGCAGCCCGGTGCACCGCAAAGAGGTCGCTGGCAAGAAGCTCTCGATCACCGGTTACATCGTCAAAACCAACCTTGCTGAAGCGCCCGCGTGCGCCGTCCACAAAGGTGGCAAGGCCGATCCGGAAAACTGCAAGCCGCCAATCCCTGCGTTCTGGCTAGGCGACAGCAAAGACGCACCCGAGTCCGAAACCATCAAGGTGATGGGCTGGGCCTCCAACTTCGCGCAGATCTTCGATGCGATCACCGAGTTCGACAAGGGCAAGGAGAACGCCGAACACCTGGACACGTTCTGGCAGGTGAAGATACCGAATCCGCTGCCCGGCGCGGGCGCGAAGGTCACCGTCAAGGGTGACTACGGCACCAACTTCACGAAGTCATCGACCGGCGCTGAAGCGGACCCGTTCATGGGCATGCTCAGCTACGAAGAGATGACCGTCGCTGAACCCGCCACTGCGGTGTCCACGCTCCCGGGCGTGAAGCGAAAAGCCAAGTAGCGGAGGCGTGATGTGTCGCGGAATTTTCCGCGACTGTCTATGCTCGGCCGAGGAGGCGATACGTGCCAGGCGCGCCGCGGCGCTCGAAAAGCCACGCACTCGTGGCGCTCGCGCTCTGGGTTTGTGTAGCGTGCGCGCCCGCGCCCACTCGGCCGCTCGTGACCGCCATCGATCTGCGCGAGAATGACGCGCAGCACGAGGTCGACGACGGGTCCATCTTGGAGGGGCTCGCGACGTACGACGAGTACGATCCGAACGTGCTCAGTCGCGACTTGGAACGCGTCGAGCGCTACTACCGCGCGCGCGGTTACTACGAAGCCAAAGTCACCGCCTCACGCGTATTGAGGCTCGACGCACATCACGTGCGCATCGAGATCCGTGTCTCGCCGGGCAAGCCGGTGATGGTGAACGCGGTGAATGTCCCGGGCCTGGCCGATCTGCCCTTCGCGGTGGTTTCGGAGGTGGCGAGCGCGCGGCATTTGCTGGCGGTTGGAGCGCAGTTCGACGAAGCGCGCTTCGACGACATGAAGTCGGCCATCCTGGAGACCCTGCAGAATCGCGGCTTTCCGTTCGCCAAGGTGGACGCCAAGGCCCACGTCGACCTGCGACAGCACACGGCGGATCTCGAGATCGTGCTCAATCCAGGGCCTCGGTCGACGTACGGCGAAGTGCAGATCGTCGGGCTGCAGCAAATCCCCGAGGACAAGGTGCGGGACATCTTGCACATCCGCGCGGGGCGCCCCTATTCGCGACAAAAGCTCTCCGACGCCCAGCACGCGGTCTTGAACCTGGGCGTATTCACGAACGTGGAGATCCACGAGGACCTCACGCACCCCGAGACGACGCAGGTACCGATCCAATTGATCGTGCACGAGAGCGCGCTGCGCACCGTGCGCTTGGGAGGCGGCGCAGAATTGGACGTGCTGCGCTTGAACGCGCATTTGCGCCTGGGGTGGGAGAATCTAAATTTCTTGGGTGGGACGCGTGATTTGGCGATTACCGAGCTGCCCGGTATCGATTTGTATCCGACGCGGTTGGACGGTCAGAAGCCGCTCGCGCCCACTCGTGCGCTGCTCGAGAACTCGTTACAGCTCAAGTTGCGTCAGCCGTCATTCATCGAGGCGCGCACGACCGGGACTATCGATACCCGGTACGACGTCAAACCGCTGCTATTCCCGCTCAACGGTATCGACCCAAACACGCAACCTATCATCGGGTTTCAGACTGTAGCCACCACGCTCGGCGTGGAGCGCGAATTCATTCTGCGGCCAACGCGAAAGACGCGTGGTCGACTGACGATCGCGCCTTCCTATAATTGGCAGGCGAACTTTCCGTTCGCCTATCAGGGAACGCTCCCGGCGGGGCTCGCAAAGTCCGTGGAGGACGGTGAGAAGGTCGGTGGCCCGGTCCTCGTCGCTTTTCCGGCTCTACTCACCACGCTGGATTTCCGCGACGATCCCATCTCCACTCACGCCGGGTTCTATCTGACGAACTCGTTGCAGGTGGCCGACAGGGTATTCGGTGGCAGCGTGTCTGACGTGCGCGAGCAACCCGAAGTGCGTGGTTATGTGCCCATCACGAAGAAATCCGTGACGCTGGCCACCCGTCTGACAATGGGGTTCCTCATTCCGCGTGACTACGGCACTACCCTCAAGTCAGGAACTGCCGCCAAAGATCCGACCGATGCCCGAGTCGTGTTCGATCAGGAAAAGCTCCTCTTGCGCGCCTTCTACTCCGGCGGCTCCAATTCCAACCGCGGCTATCCGCTGCGCGGAATTGGACCCCATGGCCCTGTCGGCTTCCTGATCCCGCCCAAGGTCGACTGCACCGATCCGACCACGGCTAAAACGGCGACGTGCTTGCGCCCACTCGGCGGCTTCACACTTTGGGAAGCTTCGGTCGAGCTGCGCTTCCCGCTCGCTGGCCCCGTCAGCCTGGTCACCTTCGCGGATGCGAGTGACGTCACGCGTGATGTCGGGCACGTGCGCTTCAACGTGCCGCATCTCTCCATTGGGCCCGGCATTCGCTACCTCACGCCGGTAGGGCCACTCCGCTTGGACATCGGCTATCGCGTTCCGGGCGCGCAGTACATTGGCCACACCGCGCTACCCGCCGACGAAGGCGCCGGCGACGTCGGCAATCTGTTCGGCGTATCTTGGCTGCCCATGGCGATCAACGTCGCCATTGGAGAGTCGTTTTGACGGTACAGCACCCCACTCTGCGCGCGCTTCTGGGCGCACTTTGGCACGTGACTGCGGGCGTCGGATTGTTCACGTTGTTCGTCGGGGGCAGCGCGCTCAGCTTGGTCATGTATGCGGACTTGCCAGCCGGCAGACGCTTCGTCGCGCTTGGGTTGCAGCGCGTTTTGGCCAACACCTTCGAGGGCAGCTTCACCATCGACGCGGTGGATCGCGTCTCACTGAATGAGCTGCGAGCCAGTGGCATCACGGTGCAGGACCCGGACGGGCACTTGGTGCTCTCGGTCAGCGCGCTCTCGGTCCAGGCGGACTTGCCCGCCCTCGGTCGCAAGCTGTGGCTCGGCACCGGCGCGATCACGCTGCGCATCGATCACGCACGCATCGAGCGTGCCGAGGTCTACCTACTGCCCGGCATCACCAGCAACGTGCCCACGATAGCGGCCGCGTTCACGCCGCGTCCCTCGACTTCCACCGGCACCAGCAGCCCATCGACGAAGAAGCTGAAGGTGTGGCTTCCGCAAATCGAGGTCGGGCACATTTACGGGCGCGTGGCCCTTGATGGCGTGCCCACGCTGGAGACTGAGCTCGCGACGGTGCGCGGCTCGGTGCAGGGCGCAGCGGATCTGACGGCGGTGGATGTCGAGCGCTTCTCGGCCATCGTACGCGGGCTCGGCGGCGCAGACGCGCGCGGCGTCGGCAGCGTGCACGTGCGGTCGCCCGGCGCAGTGTGGACCTCGTTCGACGGCTATTTTGGGGACGTGCAGATGGATACTTCGGTGCGCGTCGATAGTCCCCAGCTGACCATCAGCGTGGATGTGCCGCGGGCGGAGCCGGCCGGCGTACGCGCGCTGTGGGGCGGTTATCCGCTCCAAACAGACGTTGGGGCGCACGTCGAAGCGCAAGGCACGCTGCAAGCGCTGCAAACACAGGCAAAATTCCTGATCGGTCCAGGCTCGGTGGATGCCAGCGGCGAGCTGCGGCTGTCCGGCAACGCCGGAGCGGATCTGGACGTGACTGGTCGTACTTTGGATTTGCGAGCGTTGTGGCCAAAAGCGCCCAGCACTGGCCTGGACGTGGACGCTCGCGTCGGCGTGTTTCGCGCGGGCACGGACTGGGCGGCCGACATCAGCGGCTCGACACGTGCCACGACCATCGCAAACGTGCCCGTGCCCGCGCTGGATGTCACGGGCAACTACAACACCGCGAAAGGATTCACGAGCCACGGCACCGCGCACGAGCCGGGCATGGCGACGAAGCTCACCTTCGACGTGCACCCCGACGGTTCGATGGACGCCAGCGCTGTCGCCAACGGAGTGAACCTGAGCCGCTCGCCACGCCTGCAACCGTACTTCGCCGGCCACGGAATGCTGGACGTGCAGCTCAAGGCGCGCCTCGACAAGAACCGGCTCGTCGCGGAGGTAAACGGTGCTGTGCGTGAGCTGGAATACGGGCTTTTGACCGTCAGATCCAGTAAATTTTCTGGGCGTGCCAGCGGCCCGTTGGATGCCCCGCAGCGCCTGGCATTGGACGTCTCCGTCAATTCTCATCATTTGCGCGCCGGAGCCCTGGGCTTCGATGAGCTTCAAACAAAGATCAGCGGCCCGGTCACGCGCCCCGTGATTTCGACCACGCTCAACAATCATCACGGCGGGACCATCAGCGCCAAGGCGACCGTTACGGCCCGTCGTAATCCCCGTATCGACGCGCTGAGCGTGGAAGTGAGGCGCGATGACGCCGTGCTCACGGCCAACGCAACGAGCGTGGAAGTGAACGGCTCGGACGTCAAAATCGACGGCGTGACGGTCAGCGGCGCTGGCGGGGAGCTCGACGGCTCGGGCGAATTCGGGCAAGGCCGGTTGGCGGTGAAGGCCCACGGCAAGGACGTTGATCTGGAAGTGATCGCGCACGCGCTCGGCCTGCCCCGTAACGCCATTTCAGGCAAAGCCAGCATCGACGCGGATTTCGAATCCAGCAACAAAACCCAAGACGGCACCTTCGCGCTCAATCTGGCCCAAGCTCGCAGCGACGGCGTCGCGATCGACTCCTTGACCGTGGCGGGCGCGCTGAGCGGTTCACAGCTGGATTTGAAGAGTTCCGTAAATTTTCGGGATTTCGGCAGTTTTTCCGGGGAGGCACAAGCCAACCTGAGCGGCAGCTTGGCGGACGAGCGCACCCTCGAGCACGTCACCGGGAAGCTGACCGTGAAAGCCGAGGCCGTGCCCTTCGGGCTCTTGAGCTACGTGTTGCCGAAGAGCCTGGGAGTGAGTGAAGTCCGTGGCCAAGGCAACGGCACGCTGGTCATCGACCGCCAAGAACCGACGGCAATCCCCAACGTATCGCTCGTCGCCAACACCACCGGCCTGTACGTTGCGCTGCTCGCGAAAGACAAAACCAGTACGGGCACGGTGATCGAAGGTGTGGACGCGCACGCTGGCCTGAGTGTGAATGGCGACAGCGGCGTGAGCGACCTCACGCTCAAGCTCGAAGACGACCACGGCACGTTGGTCTCGTCCTCCACGCAGATGAAGCTGGATCTCGCTACGGCCGTCCGGCATCCCGAGCAAATTCTGGCGCAACTCCGCGCTACCCCGTTGATCGCCAAGGCAGTGATCGAAGATCGCCCGCTGGAGCAGCTGCCAGCACCGATCGTCCCGCGCGGCGTCGCAGGCCGGCTGCGCACCGAGCTATCCTTGCGCGGTACGATCGATCACCCAATATTCAGCGACAAAACCGAGCTGTATCAATTCCGCTTGGGCGACAGCGAGCGGGACAAGGCGATCGATGTCTGCGCGCAGCTGGACTACGACAAGAACAGCGGTCAGTACGGCGCGCGCGGCGAGGTCTTCTTGCCCACGTCAGACACGCACGCCTGCAAAGGCACGCGCGTGGCACAATTTAGCGCCGGTGGGCGCGCGCAATGGGACAAGCTGATGAACCCGGCGCTCAGCGACGAGCCGGCCTGGACGGGCACCGCAGGCGTCTCGTTGGAGGGGCTACCGCTGGATATCGTGCCCGCACTGGCGGAGGCAGGCTTCGACGGCCGCGTGCTCGGCGCGCTGATGTTCGACCGCCGAGAGGCCCTGCCGCAGATGTTCGCGCGCGTCGAAGTGCGGGACGCCATCGCCGTGCGCAGCCACCTGGGCACAGCGGCCATTCAAGCGCGCACGGATGGGCGCTCGCTCTCCGCAACGCTGAAGATCGAGCAGCCCACGAGCCCTACCGGTGTACCCGCTGGGAAGCTGAACGCGGACTTTCAATCCTCCGTGAACTGGCAGGGGGTACTGCCCGGAATCGACGATACCCGCCCAATTTCTGCGCACTTGGAGGCCGCGGACGTGGACGCAGTGATCCTCACTCCGTTCGTCCGGGACGTGCTCTCGGAGGTCAGCGGTAAGCTGAACGCGAACCTGACCGCGACGCTGACTCCGAATTTGAACGCCAAGGCAGAAGACCACTGGACCGGGGCGCTGAAGGGCACGTTGTCCATGCACGACGGCACGTTGCAGCTGGCGCGGCTCGCATTGCGCATGCTCGACGTGAAGTTCAGCGCCACCGCCGAAGAGCACGAAAACCAAACGCTGATCACCATCGGTTCACTGTCTGCTGCCGCTGAGGCAGACAAGCCCAACGTTGCCGCGCGCGGCAACCTGTGGCTGACCGGCTTCAAAGTCGCCAAGGGCAACGCCACCGCCACCGTGCAGGGCGTGCCGCTATTGGTCGAGGGCGTGACCCTCGCCACCCTCGACGGCAAGAACATCGGCATCGAGCTTGAGCGCCGCGCGACCGAGATGTTCGTGGGATTGACGATTCCGGAGCTCAACGCGCAGGTGCCCCAAGCCGGCGCGCGCACGCTGATTTCGCTGTCCGAGAACAGCAGCGTGCAGATTGCGCAGCCGATCGCCGAGCCGCAGCAAGGGAGCGACGTTGCGTCCCTGCCCTGGCGCATGAAGTTCGACTTGGGCAACAAGGTGAAAATCACGCGTTCGGATTTCTTCTTGCCCCTGACCGGCTCGCCCGAAATCCTACTGGGCGATGAGTTCGCGGTGGTTGGCAACATTCAACTCACGCCCGGTGGGCGCTTGAATCTACCGGGCTTGCCGCGCCCGTTCACGATCGAAGACGGCACCGTGTTCTTTGACCAAGGGGGGGACGCAGGCGACCCGCGCGTAGAAGTCACGGCAGTCTGTCAGCTATCACAGCTCACCGTGCGCGCGCGCGTCAGCGGCACGTTCCGCAAGGCGGACATCATTTTCGAGAGCGATGACCCGACACTGACCACGCAAGCAGCCATCGAAGCGCGCCTGCTCAACCCGACCAGTGACGACTCGAGCCCGGCGGCCGCGGGCATCGGCGCGGGCGCCGGCTACCTCGGCAAACAGTTGCTCGCCAACACCGCGTTATCCAACCTCGAGATCAAAGCCGGCAGCGAGACCACGGCGGACCAGGCGTCGTATTCCACGTACAGCGCCGCCTACCCCCTGACGGACGAGCTGTGGTTCGAGGGCAGCTACAAAACGCTCTCGCAGAACAGCTCTGTCACGAATACGAGCAGCAACACCACGAACGCTTTCAGCGGCACGTTCGATTGGCGCTTCCGCCGCAATTGGTCGCTTCGCACCGAGGTCGGCAACATCGGCGCGGGTGTGGATCTGCTCTGGCAGCACCACTACTGAGCGGCAAACGCCACGCGGCGTCAGGGCTTGCGCGCGCTCGCGCAACCGACATTCAATGACAGCTCGAGCTTGCCCTCGGACCAATACTTGTCGATCGCGTCACGCACGTATTCGAGGGGCTGTTTCAGATCATTGACCGCCAGCCAGGTGCGCACTTCGGGGATGATCATCAAACGGCTAACCGGATCTTCCACGAACGCGCGACCGCTATCGAAAGACACTGACGTTTGGCGGATTTCCACGTCGATGTCGTCCAGGCCTGCGGCTTCGAGCTCCTCGGACAGCATTTCGATGCTCGGCCGATTGAGCAGCGCGGCCTCGATCGCCTTTGAGAATTCAGTGTCGTCCTGCTTGAGGCCGTACTCGCGGAACAAATCTGCGATCTCTTGGAACGAGCCGCGGAGGGGCATCGCGACCAGGAATTGGCCGCCTTCACAGAGCAAACGACTCACCTCACCAAACAACGCCGTGCGGCCTTGCGGGCTCAAGATGGGATGCATCGAGTAGGCATGCGTGAAAATGCCTTCATCCAGCGCGAGCGGCAAACCTTCCGCGAAGCGGTACTCGATGCGCACGTCACCCAGCACGGCCGCCTTGTTGCGCGCCAGCTCGAGCGCGGGCAACGACGAATCCAGCCCCACGATCTCGACGCCGTCTAGGCGCTCGTACAGCTTCAAATCCGGGTAGCCGGTGCGGCAGCCCAGGTGGGCGATGCGCGCAGATCCCCCAACCAGGATCATTTCCAGCATCAGGTCCCCGAACAGGGACAGGTAACGCGGCACCACGAACGTTTCGAGGATCGCCGCGTCGGCAGGCGTCAGCTTTTCCGAAAATACCAAGACGGTTCATGGCTATCAACCCGTCGCTGGAGAAGCAATCCAAACCGCGCCCGGAGAGGTTTTTTGGCCGCCGTCTTGAGCGCTCCGCTCGCTCGGCAACCGCGCGGGAAGCGTCCGGCTGCCTGCGGCGTTTGTCGGTGTAAGGTAGTACTCGTGATGGATCCGTTGCTGCGTGGCGCGCTCGCGCTGAGCCTGGTCAGCTTGCTGACCCGCGCGGCGGAGCTGCATCATCCGCGCGCCGTCACCGACGCCCTGCGCGGCCCAGTCGCGCACGGGTCAGCGCATCAGACGGACCCTCGGGACAAGGGCGCACCTTGCCCGCGCGCGACGCTGCCCGACGGCAACGTGTGCATCCCGGTGCCGGATCCGGATGCGCTCGGTCAAGCACTGACGGAACAGCAAAACGAGCATCACGATCGCTCGGGCCGGCTGCGTGTGTACGACCAAATCCCGCGGAGGGCGGAGCGCCCCAAGGACTTTCGCAAGTACAAGCTCCCGGTGCCGCTAGTGCCCGATCAATCCTTCGTCACCAGCGGCTATGATCTGGATCGCCCCGACGCCGAACAACGCCGCGGTGCCGAGCTCTCGGCGGTCGGACACGGCGGGGTAGATCTCGCACAGGCGCGCGGCACTCCCGTGCGGCTCGTGAATCTAGAAAACCAAGTCGGTGACGCGGCGGTGCTCGCCGTGGGCCACCTGTTCGGCAATTCCGTGGTCATTCAGCACACGCTGCGCGAGGGCAGCACGCTCCGTGAGTACCTCGTGATCTACGGCCACCTGGACAGCGCTGCGCCCGGCTTGAGCCATGGCCAAACGCTCAAAGCAGGCGCGCTACTCGGGTACGTCGGCGACTCGGGCAGCCCCGGCGTAGTGCACTTGCACTACGAAGTGCGCCGCGCGCGTGAGGGCGTGGACGCCGGCAATCTGCCGCTCGGTCAGGTCAATCAGAACGCCAAGACCGTCGCCTGCGACCCGCGCAACGTGCTCGAGCTATTGTCCCCCTGAGTCCGCCGTAAGCGCGGACCAGCAACTCATCAGGGCATTCAGGTCCCCCCCGTAAGCGTGCCCGTGCCCGTGCCCGGAACGTGAAGGACGGCCTTTCATTGTCTGGCGCGTGGGCTCCACGAGGAAGTCGACGGCTCGACTCCAATTGGGCTCGTCAGCGCCATCACCGTGTCGCCTCTGGCGTTGCCTCTTTCGGGCACGGGCACGGGCACGGGTGCCAAAACAATTCAGAGACAGACCGCAGACCGTCACACGACGAGTTTGTAGCCGAACCCGTACACGGTCAGGATGTGCTCCGGCTTATCCGGGGATTTTTCGAGCTTACGGCGCAGCTTGACGATGAAGTTATCGATGGTGCGGTTCGTCGGGTTGGCTTCCACGCCCCAGATCTTGTTTAAAATCTCTTCACGGCTCACGGGTTGGCCGGCGCGTTCGTGCAACATGCGCAAGAGTTCGACCTCGTAGAACGACAGTGACTCAGCCTGCTTGCCGGCGCGTTCCAAGGTGTGCGCGGCCACGTTCACCGTGAGCTTGCCAATGTTGAACGTCACGCCTTCGCTGGGCCGATTGGCTCGTCGAAAAATCGCGCGAATGCGCGCCACCAGCTCGCCGACGCTGAACGGCTTGGTCACGTAGTCATCGGCGCCGGCATCCAGACCGCGGATCTTGTCGGCTTCCTGGCTCTTGGCCGTCAGCATGATGATCGGCACGAAGGCGTCGAAGTGGCGCACGTCCTCGCATACCTGATAGCCGTTCACGTCCGGCAGCATCAAATCCAAGAGGATGGCGTGCGGGTGCTCTTGGCGGGCCAGCTGCACACCGTCTTTGCCGTTGCCGGCCGTCACGACGCGAAAGCCCTCAAACTCCAGCGCGTCCTTCAAGCCCAACGTGATGTGCGGCTCGTCGTCGATGACGAGGATGGTCTTCTTGGCTTCCATCCGTGGGACGGAGTTTACACAAAAAGACTGCGGCGGCGAGCTGTCTCCAGCTGGCCGCCGCGCCTCACTCACTCACTCGGTCGAGAGCGTGAACTCAAGGCCCGCCGCCAGCACCGACCTGGACCACCGCTGCACCCACGCAGGCGATGAACGCCACGGCACCCTGCGCCGGAGTCTTGTGCGTCGCGTCCGCATCCACGAAGCGCAGCAGTTGCTGCTCGTTCAACGGACACTTGTTGAGCAACGCGTCCACGGCCGCCTTGGCAGCGCCACCGTTCACCGATTCTGCGGCCTGGTCGATGTAGCAGTAACCCGGCGTCGTCAGCGCCGTGTTCGATTGGCACTTGGCCAGATCGCCCGTGTCGCTGCTCTCCTGCAAGATTTCACATTGGCACCAGGTGCTGCACGCAGGTTGACCCGCATTGCCGCAGTTGCCCGTGGCCTGCAACTGCGCCTGCACCGCGCTTTGGATTTTCGGATCCGCCGGTGCGCGGCCTGGGTCGGAGCAGGTGCCGCAGCCCGATTTCTGAGCTTCGATCACCTTGCACAACACCTGGTGCGTCATCGGGTCCGTTTGAATCGGGCGCGGCAGGCACTTGCCTTGCAGCGCTTCCTTCAGGCGTTCGATGATCGCGCCGACGGCGGGATTGTACCCGTAGTCCGGGTTGGCGGGGTCGGAGACCTTCGGGCAGATCGACGCAACGATCGCGTTGGGACCGAGGTCTTTCAGCACTTGGAGCTCGCGGCTACCCGGGTAAGCCTTAGCAGATACCTGGGTGGTGATGCCCGCGCCGCCCTG
>JBDTJC010000020.1:0-2576 GCA_039936055.1 Polyangiaceae bacterium | reverse complement strand
GCGCCCAACCCAATTCAGCACGCGCTTTCGACCCGTCGCACACCCATTGATCGAAGAGCTCGTTGCACTTGTCACGGGTGAGCATCATCGCCTTGTTGGTGAGGCGCCCATAGCTTTCGCTCAGGAGGGCGGCTCCCTCGACCACTCTGCGCGGCAGGGGGATGCGCAGGAAGGCGCGCTTGCCCATCGCAGCTTCCGCTTCGCGGATCAGCTCTTCCATGGTGTGCACGGCGCCGTCGTCCACGGCAAAGATGCTGCCGCTCGGCACGTTCGCATCGATGGCGCGAATGCAGGCACGCGCGCAATCCGGCCCGAACACCATGCTCAGCTTGCTTTGCGGCGAACCCAGGAGCGGCAATATGCCGACCTTGATCGACTTGAAAAAAGCCAAAATCTCGCGGTCGCGCGGGCCGTAAATCGCGGGCGGGCGCACGATGGTGACGGCGAGCTGCTCTTTTTTGCTGAGCACCAAGCGCTCCGCGGCGAGCTTGCTGCGGCCGTAATCCGTAACGGGCCGCGGTGGTGAGTCTACGGACACGGGGTTGCCGTGGGCGTCGCTCGGGCCGCCGACGGTGACGCTGGACACGTGCACGAAGCGCTTGAGCGAGGCGCCCAGGGGCAAGCAAGCGTCGAGCAGATTCTCAGTGCCGCGCGCATTCACGCGCATGAACTCTTCTAAGCTGCGCGCTTTGACCAAGCCCGCGGAGTGCACCACTGCTGTGACACCCAGCACGGCGCGCTCCAAGCTCGCGCGGTCATCAACGGCGCCGTCGACGAGCTCCACGTTGCTCAGCGTGCGCAGAAAGCGCGTGTCGCTGGAGCGGCGGACCAATGCGCGCACGGGGCGGCCCGCTTGCGAGAGCTGTTCGATGACGTGAGAGCCCAAAAAGCCCGTACCGCCCGTGACGAGGATGGTCATATAGATTTCTCGAAAATGCGGTATTTTTTGTAGATCTTGCCGCCCATCATCTTGATGGCGACGTTCACGGGTCCGTTGTCTTCGAGCGTCCAGGAGAGCTCACCCCACTCGATACCGAGGCGCTGACCGGACTCATTCAGCTTGGCATAAAGGTACACGCTGAGGCCTGCGTACTTGCGCTGATTTCGGAACTTCTTGCGAATGCCCAAGATCGCGAGGCGCGCGGTTTTCGGCCCTACCACCTTGAGTCGCCAGAGCAGCTTGGCGAGCTCGAGCGGACCGAGCTTGCCTTTCATGTCTTTGATCAGCTCGTTGATATTGGGCAGCGCGACGGCGACTGCCGCTGGTTCACCATCGATTTCGGCGATGTAGGTGAGTTCGGGAATCGCGATGAGCTTCAGATCCGCGGCCAATTTCGAGAGTTCTTTCTCGGTATATGGGACGAAACCCCAGTTGTCGATCCAGGCATCGTTGAACACGTCCATCACCACGCGCACGTCGTGGTCGAGGTTCCGCATGTCGATGTGGCGCAGCTTCACCTCGGGCAAAGCCTCGAGTTCGTCGCGGTTTTTGGCGGTGCGAGCGTTCAATGGGCCGACGGTGTAGCGCCAGGCGTACAGGTCCTTCAGCTTCTCAAGGCCGCATTTCTCCAGCAGCGGGCCCTGGTAGGGCAGGTGGTGTGGCATGAGCACCATCGGCGGCATGTCGAAGCCGTCGATCAGGCAGCCAATCTCTTCGTTCATGGACCACGAGAACGGACCGCGCATCTTCTTCATGCCGCGTTCGCGCAGCCAGCGCGCCGCCCCGTCTACCAACAAGCGCGCGACCTCTTCGTCGTCGATGGTGTCGAAGAACCCGAAGAAGCCAACGTCATCCTTGTAACGACGTAGGTGTCCGCGATCGATTTGCGCCGTACAACGTCCCACGCAAAAACCGTTGCGGTGGGCCGTGAACATCACGCCGTCAGCGTGCTCGAAGAACGGATTCTTGAAGGACAGGCGATCCTTCATGTCCATGTCCAACGCGCGAACGTACTTCGGATCGCGCTGATAGATGTAGTCCACGACATTCAAGAAGTCGGGGACTTTGCTGCCGATCGCGTGCTGCTTGAGCGTAAGGGTCATGGAGGCCTCGCAGCTAACTTTGAGCCGCGATTCGCGTCAATCGTGCTCTGTGCCAGGCCTAGAGAACCTGACAGCCGCGTCTTGACCGTTGGCGCCGTCTTGAGAGGGGTGGACGCGGCAGTGGCGTCTCGCGTCTTTCGAGATCGGCTGAAACAGTAGTTCTCCGGTCTCGCCGGCTCTCGTAGGTCCCCATCTCGTTCGCAGATCGTGATCTGGTCTTCCAAGACTTCTCGCTCGTTTTGGTTCCGGGCAGGCGGCTGGGCCGCTTGGCGCACGCTCGGGCGTGGCGTGCGGCGCTTCGCGCGCACCGGAGAGGAGCTTTGAGCCGCGATTCGCGTCAATCAATGCCGAGCAAGACCGCCCGCGCAACCCTCGAAAACCGAAAATCGACGTTGGAATTCGAACCGATCTTCGTTTTGAACACGGCCACAGGGGATTGGGTTGATGGTCACCAATCACCCCCCAACCGTCAAAGCCTTCGGCGTCGCACCCCGTGCCTCCGCTCGGCGCTGCGCCGCCCGCCCCGCCCCGCC
>JBDTJC010000019.1:0-5286 GCA_039936055.1 Polyangiaceae bacterium | reverse complement strand
TTCCAGAGATTTCTGTCTCGCTCAGATTGGCAAAGAAGCGCCGAATCGCCGCGTCTTTCGGGTCGGAGGTCTCCATGCGTTTCGGCTCTTGGCCGCCTGCTTGGCCGAGGAATTTGGTCGCGAAGATTGGCAATAGCGCCGTGGCCACACCCATGAGCTCGTCGAGGCGACGGGCCTTCATCAGCTCTTTGGCTTCGTCGACGCGGCGCTCGTGCTCGCGATCAAGCAGCGTCTGATACTTCTCGACCATCGACCAGTTGAGCTCTTCGGCCTTGATGCGGCACGCGCGTTCGCGCTCGAGGTCGACGGCGAGCTTGCCGAGCAGTGAATCCCCGGCGCTCATCAGGAGGCGGTGGACGTTCTCGTCATGACGCATGTAGTGCGCAATGACGCCCTTCTCGGTTGCTGGCTCGGAGTCTTCGCCGAAGCGCGTGACGTGAAACGTCGACTTCACCAAGAAGGCGTGCTGGCTCTCGTGGAGCTCGGCGGTGCCGCGGTAGGCGTAGACAATGTAGCGCTGCGGCTGCCCCGTGGTGCGCGACTGCGCGTCGCGCTCGGCAGAGTCTTGGATTTCCTGCGCGAGCTCCTGCGGGTCGCGCGCGGAATCGGCGTCATTGCGCCAGATATCGAGGCGATCGGCGTGCTCGGCCTCGACTTTATGGATCAGCTCGAAGCGCGTGATCATCCCCTCCTCTGTCAGGTCGGCGAGCAGGCGCGTGAGCCACTTCACGAATCCGGTAGACGGCGCGCCCATCAGGGCCTCCTCGCTCGAAGCACGAGTACTGCCGCCACGCCGATGGCCGCCAGCGGCACCCAGAGCAGGCTGACGAGGCCGGAGGTCACGGTACCGGCGGTGTCGGAGACTACCTCCGCAGCCTTGTCGCCCGACGATTGCTCGGGCGGCGCATTCTCGGTCGGGGTCTGTGCGCTGTCGAGTACCCAGTCGGCGCCAATCGGGCACTGAGCGCTACTTGTCAGCTGCATGGCCGCGCCCGTGCGCACGGGCCAGGGCATGTCTGTCTGCTGGCCACGGTAAGCGAAGGTCACCTCGAGCCAAACGAAGTTCCCGGGCGCAACTGTCGGCGACACGCCGGGCAGCTCCTCGCGGCGGCGCGCGGGGTTGGCGACGGATAACCGGTCTTTCGAGACCTTCTCGAGCTTGATGAGGTCGGCTGTCGCGCTGCGCGTCGTGCCTTTGAACACCAACGCGGGGTCGAGCACGGTGCCCTCGAACCACTTGGAGAACACGGCGGCGAGCGTGTTTTTCAGGTCATCCGGAGTCGGGTCGTCGCGAGTCGTACGGATGAGCACCCAGCGGTTCACCTTGCCGGGGAACAGCGGGACGCGATTGCGCTTCCGCCAATCGTCGACGTCGACACCCTGACAACCGAGATCGCCGACGGTGGTCACGCTGCCACCTCGCTGAGTTGGTCGAGTGCCATCTTCCGGATGACGCTCAGCGCGTCTTGCATCTGGTCGTCCGTGCCCACTTGCAGCGTCGACTTGCCGTTCTTGAGGTCGACCACGAACTGCACGCCGTCCTCGCGGAACACCTCGAGCGTTTCGTTGCTGTAGCGTGTGAGCTCGTAGCGCTTGCCCGCGAGCGACAGCGTGTGCCGGCGGACAATGTCCTTGCCAGTCAAGATGGCGACGAGCGCGATGGCAGCGGCGGCGATGAGGGCGCTCTTGAACATCACTCGCCCCCTCGCCGTAGGGCTTGGCGGCCATCGACGGCGCTACCGACGCCTCGGACGGCGAAGCGTGCCCACGAAGATCGCAGCCGCGACGGCAACGACGCCGAACGCGGCGCCCGCACCGCCGCTCGCGCTAAAGGGCGAAACTCGTCGAATAGCGACGCAATGGCGCGCTTGTACGCGGCGGGGTCGCCCGTAAAGTACTTAGGAGCCGTCGCCAGCGCATCGACGAACGCAGCCGGGTCTTCCGTTTGGAGCCCAGCCCACCAGTGCGGGCGGCTCTGCAGCACCTTGATGTAGTCCACCGCGCCGTCTGCCGCACTCGAGTATGCGCGGAAGTTGCAGTGCGGATCGGGTGGGTCGAAGAACTGCTCGACGCCATTCTCGACTTCGGAGCATCGGAACTGAGTGATGAACGAGAAGGTCGGAGCGGCCTTCACGTTCCCGAAGTTGAAGTTGTGCAGCTTCTGCCAACGCCCAGTCTCGAAGGCGGTGTGCGCAACCAGCAGCGCCAGCACTCGCGCGGACGGCGACCCGCCCGTGACGCGGGCGTAGGCCTCGGCGAGCGCGGCGGCTGCGTCTTGACGAGTCAGCGGTGTCAAGCGATTCGCGACAATCATAGGAACCTCGCAATCGCGAGGCTGACGAACGCCGCGACGCGCGTGTCGACCTGCGGAAAGTCACTGCTGAGCTTGGCGCGCACGGTTCCGGCCTTTTCCAGGTAGTTCCGGAACTCGCCGGCTCGTTCAGCGAGGCGGACCCTCACCTCCGGGGGCAACGACTGCAGACAATGCTGTAATTGCTCGCGGGTCATAGCTGGAGCTCGAAGTTGTAGAAGGCCTCGATGAACCCGGTGATGCCGCCGCCAACGTTCTCGAGTGTGACGTACTTCGCGTACGGCGGAACGAGCACGCCTTGAAGCAATACAGCCTGATCGATTTGTATCGTTCCGACAGCGAACGCGAGGCCGTTAACGTCGGGCGCGGAGAAGAAACGGATGTAGTTGTTGCCTGTGAGGAGGTCTTCGTTGTCGACGCGCGAGAGCGGCATGAGGAAGAGCCGTTTGCCGAACTTCGGGATGCGCGCAGGCGGATCGGCGATCGTGTTGGCGTCCAGAATCGAAAAGAGCTGACCATCAAGCCCAGTCGCTGACTTGGAAGGCGGGATACGGGAGGCCGTCGAGCCTCGCGCGAGCAGAACGCTCAGCGTCAAGTCACTTGGCTGAACGCCATGGGGGAAGAAAGGGATGCTGTAGATGGCGTCGATCGAGATCGCGTTCATCGGCACAGAGAATGAAGTGCCCTGTATCCAGTCGATGAGCACCGTCTGCGTCGCGCCGCCCGACCCGTAGGTGACTTCGGCAACCACCTCGAAACCGCGCGATCCGCCGCTCGGCCAAGCGTTTTCCGAATAATCGATGCCAAGACTCACAGTCCACGGGGCTGGCTCACCCCACTCCGGCAGCTTGATGACGCGCTGCCGGTTGTTGGCGTCCGGCATGAAGCTGACCTCGCTGCCGAAGTTGTTGTTACTCGACCAGTGTCCATGCGGCGTGGGCTGCACGAACACCGTGGCGCTCGGTTCGGGTGCTTCGCGACGCATGTTCATCGCGGTCGTCGCGCAAGGCGGCGCGCTCCAGTCGTCGCTGTCACAGCCAGTGTCGTCGGCGCATGAGCGAGCCGTCCGGCGTTTGCTGCAGCTTGTGAATGAAGCCACTGACCCGGCACAATCTTCCCGTACTGAGTGACGAGCAGCCCCGGCGTCCAATCCTTGGTCTGCGCCTTCCCGACGTAGTCCTGCACGCGGTTCCTGTGAGCCATAACGTGCGAGAAGATGCTGGCGGTCTTTCGAGCGGCGAGGTCACCACGCCCCGCGCGCCGGGCGACCTCGCGGAGCTTGGTGCGCACGCTCACGGCCTGGCGAAGGGCCTGAGCGATCTGCGGCGCCTTCGCCCGTAGGAGCATCTTCTCCGCGGCGGAACCGGAACTGAGGACGCTTTTGGCCTGGCTCTTGATGGCGTTGGCTTTGTCGAGGACGGCCAGAGCAGCGTTCGCCGTGGCATAGGCCGCGGCCGCTGGCACTCCGACCGGAGGAAACACCACTGCGGCAGCGCCGATTGCCGCAGCTGTGATTTTGCTCTTCACCACGGATTTGACGGCTTTCCCGACATCGCTGAGCAGCTTCGACTTGGCGATCTTCTTCACCTCTTTGAAAAAGCTCCCGGGCCAGCCACCGATGCGAACGCCGTGCTTCCGTCGGTACCAATCGTGGAGTGCGCGCGCGATCGGACGGAGGTCGACCTCGAGCGAGATCGTCTTGGGCGCCGCGCCGGCAGTCTGAATGTGCGCGACCGCCTTGAAGATGGGTCCCTCGCGCCAGTAGCGGCCGCGCACGCTCACGCCCGCCGGTCCGACGCGCAGTCTCACTGTATCGTGCATCGCCGACGACGGGGCCGCGCCAAACCCGATCGCTCGCACTTCAGCCGCGCGCGTTTCGAACGCCGAGATTGCTGGAAAATACGACTCGGTCATGGAAACCCCCTGGTCAAGCGAGCGACGCTTTCAGCGAGCTCTGGCGAAGCCGCGCGGCGCGGTCTGTGTTGCCGATTTGATCGGCCTCGAGCGCGAGCGTCTGCAGGTCAGAGCGGTAGTTACTCAAGTCGCGCTGGCCGGCGCCTTTCTTCCAATAAAAGGGCGGAGGCACATCCGCGACGTATCGGCCCACATGCAATGCAGTCGTGGGGCCGTAGGTTCCGTCTGCCGTGAGGCCTTCCTGCGACTGAAAGCGCTGGACGAGGCCCTTGTCTTCCTTGTACCGAGCCTTCGGCACGCTACCGAAGCGATCGAGCAAGTCGTTGAGGCTGGTCGAGAGCGCCTCGGCCAAGATCTGAGCCTTCGATTTCTCGGGCGCAGGCGCCTGCGGCTGCGGACTGTTCGGCACGGCCACCGGTGCGGGCGGCGTCGCTGTGACAGTGACCGGGAACACACCGGTCGGAGGCGCGCTGATCGGAGGCGCACCGGGAAATACCTGAGTGGTAGGCGTCGCAGCCCCGGGCTGCTGCGGCATGATGCCCGGCGATTTGAACTCGTTGTCGATGTCGTGCATCGTCCGCGCGGCGTCGAGCATGGTTCGGATCTGCTGCGCCTTGGCCTCGACTTGGTCGGCCGTGTTGTTGAAGCCGCGGGAGCGCAGCTCCGTCACGAGCGCCTCGAGCACGTTCGGGTCGCCCTGAAGCTGAAGCTGACGCGCGACTTGGAGGGCCAAGTCAGCGGGCATGGTCGGGTCGAGCGAGGCGTTGGGGTGGTCCTGCGCGGCGGGCGGCGGAATGTTGGCGGCCGCGTCCTTAGCCCGACGTCGGAGCTCGTCCGCGACGCCCTGAAACCCCGCCTTTTCCAGCACGAATGCGGTGCTCGTGAGGATCGGCGGCGTGCCGTTCTGAATCGCATCGGCGACCATCTTTTGTAGGTCCGGCGAGAGCACAGCTGGAGCCACCGCGGGCGCCGCCGGCACGAATCCCGGCGAGCTCACCATGTTGAGCGACGACGGAGCGGGCGAACCCTGGCGGAGAGCGGCCGCCTGCACGCGCAGGAGG
>JBDTJC010000018.1:0-6093 GCA_039936055.1 Polyangiaceae bacterium | reverse complement strand
CGCTCGCGTACAAGTTCCGCGAGCTAGAAGTCACCAAGGGCGCAGACGAAGACCTCACGGCGCTCAAGCGGAAGATGGGCTTGCTCCCCCCCGAGCCTGAGCCAGTCAAAGCCGCCCCCGTGCGGGTAGAGCCTCAAAATACCCCGCTCGACGCGGCCGAGCAGGACGAGCTCGCGCGCGCCCTCGCTGACTTGGACGCTGAAGAGCAACAACAGCTGCGACTGAAAAAGTAGCAGCCTCGCCGTTATCTTTGGTTTCTTTTGCCGAGCCCCACCGCTCCGACTCGACCTTCGTGCTCTCGACGTCGATTGCGCTCACGCAGTGCGGCGTCGTCGTGAAGTGAACGGCTGACACGCTGATTTTGGACCTCGCCGATCTCTGCTAGATCTGCGCGTAGAAATGCGGAAATTTCAAGCGCTCGCTGTGTGGCTTTCGGTTGCGGTGGCAATCTCGCTGGCGGCGCTTCCCGCGTTTGCCGCCGGCCGCATGATCACTGCCGAGCCCATGGAAGGCGAGAAGGTCCGCATCGACGGGGACCTCCGCGAGTGGCCGAACAAGATGACGGAGCTCGGGGACACGCTGTCCGGCAGTGCCGCTGGCCTGCGCGCAGCGGTGACCGTCGGCTACGACGATACGAGTCTGTACGTGGTGCTCAAGATCACCGATAAGCACATCGTGCGAACTGCCGCCGCCGGCCCGAACGAGGACCACGCGGCGCTGCTGCTGGCGTTCCCGCATGGTCGTGACTTCAACACTTACGAACTCGAGCTGTACCCCGGGAGCCCGGGCAAGGTTGCCGGCGTGGTGAAACTCAAAGGCGCTACCGTGAGCGGCGCCAAGATCGTGGAGGCGCCGCGCGAAGGCGGCCTCAACGTGGAAGCTCAGATCCCGTGGTCCGCTTTTCCGGACGCGGCCAAGGTGCGCGTCGGCCTGCGCGCCGCGGTGACCTACACGAACGCGGACGGTGGCTCGGTCTCCGGCATCATCAGCACGGCACCTGGGCGGAGTGGCCGCGCGCTGCCGCCGTTCCTTTTGGAAGCCGAAGACGGCCTCGAAACGCAGTTGCTGCGCCCCAAAGGCTTGAGCAATGCGTCCCGCGAGGCGTACGGCAACGTCTCGGGTGATGGGATGTATGAGCGCGTGGCCGTCTTTGGCGATAGCCTGGCCATCGTCGGCCCGCATTTTCGAGGCGGTAAAGAGTTCTATTTCGCCGACCTGGGCGTCAAAGGTCCGAGCATGGTCACCCACCTCGAGCTTGTCGACTTCGACGGTGATGGCCACGACGAGATCGTGATTGAGAAGCGCATCGGCGCGCCCGACAAGTACCGCGAGATCGTGACGGTGACCAAAGTCGGCAACGACGACACGCCGTATCAGGCCTTCGCGCAAGAAGTGGGCATCAAGACCGTAGACGGCAAGATCGAAAACCACGTGTCGTACAAAGACGGCGCGATCGAGATCTCCCAAGGTGAGTCGGAGGGCTTCGATCCCGCGACCTACGCGGAGGTTACCCCGAGCGATATGGGGTCGGCGCTGTTGCCTTGGGAAAGCGTGGGCAGCCGCACCTTCAAATGGACCGGCAAAGGCTTCGAGCAAGCAGGCGAAACTCCCTTCACGCCCAAAGGCGGTTCAGGGCCGAGCAAGACCGCAAAATCAGGCAAGCGGGGCCGTAAATCGCCGGCCAAGTCGGACGAGCCGCCCGCGCCACCCGCGCCGCGCGCGCCCACCTCGGATGAGCTATTGGACCGCGTGTACGCGCTATATCGGAAAGATCGCGGCGCCACTGGCAAACCCAGCTTCGACTTCGTGACTGACGTCGCCGGGGATCGCGGCCCCGAGCGCGTGCTCGTGCACGGGAGAGATTTAGTCGTGTTTGGCAAAGGGTTCCGAGGCGGGCTGAGCTACGCCTTCATCACCATCGGCGCGTCGGATCCGAAGGATATCGTGGACGTGACCGCGCGCGATCTCACGGGTGACGGCAAAGCCGAAATCATCGTGCGTGCCGTGTTGCACGCCAAAGCGAGCAAGGCTCTGGGCGGTGACACTGTCGAACGACGCGCGGTGATGGTGTACGGCGTCAAGGACGACACGATCGTGCGCGTGTTCGCCGCTGAAACCAGCCGCGCCGTGGGCGACAAGCAAATCCTCGGGGCGGTCGCCTTCGAGCCCGGAAAGCGCGGTCTGGACATCGAGCTACGCCCGTCGCGTGCGCTCGGCTGGACCCAACAAAACTACCCTTTTCCGGCAGATACGACGACAGCTGGAGGGCTCGAGCCGCTGCTTTTGCCCTGGGGTGACTCGTTGAAGCGCAGCTATCGCTACAATGGCACCTCCTACGTCATGCAGTGACGGGCACAGAGCCGCGCACGCCCCCGTGATGTTCTCGGCGCGGGTTGGGCGCCGAGAACAAGTGTATCCTCTGTGGGTAGCCACCCATGACCAAGAGCCTTGCCCCGAGTGACCGCACCCGAGTGCGTCGTCTTCCCGCCCGCGCGACCTATGACAGCGAGCAGATCAACGGCATCTTAGACGAAGCATTGGTGTGCCACGTTGGCTTGGTCAGTGCTGAGCAACCGTTCGTCATCCCCACGATTCACCTGCGCCTAGGGAACGAACTGTTCATTCACGGCTCCGCGGCGAGCCGCATGCTGGAGCGCGGCAGCGCTGGTGCGCGCTTGTGCGTGACCGTCACTTTGGTGGACGGCGTGGTGTTGGCGCGTTCTGCTTTCCATCATTCGATGAACTACCGCTCGGTCGTGATTTTGGCCGCAGCGCGCGTCGTTTCGGAGCGCGAAGAAAAGCTGCGCGTGCTGTCGGCGCTGGTGGACCGGTTTTCGCCGGGTCGCAGCGAGCACGTGCGCGGTCCAAGCGAGAGCGAGCTCAAGGCCACGCTGTTGCTCGCGCTGCCTATCGCAGAAGCTTCCGCGAAAATCCGCGCTGGTGGCCCGGTGGATGACGACGAGGATCTGAGCTTGCCCGTTTGGGCCGGCGTCGTCCCGCTAAAGCTCACGGCACTACCCGCCGAAGTCGCGGAGCCCGTCGCCCCCGGTGAAGCCGTGCCCCTGCTCGGCTTCCCGTTCAGTGCGCCGCGCTGAGCAGATTCCTCACTGGTCACCACAGCCCTCTCAAAATCTCAATTCAACGCCGTCAAATTCAAGACGGCCCAGCCGTGGGGCTCGATCGTGATCGTCTGGTGCTTGCGCCCGCCCGCAGCGGTGAGCGCGATGGTGTGCGTGCCCGCGTGGACGCGTACGCGACCGAAGGCGATGCGCGCAGGCAGCGTGGCCCAGCTGCGCGTATCGGGCGTATCCGTCGCGGTGAGCGTGGCTTGCGTGCCGAGGCTGAGCAGTTCGCCCACGATCCCGCCGCCGGCGATTTTCTTCGTCGTCTCGCCGGCAACGACGCGCGTGATCGCGCGCGTGATGGCGGACGCAATCACCGCACCGCGCGCTTTGTCCCAAGCTCGCTTCGTCTCCTGATCGACCGCCAAAATGCCTTCCATCGGGGCCCACTGGCCGTCCAAATTGAAGGTGGGCTGTCCCCACGTCCCGCGCGCGCGGCCAAGCTCCGGGTAATTCACCCAGGTGACTAAACCCTGCAGGGCGAGATCATTGGCGCGCCCTTGATCCATGGGGCTCAGGGCTCCGCTCGCGTACGTGAGCGCGAGGCCAATCGGTAGACGCTTCGGGTACTTTGCCGGCACGCGCCCGAAGTTCACGATCACCAGCAGGTCGCCGTCGTCATCCTTGGCGTCGGCGGGCGGTGCGCTCGGGACCTTGGCCAACAGATCGCGGATGCGCGGGCTCGAATAGCTGCCTTGTTGGCTCAAACGACGCAGCGGCTCTGCCAGGCTTTGGTACTCCCCGTGGCTGAGCGCTTCGTCGTAGTAGCGCAGTGCATCTTCCGGCTTGCCGCTCTTCTCGAACACGAAGCCCGCGAGGTAGCTGCCCGGACCGAGTAGGGCTTCCGCCGCGTCCCCCTTGTCTTTGATGAACTTTTGCATCACGGCCAAGCGCCGTGCCTCTACGCGGGCGCCGTTCAGGTCGCCTCGGACGAGGTAGTTCATCATATTCATGGTGTTGATCATCAGCTTCTCGTACGCCGGCGCCTTGTACGGCCCGACGTCATCCGAGAATAGGTAGCGACCAATGTCCGCCGCTGCGTTTGCCGATAGATCCAGGACTTGGATCTCCTTGTCGCAAATTTCCAGGTCTCGGCTGGAGAGTCGGTAGTCGTTTAGCTCTTGAAGCACCATCGACCGGTCGAGCAAGAACAGCGAGTTGTCACCGCCGGTCTTCTCGGGAAGGTCCTTCGCGTCGGCGACTCCGAGGACTTCGTTGATCGCTTTCAATGCAGCGCGCGGGTTGCCCGCGTCGAGCGCGCTGCGCACGGCGAGCGTCTTGTCAGCGTGTGACGCACAACCCAAAACCAGGGTGAACGTCAGCACACAAGCGGTGCTAGCAAGCTTCATCGCAGGTCAGAGGAGCGCTTTGGTGACTGATGTCTTGTACTGGAACAAGATCGCGCTGGTCTCGACCTCCAGCACTTGAATGAACATGAAATATTGCACGCGACGCTCTTTGGCCTGGCGCTCGTCGGTGCTGAACACCTTGCCGGTCACCACGTAGCGGACGCCAATCTGCTTGCCCCAAGCGGCGATCTTGCTCTGATCGAAGCCGTCCTGGTACTGACGGCGGACCTGCTCCATCAACTGCGGCTGCGACTCCAGGCTGATGACTTTGACGTGGCCCGCGTTGACCAACGTGGTCTCGATGTCGCTGATCAGTGCGTCCAGCTGGCTGTCGATGTGCTCGGTGGTCTCGTTGCGCAGGGGCAGAACCGACACGGTCGGGTCCTTCTCGCTTTGCCAACGCGCGACGAGGGGCGAGCTTTGCAGAGCCTGCATGTTGTCGTGCAGCAACTTCTGCAGGTCGCGGCGGTCTAGACCAGTGCTCATCGCTTGGTCGTCGAGGCCAGCTACGTCTTCACCGCGCACGGCTTTTGGGCCACAGCCCACTGCCGCAATACCGAGCACATTCACCGCACCGAGCAATAAAGTCCTACGAAGCAACGCCATCAGAGTGCCTTTCTGTGCCAACACGGGCCCTGCATCGCACCCGCTTCATGTCCGACGTAGGACACACGAAGAATATGTAATCCCATGGAGACTCGTCGGCAATTTGGGCGGTGGCATTTTTCGCTTTCTGCGCGTATCAGCCTTCGGAAACGCGAGCGCCGGACGCATGACGGCCCCACGTATCGGCCGTTCCGATGCCGTGAGGCCGAATACTGGGCGGGAACCACGCGCTGAGGCGAGGTGCGCTGCTGGGCCGCGGGCGCCCAACCGCTAGGAGCCCCTCAGTTGGCGGCGGAAGCGCCGGCGCCAGTCGTGCGACGGACCGGGATGATCTGCACGCGGCGATCATCGCCCTCGCCATCGCTGCGGGTGATCACGCCTTCGAACTTAGCCAAGGCCAAGTGAACCACGCGGCGGTCGCGCGGATTCATGGGTTCGAAGGTGATGATCTTGCCCTCTTCGACGGCCTGGCGGCCGAGGCGCTGCGCCATGGTGGCGAGCGAGTTGTCACGGCGGCTGCGGTAGCCCTCCGCGTCGACCAAGATGTGGCGGCGGTCCAGACCGGGACGATTGATGATCCGGTGCGTCAGGAACTGCAGCGCCTGCAGTACTTGACCCTTCTTGCCGATGATGCGGCCCGCGTCACGGCCGGCGATCTCGATGTTGATCTCGTCCTCGGCGTTGCCCTCTTGCGGGCGACGGAGGTGCACGGTGCACTCCATCTCCATCTCGCGGATTAAGTCCGTGACGAATTTGAGCGCGACGTTGGCGCGTTCGTCCGTGGACACGTAGTCCTCTTCTTTGCGGCGTTTGCGCGGGCGCTCGCCGGCAGCTGCCGGCTCGGTGCCTGCTGCGGCTACGGACACTTCACCGTTTTCGGTTTCGCCTTCTTCGGTGTCGTCGTCGCTGTCTTCCCACGCTGCGTCGTCGAGATCGTTGTTTTCAGTCATGACTCTGCCTTTCCTTTGCCGAGGAGTGGGCTGTCACCGGCGAGCTTTGCCGAAGATGAGCCGCTT
>JBDTJC010000017.1:0-15585 GCA_039936055.1 Polyangiaceae bacterium | reverse complement strand
GGATCTTCGCCGCGTTGCACGAGCATCACATTTTCCGGCTTCAAGTCGCGGTGAACGATACCACGTTGGTGCGCCTCGCCGACGGCGTCCGCGATCTGCAGCAAGATGTGCAAGGTGCGCGCGACGGACAGCGAGC
Source organism: Polyangiaceae bacterium (assembly GCA_039936055.1). Lineage (GTDB taxonomy): Bacteria > Myxococcota_A > Polyangia > Polyangiales > Polyangiaceae > PMG-095. Next base: position 15,449 of record JBDTJC010000017.1, on the reverse strand, counting down.
CCTGCGCCGAGAGGGCGGAACGGAGCGACAGGCCATCCAAGTACTCCAGCACCAAGAATGGGACACGAATACTGCTGTTACCGAGCTCGGGCGGCGGTTCGAGTTCGGCCAGCGACAGCACACTCACCAGGTTGGGGTGGCTGAGCGAACCTGCCAGCCGCGCCTCGCGGCGGAAGCGACTTTGGAGGCCGTCGTTTGCCGCCAGGTCATGGTGCATGATTTTGAGCGCGACATTGCGTTCCACGCCCAGCTGTAGAGCGCGGTACACGCGGCCCACCGCGCCCGTGCCGACTAATGCTTGGACGCGAAATTCACCGAGCAACGTTTTGCCCAAATATGGATCGGGCGCGCTGTTGCCACTGCGCAGCGTGAGCGCGCTGCCGTCGCGCGGACAGAAAATCACGCTCTCAGCGTAGCTTTCCCCACAGCTTGCGCAGCGACGCCGGGGCTCGCCCATGGACCGCGAGCGTAGCATGCGCGGCTGCAGTGCACGCAGCTCCGTGGAAACACTCGCCGAGGCGGGCCGGGCCAGCGGGTTTTTCGGTGCCTGTTCCGGGTCGCTGCATGTCGAGACAGCTAAGAACCGAGGCAGAAACTTGGGTGCTGGAGGATTTCTGCGCCCCTCACTTGAGGGGCCCGCGGAAATCCGGAATGCATTTCAGGGCCGAGGTACTAGGCTCCGCCCCCTCATGAGCGACGACTCGTCTTCCGAGACACCGCCCGTACCGGCTCAAGTGCCGGCCCTGGCGGAGGAGCGTCTGCCCGCGAATATCTACAGCGTCAAGCTTCCGACCTTCGAGGGGCCGCTCGATCTGCTGCTGCATTTGATCGAGGAGCACGAGCTGGACGTGATGGACATCCCCATCGCGTTCGTGGCCTCCAAGTTCTTCGAATACATCACGCTGATGGAGGAGTTGAACATCGATGTGGCGAGTGAGTACCTCGTCATGGCGGCAACCCTCACGCACATCAAATCCAAGATGCTGCTACCGGTCGTCCCCACCGATCAGGAAGACCCGGACGAGATCGAGCTGGACCCGCGCGCCGAGCTGGTGCGCCGCTTACTGGAGTACCAAAAATACAAGCACGCGGCCGAGCAGCTTTCCAGCAACCCGGTATTGGGCAGGGACGTATTTTTGCGCGGGGTTGCTGCGCCCAACGTGGAAGGCGTCGCGCCGCTCACCGGGCTCAGCCTGTTCAAGCTGCTGGATGCGTTTCAAGGCGTGCTCTCTCGCGCCAAGACCACGGTCGACCACACCATCGACTTCGAGCGGTTTTCGATCACCGACCGCATCAATGAGCTCTCGGATCTGCTGAAAAATAGCGGAAAAGTACTATTCGAGCAGCTGTTCGAGGGCCACCGCGGGCGTGCCGACCTGATTGTAACGTTTTTGGCAATCCTCGAGATGACTCGTCTGCGTCTCACGCGCGTCGAGCAAGACGGGCCGTTGATGCCCATCTACATTGAGTTGGCGGTGGGGGATGACGCGGACATGCCGGCCGTGACGGACGACCTGGATCGAGCCTACGAGGGTTCGGCCGAGCCGCTTCACTCCGCAACCATGCCGCCAGCGGACGAAGATTTCGCGCCGGAGGATGACGATCTGGACGACGAGGACGAGGACGAGGACGAGGACGACGAGGACGACGACGAGGACGACGACGAGCCGGAAGCAGACGAGACGCCCGATACGGAGCGGGAGTGATGGCAGCCAGGAAACGTAACAACGCGCCGCCCAAGCAGGCGGCTGAAGTAGAGGCGGAGCCGCTCTCAGGCGCGCCCGAGAGCGTTTCAGAGGGTGAGCCCGAACACGAGGCTGCGCCGGAGTCGGGATCCGAGGCGGATACCGTCGCGCCACCACCGGAGTCCTCTGAAGCCTTGGCTGACACGCTAGCTGACGAAGACGCTGAAATTGCAGAAGATTCCGTCGACGCAGAGTCCGAGGCCGACGACGGCAGCGAAGGGCTGCTGGGCGAGGGCCCGTCGGAGGTGGACGAGCGCCGCGTGGATGACACGGGGGCGTACCTCAAGGGCTTGCTCGAGGCGCTGCTGTTCGTCTCCGACCACCCACTCGAGATCAAAGATTTGGCGCGCGCCGCCAAGATCGACAAGAAGCGCGCCGAGGAGCTCGTGCTCGAGATCCGGGACGACTTTCGGAATCGCGGCGTGCGCTTGGACGAAGTCGGTGACGGCTACGCTTTCCGGAGTAACCCCGCGTACTCTGAGTACGTCCGCGGTTACTTGTCGCTCCGGCCGGTGCGTTTGTCGCGCGCGCAGCTCGAGACGCTGTCTATCGTCGCATATCGTCAACCGATCACGCGTCCCGAGGTCGACGACATTCGCGGTGTCGACGCGGGCCCAGTGCTCAAAGGTCTCCTCGAGCGCGATCTCGTGCGCATCATCGGTAAGAAAGACGAGCCAGGTCGTCCGATGTTGTACGGAACGACGCAAACGTTCCTGCAGGTGTTCAGCCTCAAGTCGTTGCGGGATCTGCCCACCTTGCGCGAGTTCACAGAGTTGAACGACGAATCGCGCAAGACTTTCGAAGAGGAACTCGGTGAGGAAGCGCCCGAAGGGCCGGTCTCGTTCGAGGCTGCCATGGCCGCCGATGCGGTCGCGGAGGGCGAAGCACCAACAGAATCCAGCGCACATCCGCCGGAAACCGAAGCTGAGTCGGACGGCGAAGCCCAAGCCGTGGACGGCGAAGCCCGAGGCGCGGACGGCGAAGCCCAAGCCGATGACGACGAAGCGCAAACCGATGACGCTGAGGAATCAGAAGAGTCGGACGATGACGACGACGATGACGATGACGATGACGATGACGATGACGATGACGATGACGATGACGATGACGATGACGACGATGACGAGTCGGAAGAAGAAGAGCCCGGCGAAGAAGAGCCCGGCGAGAAGAAGGACGGCGAATAGCGCGTTCGGCTACTTCGTGGAGCGTGGCTCGGTTGGATCTGGGTAAGCGTCCGCGAGCGCACTGACCTGGTCGAACAAGGCGGGGTGCTCTGCGAGCTTGCGCACGAGCTCCCAAAGCTTGGCGTCAGCTAGACGCGCCATCCCGACCTTCGCGGCCGTGTTCTTGCCCTTGGGAGTGCGCAAGATCGCAGCGGACCCCTTCTTGCGCAGGGCCTCGAGCTCACTCACGAAACGTTTGGTCGGGAACAACTCGGCCGCCTCCCAGGCGGCGTACTCCTTGGGCTCGATGCCCAGGGTGGTCGCGAGCTCCTTCGCGGTGCAGGACAGCTCTTTGCGTAACTGCTTCAGTTCTTCTGGCGACACGCCCCGACGCTAGCATTTCGCGAAACCGAAAACTCGCCCCGGCCGATGAGCGAAGGTGCGAACTCGGCCCCATTTTTCGGTGCTTCTCACGTCGATCGTCGCGTTGCTCGTCGCGCTGGGCTGCGGTCCGCCCGTGCCAGATCCGGGGGCGTCGGCGTCGGTTTCGCTGGTCTCGTTCGAGCCCAGCGCGGAACTCGGCTCAGTTCCGAGCGTCGTGCACGTGCATGTGGCAAGCGGGACGACCGACGCAGCGTCGGCCATGCTCTTTCAGGGCAGCTTGTCGGACTACTACCTGAGCAAAGTGAAGCAGGGGCAGGTGCCGGACACGCTCGCGGCTCGGCAGATCCCGGCGCTCGGCTGGCGTACGGCGTCAGAGCTCGTCGTCGCGCCGTTGCTGCCGCTCGCCGCTGGGCCGTATTCGTTGGTTGCTCGCACCGGGTTGCTCAGCGAGTTCCAAGTGGCGTCCGAGCTGCCGCTGCTGCGCCGCGTTTGGCCGCCGGCGGGCCCCGGTGGCAGCGTGCGCTACGCGGTGTACTGCTCCGATAGTCCGGCTGTGCCGGTTGGGGGATCCTTGGCGCTCGAGCCGAGTGCACTCACCGTGAATGTCTTGCCCGGCGCGGATGACGCTGGCTCGTTCGCGGAGCGCTGTCTGCACTTCAACGCGGACGCGGAGCTCGAGCCTGGACAAATCGTGGTCCCGGCCCCCGCACTGAGTGACTGGGCCCTCGATCCATCGGCGTTTTCCGGTTCCAGCGCTGACGCCGCCTTGCCCGCAACCTGCGAAGCCGGCGAAGTCGCGCTCGGTCTCGGCTGCGCAATGACTGCAGATGACCGGATGCTGGTGCGCACACCACGCACGCCCTTGCTGTGGGTGCTGCACACCGCGAACGGCGCGTTACTTCAAGTCACGCGCGACGGCGTCGCGTTCGCCGTACGCGGGTTGCTACCGAGCAGCCACGAGCACGTGTGGGGGAGCGTGCACGACGAAGCTGGCAATGCGCTAGCATTCGATGCGTTCTTCGATACTGGCGCGGCCCGCGGGCGTCCAGTACTCAACGAAGTGCTCGCGAACCCGCTCGGTCCGGAGCCACAATCCGAATGGATTGAGCTCGTCAACGACGGTTCGCTCGCGGTCGAGCTTTCGGACTACACGCTGCAAGACGGGGGTGGGAGTATTGCGCTGCCCGCGGCCCGGTTGGCCCCCGGGGAATACGCGCTCCTCGTGCGCAACGATTTCGCGCTCAACGCGAGTGACGTCGCCCCCACGCCGTCAGCTCGGCTGATCCGCGTGCCGGCCCTCGGTAAGTCCGGCTTGTCCAACAGTGGTGAGCGGCTAGTGCTTTTGGACGGTGCAGGCACCGTGTGCTCGGTGGTGCCTGCAGTCCCTACAAAAGCCGGCCAAAGTTGGGCGCGACGGCATCCGTGGTCACAGGACGGCGATCCGGACGCTTTCAGCTTTGGCCCGCCGACGCCGGGCCTGCCGAACGACCAGGCGTCAGCGGAGTAACGCGCTCAGCTCCCGGAAATCGTCATCCGCGAGGTGCGGAAGGTGGGCGAGGCGGTGGAGGTGATCAAGCGCAGGTCCGATGCGATGGCGTCGATGCCCTTGAGCATCGCGTCCAGCGTCGACGAGATGGTGATCTCGCTGACCGGGAAGGCGAACTTTCCCCCTTCGATCCAGAAGCCGGCGGCGCCGCGGGAAAAATCGGATGTCATCGGGTTGAACCCGAAGCCCATCATCTCTGTCACGTACAAGCCGCGCGGCGTGCTGGCGATCAGCTCTTCTCGGCTCATGCTGCCGGCCTGCATGATCAGATTGCTGGTCGACGACGAGATGCTGCCACCGCTACGTCCGGCGGAACCGGTGGACGCGCGCCCCAACTTACGGGCGCTGTACGAGTCCAGCAGGAACGTTTTGAGCACGCCCGCTTCGACGACCACGTTCCTGCGCGATGGCAGCCCTTCGCCGTCGAACGGGCGCGAGCCCGGCGCGCGGGGGATCAACGGGTCGTCCACGAGCGTCACGCCGACGCTGGCGACCTCCGTGCCCTCCCGATCCATCAAATAGCTGGATTTGCGCCAAACCGAGCCACCCACAATGCAGCCGATGAACGCGCCAATGATCGAGCGGGAGACGTCCTGATCAAAAATGACCGTCGTTTCTTGGGTCGGAACCTTGCGCGGGTTCAGCTTCGCGAGGGTGCGACGCGCCGCCTCTTGCCCGACGAACGTCGCCGGCTCCAGCTCTGATTGGTGGCGACTGGCGGACCAGTAGTGGCCGCGGCGCTTCTTCCCCCCTTCGTCTTCGACCACCGGAGCGACAGTCAGCGCCGCGTAGGAGCCGCGCTGCGCCGCCTGGAAGCCGCTCGACAACACGATGGCGCCGGTCGAATTGGTGCGCGAAAACGTTGCGCCCTCGCTGAGCTGAATGCGCGGGTCGAAATCGAACGCCGCCTGCTCGGCGATGATCGCCTGCTCGAGAGCTCGGCCCGCATCCATCGCGAACAGGCCTTCGTCGAATAGATCCAAGTCGGGGAACGGCGGCTTCGCGAGCAAGCTGGGATCGGCGGGGCCTGCGAATGGATCCGGCTCGCTCAGTTCGGCGAGCATCAGCGCGTCCGCGACGCAGCGCTCGATGCCGCGCGGGGTGAGGTCACTCGTGGACGTGAGCGCGACGCGGTCGTTGCGAATCACGCGCAGCGAAATCCCGTGATGCCCGGCCTCTTCGACCAACTCCGGCTTGCCCATGCGCACGCGGGTGCTCAGCTCGGATCCGCCGCGCGCGCTGACCTCCGCCACGTCCGCGCCCGCCTTTCGGGCACGCTCCACGACTTCGGCTGCCAACTTGAGAAGTTCTCGAGACTCGTCGTGATCCATGTAGCTCATTCCTCGACTGGCTGATCTCGTTGAACCGCGTCAACCGTTGCGGCTCATGCGTTGCAATGCCCGTAGCGTCCACGTGGTCGCGGCGGCGAGCACACCTAACATCCAAATCACAGCGTAGCCCAGCGGACCGCCGGCTACCCCACGAGTGCCAAAGTCACCGTGAAATTGCGCGTAGTTTGCGTGCACGCTGAGTCGCGAAAACGTGGCGAGCACGAATACGGCCGCCACAACAGCGGGGATGGCAGCCTTGCGCAACACGCGCCCCAAGCGATGGGCGCGTGCGTCCGCCACGGCCGACAGGAACCCGACGGGCACGGACGTTGCCGCCAGCAGCACCACCGCGATCGGAACCGCCGTGGGCAGGCGCTCACTGTCGACGAAGTAAGCGAACGACCAATCGGGCTCGAAAGCCACGAAGTAACCCGCGATGGGCGCGAACACCAAGAGCGCGAACGCCGTCGTGATGAGCAGCGCGCGGCCGCCCAACCCGGACGTGGAACGCCCCAGATCACCCATGGCTGCCCACGCGCAGGCAACGCCGAGCGCAAAGCCGAGTAGGGGAGTCAGCGGCGCAGGCACCTCAGGATCTTCCCACGTTTTCCGCGCGCAGGAGCCTAAAATTTGCTGAAAATGCCCCGCGAGCCGCGCCGCCGGCTCGAAAAACTGGCGAGAATGGTCGACGCTCGCCGCACGCTGGATTAGATGAAGGCGCAATGGACGCAGAGCGCTTACGCGAGCTCCTCGAATCCGTGAAGGGCGGCTCGCTATCGATCGAGTCCGCTCTCGGCAAGCTTGCCACGCTCCCGTTTTCCGATCTCGGTTACGCGCGTGTCGATCATCACCGCGCCTTGCGCCACGGCATCGCGGAGGTCGTGTTAGCGGAGGGCAAGGCCCCCGAGCACCTGATCGGTATCGTGCAGCGGCTGATGGACGCCGGGGACAACGTGCTCGTTACGCGGCTCATGGGCCGAAACGCCGAGGCACTTCGGGAGGCCGTACCCCAGTTGAGGTATTCGGTGCTGGGGCGCACGGCCAGCCTCGCGCAGCGCCCGATCCACGAGCGGCCGGGCACGCCTGTGGCCATCGTGACTGCAGGCACGAGCGACATCCCCGTCGCGGAAGAAGCGTGGGAAACGCTGCGCATGTTCGGGATTCCGGCGCAGCGTTTGTTCGACGTCGGCGTGGCCGGGATTCATCGCTTGCTGGGCCACGTCGAAGCGCTGAGCGCGGCCCCCGCGGTCATCGTCGTGGCTGGCATGGAGGGCGCGCTGCCCAGTGTCGTCGGTGGGCTGATTGGCGCGCCCATCGTCGCCGTGCCCACGTCCGTGGGTTACGGCACGGCGCTGTCCGGCTTCACGGCGCTGTTCGGGATGCTCACGAGCTGCGCGTCGGGCGTCACCGTCGTGAACATCGACAACGGCTTTGGCGCGGCGATGGCCGTCGGGCGTATGCTCGCGGTCCAACAGCACCAGGTGCCGGCCGGCGGATGACGAAGCTGCGCGTGTTCTCGCACCTCCACGGTGACGGCGATGATCATGATCACGGCCACAGTCACAGCCACGGCGCTGACGTCGAGCAGCGCGCGCTGATTCTCGCGGGCGATGCCGAAGCGCATCGCGCTCCGCTCGAAGCCGGGGCCGGTTGCGGGAAGACGCTATTTCTGGACGCATTCAGCGGCGTCGCGGGCGACATGACGATCGCCTCGCTGGTCGATCTGGGAGTGCCTTTTTCGGTGGTACGCGAGAATGTCGCCGCCCTCGGGCTGAGCGGCTTCGAGCTCCAATTGATGCGGGCCCGCGGTGGCGCAATCGGCGGGACAAAATTCGACGTCGTCGTGGCGGACGCCCAGCCGGACCGCCGCTATCGCGCGATCGATGATCTGCTCGCGGCGTCGCCGCTGAGCGGGGCCGTCAAAGTGCTCGCCCGCAAGATCTTCCTGCGCTTGGCTGAGGCCGAGGCCGAGGTGCATCGCAGCACGTTGGATGAAGTCGCGTTTCACGAGGTCGGCGCGGTAGATGCGATCGTCGACATCGTGGGCGCCGCGGCGTGCTTCGACTTCTTGGGCGCAGACGTGCTGGCGTCCCCGTTGCCCATGGGGCGCGGCAGCGTGGTTTGCCAGCACGGCGTGCTGCCCTTGCCCGCGCCGGCTACCGTTGCTTGTTTGCGTGGCGTTCCGACCGTGGATGCCGGGCTCGATGCTGAGTTGGTCACGCCCACCGGCGCCGCCATCGTTGCGAGCGTTGCGCAGCGTTTCGTCGCCTGGCCAGCGTTTACGCCGGAGCGTGTCGGCTGGGGATTTGGCACGCGGGGCTTGCCGGATCGCTTGAACGCGCTGCGTGTGGTGCTCGGCGCGGGCCCGCGCGCGAGTGAGGCCGCACCGAACGCGAGCCATGTCGTGCTGGAGGCGAACGTCGACGACATGAGCGGTGAGCTCGCTGCGCACGCCCTGCAGACGTTGCTGCTGAGCGGCGCGTTGGATGCGTGGGCAACGCCAATCGTGATGAAGAAGGGGCGTCCCGCGCTCACTATCTCCGTGCTCGCGGCGGCTGGCGCCGCGGCGCGTATGACGGAACTGCTACTGCGCGAGACGCACTCGATTGGCGTGCGTCAGACGCCAGTGTCGCGCACGGAGCGCCCGCGTCACGTCGTGGAAGTGAGCACCGAATTCGGGCCAATTCCGCTCAAAGTGAGTGAGGGGCCTTATGGGCCTCCGCGCGTGAAACCGGAGTTCGACGTGTGTGCGGCGGCCGCGCAGCGTGCCGGTGTACCGGTCGGCACCGTGATCGCCGCGGCACTCGCCGCGTACGCTGCGCGCTGACGCCCAGCGCGGCTTCAGTCCGGGCGTTCGAGCAGAAAGCCGGACGCTTCCCAAGCAAGCACGCCGCCCTCCAAGAACGCGACCGGCACGCCTTGTTCGGCGAGCTTGGCGGCCAGATCCTTGGTTTGGTCGCCCGAGCGGCAGTACACGACCGGAGTTGCCGGCAGCATGTGCAGCTCCGCCAAACGCGTTTCAATCTCCGCGGCGGGCAAATTCACGGCGCCTGGCAAATGAGCCCGCGCGAACACTGCAGCTTCGCGCGTATCGACCACCGAGACGCGCCCGGCTTTGAGCAGCTGCGCCAGTTCCTCCGGCTTGAGCGCCCCTTCGGCGCGCGGCAGGAATGGGTCGAGCATGTCGCGCAGCTCACGCCGCTGCATGGCTCCGACCTTACCGCCCACGGGACGGCCCTGATGAAACACGACGAACGTTGGCACGGACTGCACGCCCATTTGCCGAGCGATCGTCGGCGATCGGTCGATGTCTACCGTGACGACCTTGGCCTTGCCTTTGAGCTCGTTGGCCAGGGCCATCAACTCGGGCGCCATGGTCTTACACGGGCCGCACCATTCAGCGCCGAATTCCACCAGCACCGGCTCTTCGCTGAGCAGCACTTCTTGTTCGAAATTCTTTTCCGTTACCGTGGGGAGGGGCATGACAGGTTCTCGGGAGTTCGGGGAAGGTTATGGCGCTCGTCCAGCCGTGGGTCAAGACGCTGCCGGGAGTGGACTAGGGGCCCGCGAATAGCTAAGTCGGTCGATGATCGCGGTCGAGGCGCCCGACTGGCAAGGCGCGACGAAGGCGCACACTGCTGGTCTGTAACTGAGGAGCAGCGCAGCGAGCCGGGAAGCATCGGCCGCGAAGGCGATCGACTTAGCCATTCGCGGGCCCTAAGCGACGCGGGGCGGGCGGAATAGCGCGTGCAGCGAAACAGTGAGCACGGCGATGGAGCCTGCCGCGAGGGCTGCGCACAGCGGGCTCGCGTGCGGCGCGGCGAGCGCCAGGCCCCACGTGGGCAACGCTGCGTGGGGGCGCAAGCCTGCTTGGGTGAGCGCGGCGTCCAGTGCACTCAGCCACGCAACGCTGAACGAGGCGCTCACGAACAAGGGGCCCAACGCCGCCGGCAAGCGCAGCCGTAGGAAAGCGAGGAGCGGCGTGCGGCCGAGCGAATGCGGGGCGGCGTCGTCTTCGGCCTCCAAGCGCACGATCTCGCACCGCAAGAGCCACGCCTGTTCCAGCCCGCGTAGCGCTCCGAGCGCGCACACATAACCGAGTGTACGATCGGACCAGGCCCAGAACACGGCCGCCACGAGCAACGTAGGCAGTGAGCTGAACAAGTCGCACACGAAGCGGAGCGCGGTGTCGAACGCGCGTGGTCCGCTCGCCGCCAAAGTGCCGAGCGGGATCGCGACCAAGAACGCCACCGCCATAATCAACGCGCCGGCGAGGACCGCGAACTGCAGGCCGCGGGCGTAGGCACGCAGCTCGGGCGACAGTGGTGAGAGCACCGCTGCGAGCAGGATCAAGAGCGCCACCGCGCACGCCGCGAGGGCCAGGCGCCGCTTCGGTGACAGGCCTTCCGTCACGGCTCCCCCAGTGCGCTGCTCGCGGTCGCGCGCGGGCGCAGCAGGTCCGCGGTTTGCCGAAGTAGCAGCGTGGCGAGCGCCAACGCAAGTGACGCCGCCATCCAAGCATTCACGTCGCCCGAGGCCAACGACAGCGCGGCCGTGCGCCCTAAGCCGGGCAGCCGAAACGCTAACTCGACCAACACGATCGCACTCAGGACCAAGGGCGGATACGTCGCGCCCAGCGGTGCGGACACCGAGAACGCAGCAACGACCGGGGAAACACTGCCCTGTGAAATGGTGGAATGCGCGAGGTGGCGCGAGACCCAAGCGGCGGTTGTCGCCATCACGAGGCACGTAGCGCTGCCCAGCCCCGCACTGCCGCCCGAGAACAAGCTCACGAGGCTGGCGCAAGGGATCGCCGCGAGCGCGGTTCCGAGCACGGCCGAGGCATAGCGCAAAGCAATGCGCGTGGTGCGCCGCTCGAAGCGCGTCCACAGCACCCCGAGTGAGAACCCACCCCCTAGCCCCACCAACAAGAGGAACGAGGTCGTGGCAAAGCCCCGGCGGATCACGGACAGTGCGCTCTCTCCGCTGCGCGTTCGCCCGAGACCGCCGCGCAGCACGGCCGCCAACCACTTGCCGTACTGAGTTTCGACGAAGGTTGCGGCCAAACGTCGCGGCCCGTCGAGTTCCGTGTATTCGCTGCCGTGCAGCGCCCAGAAGTCGCGCCAGGTTTCGACCGTGCGCTGTGCTTCGGCGACGCTCGCGGTGGTCGCGCTACGCACCGGCAAATCAGTGACGTGTGAGAGCACCGAGGTCAGGCGCTGCACGCGCGCGACATCGTCGACATCATTTACGTCCCCCAGGCCCTCGATCAGCGCGGGTAGCGCGAACGTATCGACGTGCACGAGGTCCTCACGGCGCAGCGCGATGGAGCGTTCGGCCAAGCGCAACGTCAGGTGCCGCACGCTCGCAGCTCGAAAATCGATCGCGCGATCTTGCCAAAAGCGCGTCCAGAACAACACCGCCTGCGCCCCGTCGGCGAGCTCTTCACGGCTGGCGACTTCCATGCGCAACGCGATCGGGGTGAGCGCAAGGGCCACGCGCTCGCGGCTGTTTGGTTCGAGCGAGTCTAGCGCTGGGAGAATGAAGGGCAGGGCCGCGCCGCCGAGGCGCGCCAATTGCCGCTCCGCGCTGCGTGCGGACGCGCCACCGTGCGCGATGCGCTGCATGGCTTCGGCCGCCAACTCGCGCACCCCAATCGGTCGCGCGTTGAAGAACACGGGCAAGTGCACGAACGGACTCGGCTCGAGCTGTTCGCTTTGGGCGCGCCTCACATAGTTCGCCGAAGCCCAAAAAACGCCGACCGACACGGCGATCAAGGTGAGCGCGACCCCGAGGAACCTTCGGATCGCTGCCCGCACGCTCAAGGGATTGCTTGCCTAGAGGTGACCGCTAGCGGACGACGAGGTACCCGATGAGGGCCACGAACAGCATCGCGCCGAGCACGAAAATCCCCACGAGGGACGGCGGCAAGCCGCTGGTCGGGATGGAGACCGGTTCGTTGTCCATCGTGAACGTGGGCGGCGCGCCGGAAGCGTGCGGCCCGGCCGGGATGGACGATGGGAGACCAGCCATCGGATTCGCTTGGCCCACCAGGGTGTGCCCGACCCGCAGCTTGCGCGATTCGCGCGAGGCTTCCTCGCTGCCGGTCTCGGCGGATTCGTTGCTCTCGTATTGGTGCTGCGTCACCGCTGGCGCGCGTACAGTTGTGTCCACCGGCACCTCCGGTAGCGCGTACTTCTGATACGAGATCAGGTTTTCCGGCGTAGCTGCTGGAAGCACCGAACCGTCGAATTCTGCAACGATAACCGTGATGTTGTCGTGGCCGCCTGCGCGGTTTGCACGATCCGTCAGCTCTTTGCAGGCGTCGAGCGAATCAGGATACGCGAGCAAGACTTCGCGCATCTCGTCGTTGCGAATCATGCCGGACAAGCCGTCCGAGCAAACCAGCAAGCGGTCGCCCTTGCACAGATCGACGAACGTTAGGTCCACCTGCACGGTTTCGGCGGTGCCGAGCGCCTGCAAGATGATGTTGTTGTGCTCGAAGGTCTCGGCTTCTTCTTCGGTGAGCTGCCCGGCTTCGATCAGCTGATTGACCAACGATTGGTCCCGGCTGACCTGAGTGAAGCGTTTGCCGCGCAGGACGTACGCGCGGCTGTCTCCGACTTGGGCCACGAAGAGCCGACCATCCAACAGCGACGCGATCGTTGCGGTGGTGCCCATGCCGCGGCGCGTGCGGTCCGCACGGGCCTCGTTGAAGATGCGGATGCCCGCTTCTTCAACGGATTGCACCAACCGGCGCGCGAGGTCGTCGTGGTTCTGCGGGGGTTCGCCCTGCACGAGCTTCTCGTAAATGATGTCGACAGCCAGCTGGCTTGCGACTTCACCGGCGGCAGCTCCACCCATGCCGTCACACACGCCCAGCAACATCCCGCGCTCACCGATGGGGGGCTCGCGATCGCCCTCCATCAGGCTGCGGGTTTTGCGGGTCAGATCGGCAACCAGGAAATTGTCCTCGTTGTGTTCCCGGATCTGTCCGACGTCGGTACGGCCAAACACCCGCACCTTCAATGGCGTCCCCGTTGCTTTGTCAGTCATCGCCCGTCCACCCGCCCGACGTCGAGCCGAAACAGATGTTGTCCGATTCGTACATGATCGCCCGGCGTGAGTTCACGCTCTGATCGGATCGCCAAATAGGTCCCGTTCGACGAGCCCAAATCCCGGAGGCTGAACGTCCCGTTGCTGGGGTCGCGCGTAATCGCTGCATGCCGTCGACTCATGAAGGGATCATTGGTGAAAACGATGTCTCCCTGCTCGCGGCCCACGACCGCCTCATCCCGCGTCGGATAGTATACGTCCCGCGTCACCCCTTCCACCGTGCGCTGACAGAGGCGCATGTGGCGAGGAGCCGATGGGGAACCGAAGATTTGCGTTCCCCGTTCGACTGCAGGACTGAGCCCTTTTTCCGCGTCGCTCACTACCTCGAACCTTAACACTTCAAGTCCTATCAAGACCAAGTCCGCGTGTTGGAGCCGCTCTTGGGCCCGAAGCCTCACGTATACCCCGTTGACTGATTCCAGGTCCCGAACAAAAAACCGGCCGTTTCGCCGGGTTAGGCGGGCGTGGCGAGGTGCGACATACGGGTCGTTGGGGAGGACGATGCTGCCTTCCTCACGGCCGATGTCGGTCTGGTCGTCGAGAATGGGATATTCGCGGCCCGGCTTGCCGTCCTGACCGATCACGACGAGACGTGCGTCAGGCTTCTGCTCGACGTGAGGCTGTTGGGCGGGTGCCGCGGCTTGGCCGACGTTTGCCCCATAGGCCGCCGCCCGCGGCTCTTCCGGCCCTCCGACCAGACGCGCGCCGCAGAACTGGCAGAAAGACATTTGTGGCGAGTTGGTGCCTCGACAGCGCGTACAAGTCAGCGCGCTCGTCGGCGCAGGCGGCGCGAGGGGCAACGCGGAGACCGACGCAACTGGGGCGGGCGCAGCGGCTGCGCGCGGGCGTGGCGCCTCGGGGGCGGTTGTAGGCTCCGGCGGATGATCGACGAGCGGACCACCGCAGTCGGAGCAGAAACGACCGCTCGCTGGATTGCTGGTGCCGCAGCGGCCGCACGCGCGCTCCGCCTGCCGCTGCGAGAACTCCAAAACCGGCGCGGCGGGGCGCATCGGCTGCCCGTCGCTGGGTCGCGGCGCGCCGCTCGCGGCGAGCGTGGGAGGCTGTGCAAAGAAGGCAGGCGCCGCAGGTTGCGCGGGGGCACTATCGGCGGGCGCGAGGCCGCGCGGCGGTGTCGGCGCAGAGCCCGCGGCTTCGCCTGCCGCCCCTGCGGCTGAATGCAGGCGATTCCCGCAGTCCTGACAAAACCTCAGTGACTCCGGGTTCTCTTTGCCGCAGCGGCTACACCTCACCAACAATTGCCCAATCTCAGGTCCTCGTTTGCCAATACTTCAAACCGGGGCCGAAGTGAAAGTGAACCGCTGCCGGTTGTCTACCAGCGTGCCAAAGGATCGCGCAATTCGAGGGTCAGCTCGAGACCGACGATGTGGGCTAGGCCGAAGCCTAGGTCGGCGTTAGCCCGCACCTGGTCCGTGCTGTCAGTCCAGTGGTGCAGCAGTAGCGCCCTGTAGGCGAGGGCTGCGCCAATCACAGTCGACTGCGTGACCTGAAATTCTAGGCCGATCCCGGCGCTCAGGGTGGGCCCTAGGGTGCTCACGTTCCACTCGTTGCCGTAGAAGGCGGCCCCGAAGCCTAGGGCGCCGTAGGGGGTGAGGCGATTTCCCTCATCCAGGTAGTAGCGGGCCTCCCCGCGCAGCTGCTGAAGGATGGCGAGGCGCAGCAGATTCGACGAATCCATGCGCGTGAACTCGTAGGCACCGCCTGCATACCAAGCGCCCCGCGAGCGGTAACCCATTCGGATGGCGAGCCCGCCGCCACTGCCGAGGATGCAGGGCGTCGTCGCTCTCGCCGGACAGACGTCGCCGCCGGAGGCCAATTTCTCCACCGCGAGGCCGACGCCGTACTGGAAGTACTCCGTATTGTTCGGCGGCGGACGCTGCGACTCCTGGGCCGACGCACGATTCGCGAGCCCAAAAAGAATCGACGTGGCCGCGGTCGTAAACGCGAACAGCGCGGCTTTCCTGCGGCGCGCGTGGCTTCGGACGAACGCATTCGCTTTCGCGATCTTCGCTAGTTCGTCCTTTGTCGTCGTCACAGGCTTGACTGTACCCGAATCCTTCGTCTAAAGCCGGGTCGAGTCCCCAGGAAGCTATCGGAATGGAAATTCACCTCGACAAACGCGCTGTCCGCCAGATTCGACTTTCTG
>JBDTJC010000016.1:0-2547 GCA_039936055.1 Polyangiaceae bacterium | reverse complement strand
GCCCCAGTCATAGAGCGTGGGGCGTACGCCGCCCCACGTCCCAATCGCGCGCGCGCTGCGCACCGCGGGGAACACGTGCTCCACGGCTTGGAACAGGTAGTTCACTTCGTCGCTCGTGGCGACGACTTGATCCAAGTCACCGTAGTAGTCGTCATCCGTCGTCCCGAGCACGGTCATGTTTTGCCACGGCATCAGGAACACCTGACGACCGTCGATGGCGTTGGTCGCGATCGCGTAGTTGGTCAGACGGCGATCCAGGAACACGTGGATGCCCTTGCCCGGTCGAATGCGCGCGGCCGTCGGCGCGAGGCCGCCGAGTGATGTAGTGATGGGCGCCCAGGCTCCCGTGGCGTTGACCACGACGCGCGCCGTGCGCGTACTGTTTTCGCCCGAAACGCGATCGCGAAAACGCACGCCGTACACGCTGCCGTCTTCCCGGC
Source organism: Polyangiaceae bacterium (assembly GCA_039936055.1). Lineage (GTDB taxonomy): Bacteria > Myxococcota_A > Polyangia > Polyangiales > Polyangiaceae > PMG-095. Next base: position 2,107 of record JBDTJC010000016.1, on the reverse strand, counting down.
GCAGGATCTCGGTCACCGTGCAGTGCACCCGAATTTCGGCACCGCGCTCGCGCGCGTCGACCACGTTGCCGATGCACAGACGCGAGCCATCAATGCCCCACTCGTCGAAAGTGACGCCGCCCGCGGACCCGCCGATGAGCCCCGGTTCCAACTGATGGATCTCATCCGCGCTGAGCCGCGTGTGGTTTTTTCCGGCCTTCAGCGGTTGGTAGTGGTCGTATAGATCGAAGAAGGCGTCGTAAGCAGTCAGCGCGAGCTTCGATCCCAGCACGCCATTCTTGAAGATCGGCAGCAAGAACGGGATGCGAAACAGCAAGTGCGGCGCGATGCGCTGAATGTGCCCGGAATCCAGGCACGAGCTGTGCGTTACCGCTGGATCGTACGTCAGGTAGCGCGGGCCGCCGTGGATCATGCCGCTCGAGTTGCCGCTCGCGCCGAACGCGATGTCGTTGCGCTCGAACAGCGCGACTTTGAGCCCGCGCAAGGAGGCATCCCGCGCGACGCCCACGCCGTTCACGCCGCCGCCGATCACGATCACATCGCACTCGAGCGGACGCCCGCTCGGATCGACGTCGATTTCGCCGGCCATTCACTGATCGATAGCGCCCGGCGCCCCTCCGGTAAAGGAGTCGGCGCGTTGCCCGGCGGAAGGCCCGCAAACTTGGCCCAAACCAGCCAAGCCAGCTAAGCCACGCGCGTGCGGCGCGTTCGGTCTTCCGTCTTTTGCATGCTCGCCACGGTCTCGTTGCTCGGGGCCGTGCTCTGCGAAAGCCCGCGCGTGGCTTACGCCGAACCGGAATCCGAGCCGGTTTCCGCCGCGAACCGCCCGCACGTCAAACTCGACCGGCTTCAGCTCCCGAGCGACCTGTCCAGCGCCGACGCCAAAGAGTTCGAGAAGCACCTGCGTGTGACGCTCAAACGCGAAGCGCGCCACGCCGACTGGGGCGCCGACCAAAAGAGCAAAATCCGCTACCGCTTCTTCGTCGAAGAGCTCGAGCTGCGTGAAGAAGGCGGCGTTCTGCACGTCACCTGCACCGCCCTAGGTCGCCTGCCCAAAGGCAAATCCGCCAAAAGTCACATCGCCTTCGGCGGCGATCCGCACGAGCGCAAGAAGGTCGTCGAGCGCGTATTGGACATCGTCGCGCGCGGCGTCGTGACGCGCCTGGCCGAGCTTGAGCGCGCGCGGCGCACGCCGTAGCTGCCTACGCCCGCCCAAACCGCCAAGCGACGCCCGCAAACGCGCGCACGGCGTACAGCGCGTTCACCGCGACATAGGGCAGGAAATACAGCTCGACTCGGCCGATCAGCGCAACCACGAGGATGTAGGACGGGTAGTGGATCAGGAACTTCGCGCCGCCTTCCACTAGGCCGAGGCCGCGGCGGCCGAGTGAGCGCGCCGGGGGGGCGGCGCCCTCAGCGAGCGTGGCGGGTTTTGCGCCAGCAATTTCTGGGCGACGGATGAACGTGGTGAGCGCGATGCCCGAAGCGAGCGCGACGAGCCCGAACAGGCCGAGCAGCAGGAAGCGCGTGTCGGCGTGCTCGAGGAACAAGCGCACGGCGACCGCGGCTAAAATGCAAAACGCTTTCAGCTCGTCCATCAGGAAGTCGAGCAGGTGGCCTGCGGGTGAGGCGATGCCGCGCCAGCGCGCGAGCATGCCGTCAGCGCAATCGAGGACGTACGAGAGTTCGAACACGATGGCGGCGACAATCAGACCGAGGTGCCCAGGCCAAACGATGAGCAGTGCCGCAGACGCCAGCGCCACGAACACGGCCGAGAGCGTGATCTGATTGGGCGTGATGCGCGTGCCTTTGACGGCGTCCACCAACACGGCGGCGACGGGGCGACAGACGTAGGCGTTCCAAAACAGATCCGGAACTTTGCGTGTCTTCCGGTAGACTTCGAGCACGCTCATTGTGAAAGTGGCGGCAGGCTACCTTGAACCCAACGCAAACTCGACCACTCGAATGCGCGGCGTCGCTCGCGGCCTTCGCCCTCATTTTGAGCCAAATCGCGTGCAGCACCGCCTCCGTGCCCGTGCCCGTGCCCGTGCCCGCCCTCTCCTCTCCCCCCCCTGCGTCTCCCATCACGTCTGCCTCACCCCCCCCG
>JBDTJC010000015.1:0-2882 GCA_039936055.1 Polyangiaceae bacterium | reverse complement strand
AGACGCGCGGAAGAAGACCTGCGTGAAATCTTCGCACGTATTGCGACCGACGACCGCCTCGCTGCCGAGCGCTGGATAGCTCGGCTCGTGGAGCGCGTTGAGAACACGAGCGAAGTCCCTCTTCTCGGCCGCATCGTTCCAGAGCTCGGACGCGCCGAGGTACGCGAGACGTACCTGCGGACCTACCGCATCGTCTACCGAACTGACGAAGCCGGTGTCTGCGTGCTCACCGTCTTCGAAGGCAGCCGCTTGCTTCGACGCTCCGACATCGACGAAAGTTGAACAACCCAGTGCACGAGGAGGGACTTGAACCCCCACGCATTGCGGCGCCGGAACCTAAATCCAGAGAACGCGTAGCCCGGGGTAGCGGGCGGGCGCGAAAGCCCGATTTCGGGGCGAGGTTCGCTACCGTTCGCGTCTTTTCGACGCGGCTAGGGACGATTGCGGGACGATTCCCTGGTGGCCCCTACCGGGGTCGCCGAGCTATCCTTAACTCATGGCCCGCGTGACATCCCGCACCAAGCTAGCCGAGCTCAAGGCCAGGGTCAGCTCCGCAAACCGGCACGGGCAAGACGGTCCTGCTCGATTAGTGCGGAGCGTTCAACAGTCGCTCCGGGTTGAGGGCTACGAAGTGCGCGAGGAAGTCCTCCGCTCGGCGCTTCGCCGTGCCACCGCCGGACGTGCTCGTTAGGCGTGGCTCGCCAGGGACGCCGCACTGAGCCACTGGAGACGCTCCACGGAGTAGTGGAGAACTATGCCAAGATCGAGGAACTGCTCTCCGACGGGGAGATGAAGGGGCGCCGCTGGGTCTTTGATCGAGCCGAAAGCGGCGAGCACGTCGGAAGCAACCCGACCGACCATGACATCCTGGATCTGCACGGGGTGATGTTTGGAGAATTTCTGGACTGGGCCGGCGCTACGCGACGCGACGATCACGGTCCCGGTGGGAGAGTCCCTGTGCCCTGGGCAGACGTGCGAATGCAGCTCAGGAATCTGAGCCTCGATCTTGCCGCTTGGATCGGCGACGCGGCGACGATGGACACCGAGGCCGTTGCGAACGTCATTGCGGATGCCCACCACCGGTTCCAATGGATCCACCCGTTCAAGGATACGAACGGCCGCACGGGACGCGTCATCGACCACTACGTCCTTTGGGTGACGTTCGGGCTTCACGCCGATTCTCTGGAGGCGTCCCCCTCGATCGAATACTTCCCGTCCGAGCGTCACGAAGACGAATACTACGAGGGGCTCCGGGAGGCGGACCTCAGCCGTCCCGAGCGCATCCGCGCGTTCTACCTCGAACGGCTCTTGGCACTCTTCGACGATAGCTAGATCGCGGCGGTGGCTCTGCTCGCCGCAGCTAGTTGCCCAATTTTCAGTGCACGAGGAGGGACTTGAACCCCCACGCCTTGCGGCGCCGGAACCTAAATCCGGTTGGCGTGTATCGAGATGCTGCGAGATGTAGCGAAACGCGGATTTCGCTAACATGTTCGTGACATCTGGCGTCGTTTCGATACACGCCGTGGACGATTCAAAGACGATCAAGGCCGCTTGCGGCGGCCCCGGTCCAGCAGGGCCGGGCGGCATCCGTGAACGCAACTCGGGACCGCTTCGGACCGCACGATATAGAATGCCGCCGCAGCGTCCTGGAGGCGCGCTGCTGTTGAAACCGCTTGCTCGAGGCCAGGCTCCGCAACAAGACAACAGGAGAACGAGGCTCGCGATCTGCTCTGATCGGGTCGCCTGCTGAGTAGCTCCTTGCCCAGCGCGGCCTGGTTTTCGCAAGCGCTAAATCAATGCGTAAGTGTTTTCCCGAGAGTGGCGCCAAGAGCAGCAGGGTGCGCGTCATCAGCGCCCGGACCGAGATACGCATGGCATCGGCCAACCCCGAAACACCCCCGCAATGGCCCCAGATGCCACGTCGGGCCGCAAGGCGGACGCTAACAGCGCGGCCTGTTCGCATAGTGTCTCCTCCTTGACCAATAGTTAGATTGAGTCGCAGCGGGCCCGCGAGGCTGTCAGACCGGCGGCAGGGGGAAAGTTCACGAGCCCCGCTGAACGAGCTCAACGCTTTGGGTCTTCCTAATCTCTTCACGGTAGACACGAGGGCGCACAGTCCGTAACTTCAGTCCGGGAGCGGCGAAGGGATGATGGCGTGTTCATTCATAGAAGGGCGACCTTCCGCAACAAGCGCTGAGGCGCGAGCGGTCATGGACATGAGCGTCGGAGATGAATCGGTAGCTTCCCCGGTTGGCGCAGACCGAATCACACCCAACCGTTCCAACGCGTTTGGGTGTACGGCGTGACATTTCGAATGCGGGCCGCGCAGCAAGCCTTGCTTGCGCAAGCTCACGCGGCTGGGACGCTCGCTACCGCGTTGGCAGCCAAGGGCTTCGTGGCTCGGCAGGGGCAAACGCCCGGGGAGGTCTTGGTCGACGACAAGCGCGGCAAGCGCTCACGTATCTTGATCGACGCTCACGGTCGCTTGAGCCAAATCGTCTCGCCGCTCGGCCGATCGCATCAGCTCTATTACGACGATCAGCATCGCATCACGGGCTTAGTCGAGCCCAATGGGCTGACCACTCAGCTCAGCTACACGCCGAGCGGGCTTCTTGCCGCGCTGGGCCGGGACGAGCAGCGCTGGGGTTTCGCATGGGACGCCGACGCGAACCTGATCAAGGCAACGCTACCGGATGGGACCCCGTACACAGCGAGCCATCAGGGCCCCAAACAGCTTGAGAGCACGGCACGTGGCGCGGAGTCGCCGATTCGAATCGAACGTTCCGATGGACGGCTACCATCCGCGCTAGTCGAAGCTACCGGAGCGCGCACCACGTTTGAATACGGCGTTTGGAGCCAGCCCGACCGCACGCTGCGCGCCG
>JBDTJC010000014.1:0-15686 GCA_039936055.1 Polyangiaceae bacterium | reverse complement strand
CGCTCGGCAAGCCGACGTACGAAACCCGCACGCTGTCGGCCGACGTTTGGCGCTGCCTGGGCTACATCGAGCTCGGGCCCCGCGCCTGCCGGGTGGATCTAGCGGAGCGCGCCGCGCGTGCCCTGGTCGATGGAGCCTCCGAAACGGACGCGCTGCGTTGCCTGTCTATTCCGAAGCGTGAAGCGTCGCGCGTCGCGCGGGCATTGCGCGAGTGCTTGCTGCCCCTGGCTCGCGAAGCGTGAGGCCTTAAACGCGAATGCGTTTGCGCTTCACCGGTTGATCCGGCTCCACTTCTGCAATCGCGTTGTCGCTTAGGTTTCGATAGCGTACTTGACGCACGAGTCGGCCCCTGCCCTCTTCGAAGAACAGGCGCTCTTCACGCTTCCGCTCCCGAACTAGCGCTGCCTTGCCTTGCTCTGACTCTTCGTCGGCATGCCATTGGCCAATGTCATCCGGTAACGGTTCGAGCACGCCCAGACGCTCTTCAGCCGCCCCAGGCACGAGCTTGAAGATGAACACCAGGTACACGGCCACGCCCAACGCGGCGACGATTAGCAAGAACACGTAAAACACCAGGGGTCTCGCTTTCAGCGCGTTGCTTCGACGCCGAGCGCCGCAAAATCCGCCGGATGCGCGCGCGCGGCTTCAATGACGTCCGGAATGGCACGGGTATCGATGCCACGCCAGTACACGTTCCACTCCGCCATGCGCACCATGCCGTCACACACCGTTTGGTACCACGAGGCAATCGAGTTTTCGGCACGGCCACGCCAATACAGTGACGGGTAGTCCCGCGAGATCGCCTCCCACAAATCACGACCCATGCCTTCACCCTGAGCTTCGGGTTCGACCGCGAACTTGCTCAAGTACGGCACGGGATCCCCGTGCGAGATCACCGCGGCACCACGGTACTCAGCTTCTACGTACACGGCCAACGGCGGTCGCTCGAAGAATTGCGCATCGAGCGACCGCCCAAAGCTCGCTTCGAGCAGGCGACGTAGCCGCTCCGTGTCTACCTGCGCGTACGAGCGATGACGCGTGACCGCGCTGCCTTGCTTGATCAGCGTACCTGCGCCCTTCACCGTGAACAGCTCCTTGAGCAAGTTCAGCGGTGAGGTGATGCTGGCCAAGATCGGCGTGGGCTGCGAGAGGGCGATCAGGCGTTCAGCGGCCGCCATCAGCTCCGCGTCACGCTTGGGCAGGATCTTGTTGGCGACGATGCCGTCGCGATCCGTGCGCAGATTGATGATTGAAATCCGCCCGGATTCCGTGGGCAAATAGTGGCCCGGAGCCAGCTGCAGCTTCCCGGAGCGCAGCGGCTTCAACCCACCGCGCCGGCGCAGGAGCACGAATTTCCGCGTGTCCAGCTCTTGAGCGAGCGCGCCCAGCTCATTCAGGCGCTGCTCGATGCCCTGCCCCTCGTGCGGGCGAAAGTGCACCACCGGCAGCTTCTCGGCAAGAAGCTCAGCGCGTAGTGTTTCCGCGAGATTGGGCTCGCCCATCTCGTGCCAGCTCGCGTCCACCCCGGCGGGCGGCAGGCGCTTGACCAAGCGATCAGAACTGGCCGCGCCACGCTCCGGATCGTACAGCCCGAGTACTACCGGCGCGTACAACCCAAGGTCCGCGAGGAACTTGAGCTGCTCCACCAAGGAACCCAGCGCGTAGCGGATCACGGTCGCCCCGGGCGCGATGATGCCGAAGCTCTCCTTGGGGAGCTTCAGGAACAACCGTAGATAGAACTCGGCTTCCGAACGACGGCCCACGCTTTCCAAGAAGGTGAGCACGGCATCGGCGGCGGCCGAGACGGGAGCAGGCGCTGACACTCTACTTGATCTGGGTCTGTACGTAAGCGACGAGATCCGCGCTGCCAACGGCAGCCGGCGCGCTCAGCTTACGCGCATACCAGCGCACCGTCCAATGCAACGACTCGCCCATGGCCAGCGTTTGCACGGCGCCCTGGGTCTCCATCTCCTCGTACATTGGCGCGGCGTAGATCTCGATTTCCGCCTCGTTCGTGGCCGCCTGGGCCTGAGTGATGTCCGGGAAGGTCTTGATCAGCAGCAGATCCCCGTCGGCGTGGGCTATCCAGCCGTCGTTGCCGTCGGCGAACAGCTTGTACAGGTTCGGGTCCGTCGGGTCGTGCTGGTACCAAGTGACTCCGGCGACGTCCTGGGTCTTGAGCGGCGGGTTGCCCTGGTAAAACGGTTCACTGGACAACGGATAGAAGGTGATGCCACCTGGCGGCACGCGCGTGACTTCCCACGGCGCCGTGCTGACCGCAGCGCTACCGCCATTGGTCATCGTGTAGTCGATCTGGATCGCTTCCTTCGCGACGTCGACGCTGAACTTCTTGATCACTTGCAGCGTGGGCGCTGCCACGTTGATCGAACTGGTGAGGGTCAGCGTGTGGGTCGCCGCGTCCAGGGCCACGGTGTAGGGCAGCGTGTTGATCGCGTTGATGCTGCTCGCGTCGGTCGGCGGCCAGGCCCACGTTTGCGGACTGGGCCAGAAGGTGGAGCCCCAGTTGTCTTCTTGCCCAGTGACCGTCGAGTCAGCCAGCAAGTTCGTAGCGCTGGCACTACCCACGCGCAGCGCAGTGATGCGCGCGCCGTTCCCCGGATCGATCTCCAGGAAGGTGCTGCCCAGGGTCAGCTGGTACTTGCCATCGCTCAGCGTCCACATCACCGTAGTCGTACCTCCGGCCGTTGCGCGGGCGCCAGCGCTTTCGCCGCAGCCCAGCGCGAACGCGACGAGCAGCGCGCTGCTCGAAACCAGGAGCTGCCGCAACGCGCTTCGCGACCGCAAATCCGCGCCCGCACCCACGCCGCAGAGGGAGGTCGTCATGTTCGACTTCCGTATCATCCACGCTGGAGCGCCGCAACGCAGCTGCGCTAGGAAATACGCGCGCGCGCAGAAAACTCGAAGAAGAAATGGTTCTGCACGATTGCCATTCTTGTTTGACCCGTGACGGGCTCGGGTAGGATAGACAGATGCACGTTGGTCTCGTGACGCCTCCCGGCTTGTTGGGGGATTTCGTAGCGCGCGCGCTGGAGCCGGCGGGTCACGCGCTCAGCGTCGCGCCGAGCCTGAACGCACTGTACGAGCAAGCTGAGTCCACGCCGGACGTCGTGCTCTTCGCGCCCATCGTGGAAGACCGCCCAGCGCACGAAGCGCTGTCCCGCGCGCGCGATGACGGCCTCGTGGTACCGCGCGCGTTGTACTTGGGGCTCGTGCCGGAAGACTGCACGCGCATGCAACGTGAAGGATTCTCGCGCTGCTTGGCGCTGCCGTTTCAAGCCCGCGATCTGCTGGAAGCGCTGGAAAGCTCGGCGCGCGGCAAGCTACGCGTGCTGCTCGTCGACGACAGTGCGCTGATTCACAAGCACACCGTGCCGCTACTCGTGGCCGCCGGCTATGAAGTGAGCGAAGCCTGGGACGGCGCTGAAGCGCTCGAAAAGCTCAAGACCGAGCGCGCCGATCTCGTGCTCACAGACGTGGAGATGCCGCGGCTGGACGGCTACGCGCTGTGCATGGCGCTGAAGAACGATCCTGCCACCGAAGACGTGCCCGTCATCATCTGTTCCTCGCTCGGTGAAGCCAGTGACTTGGAACGCGGCTTCGATGTGGGCGCGGATGACTACCTCGTGAAGCCCGTCGTGCCGGAGGAGCTCGTGAGCCGCCTGCATTCGTTACTCGCCGCGCGCATGCTCAGTGGTCGTGAGCGCGTGCTCGTGGTGGATGACTCGGCCGCAATTCGCCACTTGGTGTCCGATTGCCTGCGTCGCCAAGGCTTCGTCGTCAGCACCGCGGTGGACGGCCAAGACGGCCTTGAAAAGGCCAAACAAGGGCGCCCTGAGCTTGTGCTCACCGACTACGACATGCCGCGCATGAACGGCTTTGAGCTCGTGCTCGGCCTACGGCGCGACCCGACCACGCGCGACATCCCGCTCGTGATGCTTACCGCCCGCGAAAGCAAGCGTGACCAAGCGCAGATGCGTGCCGCGGGCTTGACCAGCTACTTGGTCAAACCCTTCGGCCCCGACAAATGCGTGGCCATCGTGGAGCGCGTATTGGCCGAGTCCCGCTTGGCGCGCTACAAAGAAGCCTCACGCCTGTACATCAGCGAGGGCGCGGTGCAGGCGGCAGAGCAACTGTCGCGCAGCGGCGGCTCACTGGGTGACATCCGCGCGCGCGAGGTGGATGCCACGCTCCTCTTCAGCGACATCTCCGGCTTCACCAACATGAGCGCGAAAATGACGCCCGCGGAGGTCGTCGCGATCCTGAACGAAGCCTTCGACTCATTGTGCATCGTGATCCGTGATTTCGGCGGTGATATCGACAAATTCATCGGTGACGCGATCATGGCGGTGTTCGAAACTCGGACGGAGTTCGATGACGGGCACGAGCTGCGCGCGGCGCGGGCCGCTTGGGGCATGCAACGCTCGTTGGATGTGTTCAATGCCCGGCGCCCACACGAAAAACCGCTGGTGATGCGCATTGGCTTGAACTCGGGCATGGTCGTGCGCGGAGACATCGGCTCGCGATTCGTGCGTCGCGACTACACCTGCATCGGAGACGTGGTAAACCGCGCTCAACGCCATGAATCGAAAGCCCCGCTCGGTGGCGTGCTGCTCAGCCAGGACCTCTATTTGCGCATCGCGGATCGCGTGATCGTCGAAGCGATGCCCGGCGTCACCCTCAAGGGGATCGACGAGCCGGTGAGCGCATACATCCTCAAAGGATTTCCCGACACATGAAACTCAACGTCAAACGCACCTTGATCGCGTTGCCCGCGGTCAGTCTGCTCCTCGCCTTCGGCGCCTTGGCCTCCGGTGAAACGGCGGACGCACTGCTGCGCCGTTACCCGTATGATCCGGCATGCCCCTGGGGTCGCATCGGCAACGGCAAGGGCGTAATCGTGCGCTGCCTGAGTGAAGCCGAAGCGCAAGCGCTGCGCGCCGGCACGGTCGCAGGCGCGTTGCCGGCCGCAAGTGCCACGCCAACGGTGGCCGCTTCGGCCAGCGCCACTCCGGTAACAACCGCGCCGACACCTGAGGACGCGCCGGAGGTGGACGCCGGTGCACCCGCCCCCACGGACGAGAAGTTGGACGTCACCGTCGGCCCGGTCACGGCCGACAGCGGTGAGCTCGGCATCGGCAAGCTGGGCGCCGCGCGCGACAAATACGTAAAATGCGTGAGCGACAACGGCGGCCTCAAGGAAGCCACGGGTGAGGTGCAAGTGCGCTTCCTCTTACGCGCAAAAGGCCGAGCGGAAGGCGTTTCCGTGGCCAAGCGCAACGGCGTGACAACGGACGCTGCACGCTGCGTCTCGGAAGTGGTGGATCGCCGTTTCGTCGGCGTGCCGGACGCGCCCATCGTCGGTGCCACGGTGACCATCAAGTTCGTCAAGGCCGCTAAGTGAGTGAAACGCGGAGCGAACGGCAGCCGCGTCTGGGCAAACCCCTGCGCGTGCTGCTGGTCGACGACTCCGCGTTCATGCGCGGCGCCGTAGCTCGGCTGCTCACCAGTGACGGCCGTTTCGAAGTCGTCGGCCAAGCCGGCGACGGCACCGAAGGCGTGAAGCTCGCGCTCGAGCTCAACCCCGACGTGATCAGCATGGACTACAATATGCCGGGGCTGAACGGCGCGGCCGCGACGCGCGCAATTCTGACCGAACGCGCGATCCCAATCGTCATGCTGAGCGCCCACACCCGCGAGGGTGAAGCCGCGACAGTAGAAGCGCTCACCGCCGGCGCGGTGGACTACGTGACCAAGCCGGAAGGTGAAGTGAGCGTCAACCTCACTTTCATCAAGGACGAGCTCATCCGCAAGTTGCTCAGCGCTGCCGGCGTCAATTTGGCGTTTCGTTTGGCAGGGCCCCCGTCCACGGCGGGTTCACGACCCAGCTCACCGCGTAAAGTGGCGCCCGCGGGGCTCAAGCTCGTGGTGATCGCGTGCTCCACGGGCGGCCCCGCGGCCCTCGCCGAAGTCATCCCCGCGCTGCGCCTGGAAGATCGCGCGGCGCTGCTCATCGTGCAGCACATGGCCGCTGGCTACACCCGCGCGCTGGCCGCCCAACTCGCAGAAAAGGCGCGGTTTCCTGTGAAAGAGGCGGAAACCGGCATCGATCTCAAGGCGGGCGCAGCCTGGGTCGCCGCGGGGGATCAGCACCTGTTCGTGGATTCGCGCAATCGCTTGGCACTGAGCGAAGCGCCGTTGGTCAACGGCGTGCGCCCCGCGGCGGACGTGACCCTGGCCTCGGTCGCAGGGCAGTTCGGCGCACGCAGCCTGGGCGTCATCTTGACCGGTATGGGCAAAGACGGCGCGCGTGGGCTGGCCCAACTCAAGGCGGCCGGCGGCGTCACGCTGGCTCAAGACCGCGGCAGCTCCACAGTGTACGGCATGCCCAAAGCCGCGGTCGAGCTGGGCGTGGTCGATACCGTGGCGCCGCTCGCCCGCATGGCAGCGTTGATCAATCGTTGGGTCTCCGAGGGCTAGCGCGTGCCCCTGACTGCTGACTCCCCTGTAAACGTGCCCGTGCCCGCGCCCGAAAACCGGACACCGCGGCCCAACATCGCCCCGCACTGGCGCACACAAGCTGCCGCGAGGCGACCCACAAGAACCGAGAAAGAGGCGACGGCGATCGGGCACGGGCACGGGCACGGGCACGGGAATTCGGTGAGACGCCGTAGCGCACGGCTCATGATGTACCATCAACAATCGCAAGCGATTGTTCCGCTCGCGCGCATCGCAGCGTTGATCAATCGTTGGGTCTCCGAGGGCTAGTGACACACTCTCCATCTGCATCTGCATCCAGTCGAGAAACCGAGTACCGCTCGCGTGAGCAACGCTTCAACGCGGAAACCGAGCGCCACGCGGCGCGCTCGCGCACCGTCTCGAACGCGCGCGGGTTGGCCTTCGCGGTCTTCATCGTCAGTTTACTGTTGGCCGTTTTCGGCAACAAAAGCGGGGTTTCCGGGCCGGTCAGCTTGCTCGGGTTCGGCCTGTTTTTGGGGCTCGTGGTGTGGCACAGCCGCGTCATCGCGGACGAAGATCACGCGCGCCGCTTCGCGCGCGTGAACCGTGACGCACTCGCGCGCAACACCGGCCGCTTCGCCGAACTTGCGGAAACGGGCTCGCGCTTCATCGACAACTCCCACCCGTACACGAGTGACTTGGACGTGTTCGGCAAGAACTCGCTGTTCCAGCGGGTGTCGGTGGCGCATACCCGCGTTGGTCAAGAAAAATTGGCCGATTTCTTCAACACGCCGAGCCCGAGTGAAGCCGTACGTGAGCGCCAAACCGCCGTGCGCGCGCTGGCACCGCTCTTGGATTTGCGACAGCGCATCGAAGCCCTCGCGCTCGGCGTCGTCGACCCGGGCAGCAAGAACAAGGAGCCGCCGAACCCGGAGCCCCTGCTACGTTGGGCGGAAGAAAAGCCACAGCTCAAGCACTGGCTGCACGTGGTGTGGGCCGCGCGCATCCTGCCTTTCTTCACGGTCGGCGGCATGGTCGCCTGGTCGACTTTCGGTCATTCTTGGTTGTTTTTCACGGTTCCAGCGCTGCTATCACTGTTCGCTCTGTCGCTCTCGAACGCCATCACCTCGCGTGTCTTTCATGCGGTGTCGGAAACGCAGGGCGCATTCCTGCGTTACGGCACGCTACTCGGGGAGCTGGAGTCGGTAGATATCGACGCGCCACTGATCCGCGCTGCGCAAGCTCGGCTGACCCAAAGCGGTAAGAAGCCGTCTGAGGAGATGCGACGCTTCGAGCGCGTCGTCGGCTTCTTCGAGCTGAAACACAACGGCATGATTTACCCGGTGGTGAATCTGTTCCTGCTCTGGGACGTGCACTGCGTGCTGGCGTTGGAAGCCTGGCAAGAGTCCGCCGGCCGCTACGTGCGCGAATGGCTGGACGTCGTGGGTGAGGCCGAAGCGCTCTCATCCTTGGCCGGCCTCGCGCATGACGAGCCGGAGTTCTGCTTCCCGGAATTCAGCAGCGAGCCGTGCTTCCTTGCGACTGACCTCGGCCATGTGCTGATCGACGACAAAGTGCGCGTTACCAACGGTGTGGAGCTGCGCGAAGCCGGCACCGCGCTGCTCGTCACTGGCTCCAACATGTCTGGCAAGAGCACCATGCTGCGCTCGCTTGGTCTTGCCAACGTGCTCGCCTTCGCCGGCGGCCCGGTGTGCGCTCGCTCACTCATTTTGGCCGAATTTACCCTGGTTACTAGCATCCGCATCAGTGACTCCCTAGCCAGCGGCGTCAGTCACTTCTACGCGGAGTTACACAAGCTGAAGGCAGTGGTGGATGCCACCGCCGGCTCGAAGCCCGTATTCTTCCTGCTAGACGAGATCCTGCACGGCACGAACTCATTGGAGCGCCAGATCGGCGCGCGCTGGGTGATCGGGGAGCTGATCCGCCGTGGTGCGCTGGGCGCGGTGTCGACGCACGACATGGGCCTCGCCGAGCTTGCGCCGGAGCTGATGAGCCGCGTCACGCTGATTCATTTTCGCGAGACCGTGCGCGACAATGAGATGAGCTTCGACTACAAGGCGCACCCTGGCCCCGTGCAGGCCGGGAATGCGCTGCGCCTGATGCGCCGCATCGGGCTGGATGTTCCGCTCGAGTGAACGAGATCTGAGACGCTCCCATCGGCCGCGGCTTCAACTACTCGACGGCCTTCGAGGTTGCACGAAGCTCCACGAAACGAGTTGCGCCGTCGCCGAGCCGCACTCCGTCGCGGCTCGGCTGCACGGCCCCGTCGTCATGAATCGTCGCGCTTTCCCGGTCGTGTTGCTGGCGCCGACCGGCAAGATCACGGAGGTGGCGTCCCTGCTCTCGCTGCTCGAAAATCGCTGCGCGGGTGCGCTCGCAAGCTCGGACGCGCCGGAAGTGCTCTCGGTGGGCGGGCCTGGCGGCCGCCGCTCCGGACCTGCCCGCTTCCGGAGCGTCTCAAAACGCAGCTCGGTGGGCGGTCACCGTGGCGTGGTTGCCCGCGGGCCCATGGCCACGCCCGCCGCCGCAGCCGAAAAGCTGCAGCGGCACTGACAGTTCCGGCACCGTCCCGGTCCTAATTGTGCGGATCGCTTCGAGAAAGGGCTACCCAGATAAGCGCAGGAATGTACTATCCGCGAGCGAGTGTTCAGGCCAATCTGGCGGAAACGTGGGAGCGCGCGGTGGGCATGGCTTGACGCAAACTTCTGCCGCAAGGTAGGTTGAAGTGTTCGGGAATTACATGGAAATGACTTCCGATAGCGACAGTCACCCGATCACGCGGGTACCTTCTCGGCGCTGGCTAGGCGCGGCCGGCCGTCCGCGCTAGGTAGTTTTTCGACTCGGCTGAAGTTTCGCCCGAGAGGCCGCGTTCGTGAGCGAATACGACGAAAAAACCAGAGTCACCCAGGTTGTCCAGGCGCCGCCGTCCGAGGATGGCCCCAGCAACGACTGCTTGGTGGTGATCTATACAGCCGAGCCTGGCCTACTCGGTAAGCGCTTCGTGCTCGATCGCAGCCCGCTACGCGTGGGGCGCGGCGCGGACAATCACATCGTGCTGGAGGGGGATTCGGTCTCGCGTCGGCACGCGCATTTCGAGCGCCGCACGAGTGCTTGGTACGCCGTGGATGACGGCTCCACCAACGGCACGTACTTGAACGAAGAGCAGATCCCGCGTGAAGCGCTGCTGACCAACGGCGACCGCATCAAAGTGGGACCGTCGATCTTGAAATTTTTGTCCGGCGCTGACGCCGAGGCGAAATATCACGAAGAAATCTACCGCATGACCATCGTGGACGGGCTGACCCAGATCCACAACAAGCGGTACTTGTTCGAAGCGCTTGAAAAGGAACTGATCCGCGCGCGCCGTTACGAGCGAGATCTCAGCGTACTGATGTTCGACATCGACTTCTTCAAGCGCATCAACGACCAGTACGGTCACCTCGCGGGTGATCACGTGCTCCGTGATTTGGCGCGCATCGTCCAAGACCGCATCCGCCGCGACGAAGTATTTGCTCGCTACGGTGGGGAAGAGTTCGTGATCGTGTTACCCGAGACCTCACTCGCAGGCGCCGTCGCGTTGGCCGAAAACCTGCGCGAGCGCGTGGGCAGCCACGGCTTCAGCTTCCAGGGCGAACAAATCCCGGTCACGATCAGCATCGGTTGCGCGCTGCTTCAAGACGACAAAGCCGCGACTGATCTGATCCAGCGCGCGGATGAAAAGTTGTATCAAGCCAAACGCGGCGGACGAAATCGCGTGTGTTCTTAGGGTTGCTTCAGGCAGCCGTGCTCGGGGCGGCACTTCGAGTCGAAGGTGCAGTGACGCGCTTCCCGACGGGCCGCTTCTCCAGTCAGGCGCACAGCGAGCTCGCCCGAACGCCGCAACAATCACCGTAATCGGCCTGAGTAGCGCGGGTTTTCGTGGTAGTGCGCGAAGGGCGCGCATGACCTTCAGCGAGACTCCGCCGCCCGCAGCGGCAATACCCGGACAAGACGAGCCGAAGCTCGTGTGCCGTCCGCCGGGAGCCTCTTCGCGCAGCTGGCTCGTGCGCCACGCGCATCGCGCCGCCCCCATGGGTCCCAAGCCCAGGAATAGGCCTGGTGACTTGCGCGCGTCGCCGGGCGGCATCGTGTATGCCAGCGCAAAGGGCTCCAACGTCATCGACGTCGACGGCAACCGTTATGTGGATTTTGCGGCGGGCTTCGGCGCAATGCTGCTGGGCCACTCCCACCCGAGCATCCTACGCGTGCTGGAGTTTCAAGCTAGCCGTCTACTGCTGGCGCTCGGTGACGTGTTCCCAGCCGATTCGAAGATTGCGCTCTTGGAGCGGCTCGCCGCGCTCCACCCCGATCCGAACGCGCGTGTGATTATCGGTCAGTCGGGTGCAGATGCGGTGACTGCGGCGTTGAAAACCGCGCTCCTCGTCACCGGTAAACCGGGCGTGATCGCGTTCGCGGGCGCGTACCACGGCTTGAGCCATGCGCCGCTCGCCGCTTGCGGGCTGCGCGAGAGCTACCGCGCACCCTTCGTCGAGCAATTGAATCCACACGTGAGCTTCGTTGACTACCCCGTGCGCGACCTTGACCTCGCTCGAGTGTTGGAGCAGGCGCGCGCCGCGCTCAGCGCGAGACCGGTCGGGGCGGTCCTGGTCGAGCCGGTCCTGGGCCGAGGCGGTGTGCTCGTGCCGCCCGCCGCATTTCTGCCGGCGCTTGCGCAATTGACCCGGGAATTTGGCGCATTGCTGATCGCCGATGAAATTTGGACCGCCCTCGGGCGCTCCGGGAAAATGCTGTTTTCCATGGGCCAGGAGTGCACGCCGGACCTGGTTTGTTTGGGCAAAGGGCTCGGCGGAGGGCTACCGGTAAGCGCGCTCGTGGGCCGTGGCGAGCTGATGCAAGCCTGGCAACGTGAGGCAGAGGTCGTGCATACTTCGACGTTCGCGGGCTCTGCGCTGGCCTGCGCCACGAGCATCGCGACGCTGGACGTCATCTCGCGCGAGCGTTTGCCGGATCGCGCGGCGACGGTGGGCGCGCGGTTCCTCGGCCTGCTGGAGACCCGACTTGCGCGCTTCCCGCACGTTTCAGTGCGTGGCGCGGGCTTCATGCTCGCGCTGGATTTGGGCAACGCGCCGGGTCGAGCTTCGGTGCTCGCCGCGCGCTTGCTGGAGTGTGGCTACATCACCTCAACAGGTGGCGGGCACCGCGAGGTGCTCGTGCTGACGCCACCGCTCACGCTCGGGGAAGCGCTACTCGGCGGCTTCATCGATGCACTCGAGAGTTGCTTGGGGATGCTCGGACCGTGACGCGAAACGCTCGATCAGACGCTCTCCATCAAGCGGTGCGCGCTTTTGCTAGCGGGCAGAGTACCCGCTCATTTTCGGATTTGGCCCTTGAAATAGCCGCCTTTCAGCGGGATTTCTCGGCGGGCTTCGAGCGGTTGGTGACGGCGCGCCGCCGCGCACTCAAAGCCGTGGAAGACATCCCGGGCGTGCCCTGTGACGCTTTCCGTCTGGCACGCGTGGCCGTGCACCCCGAAGCCGAGGATCAACTCCGCTTCGGAACGAGCGGCACCACCAGCGGTGCGCGCGGCTGGCACGTGATGCGCACCGCCGAAACGTACCGCACGCTCGCGTTGAACTACGGGCGCAAGGCGTTGCTCGCGGGCAGCGGTCCGCGCCGCGTGGTCGCCCTCGCTCCGTGCCTGGACGCCCCGCCCAGTTCCTCGCTCGGCTACATGATGGGTATGTTCATGCTCGACTTCGAGCCCTTTGCTGAAGCCGAGATTCGCACCTCCGAGCGCTGGTTGCTAGGCGATACGGGCGTCGACGTCGCGGGGCTCGAACGCGCCGCGAACCTCGCGCGCGAAGGTGGTGAAGCGCTGCTCGTGCTCGCCACATCCTTCGCATTGGTGGGGCTGTTAGACGTGCTGGAGGGACGCGAGCTGTCCGTTCCCGGCTCGAGCGTGGTCATGCAAACCGGTGGTTTTAAGGGGAAATCTCGCGAGATTGAGCCAAATGAACTGCGCCAGAGCGTAGCCCAAACCTTCGGCATCGCGCCCTCGCACGTGGTGAGTGAGTACGGCATGACCGAGCTCACGAGCCAACTGTACGAGGCCACGTTGCCGGGTTCAAAGCTCGAGGCCGAGCGACAGGGTACCGCGGGCGTGTATTGCGAACCGCCTTGGCTGCGCGTCATTCCGGTAGATCCGATCCACCTCGAGCCCGTCGCCCAAGGCGAAATCGGTATCGGACGCATCATTGATTTGGGCAATGTGGACTCCGCTGTCGCGATTCAGACTCAAGACCGCGTACGCAGGGTGCAGGGTGGCATTCAGTTGCTCGGCCGCGCTCCGGGCGCGACCCCAAGGGGCTGCTCGTTGGCCATCGAAGAATTCTTGGCGAGGACAACATGAGCGATCCGAACTCGCGCACCCGGATCGAGCCGTTGCTCGCCTCCGCGCGAGCCCTCAAAGACGGCTCGACCGAACGCGGCAAGCGAGCTCGGGAAAGGCTGGTCGCCTCCAGTGGCCTTTCACTGGAAGGCGTGAATTTCGCGATTTCTCGGTGCCTGGAGGCCGAACCCAGCGAGCAAGAGCTCGAGGCACTCATCCGCTCTACTCCTAGCGCGCAAGTCGCGCATGTGTTGCTCTCGGCCAACGTGTTCGTCGCGGCGCACCGCGCCATCGCGATTGGCCTGGCTGCTTCGGAAACGGTGCACGTGCGCGCCTCGCGGCGTGAACCGGAGATGGCCGAGCTTCTGTTGGAGGGCGCGACCAATTCGTTTCGTCTCGTCGACGAGTTGACACCTCATTCGGGTGACCGTTTGTGGGCCTACGGCAGCGATGCCACCCTCGAACAAGTAGCGGTTACGCTGCCGCCAGGGGTCGCGTTTCACGCGCATGGGTCGGGCTTTGGCGTAGCCGTGATCGACGGTGCGTTGCCGGATTCCGACGTGAATGAGCTGCTCTCGCGTCTCGCGGAAGACATCGCGCTGTTCGATCAGCGCGGCTGCCTGAGTCCACGCGTGGTGCTGGTCGGTACCGGTCTCAATCAGGCGCAGAGCATCGCGCGGGCACTCGCTACAGAACTCACGCGCGTCGAACAGCGCATCCCGCGGGGGCGGCTCGCTGCCGCGGAACTGGCTGAAATCACGACCTTCCATGATACCGCGAGTTTCGCCGGCGAGCTCTTACCGGCCGGCCTCGGCTATGTGAGCGTGGCGGAGAGCGCGACGTGGTCCATCCCGCCGATAGGCCGAAACATTCACGTGTTGCCTACTAGCGATCCGGTCAAGAGCCTCACTTCCCTGCGGCCAATGATCACGAGCTGCGCGTTTGCGGGCGCTGCGGCGCTGCGGAACGCGCTGCGCGCCGCTCTACCCGGCGCGCGCCTGTGCAGCTTTGGGAACATGCAGGCGCCGGCGTTCGACGGCCCCGTCGACCGCCGCGACTTGTAAGCCGCCCGCGCGGCCCCAAGCGCTATTTGCCGGCGGCTTTGTCGGCACGCTCTTTGGCGTGCTCGATAATCGGACGAGATTGCGCGGCGGTGAACCCGAGATGCTCCGAAAGATCCTTCAGGAGCTTCTCCTCGGCTTTGGTCTGCTTGCCGTCGGCATGCGTGAGCAGCGCCGCGTGCGCCAAGAGCAGCTCCCGATCCGTCGGCGCTAGATCGCCCAGCGGCACGTCGTCCTTGATTGTGCGCTTTTTCTTGGCGAACTCTTTGATCTCCGCCTCGTCTTCGGCAGTCGCGCCGAAAGCCCAGAGCAAGCTGTCGATCATGCCGACCTCCGGCTCCTTGACGGTGCCATCAGCCCACGCAACCGCGACCAGAGACAAGACGATGTTCTTTTCGGAGGGGGTCATGTGAGCGAGAACGATAGCCGAACTTGGTTTACGAAACGAGCCGCAGGCGTTTTCGCCCGTCACTCAGCGGTGAGTCCGGCGCGCTCGGCATCAGGCCTTGGTGGCTCGGCTCGCGTCGGCCGCGTTCGGCTTGCCCCAGCACCACCGTCAGCGGGCCTTCCGGCAACGGCAGGTGTTGGTTTTTTGCATACACTGGGTGCCGACCGCGGGTCTTGTACCACTCGGCAACCGTCGCCGTTTTCTTCATCTTCTCGATGATCTGCCGAAAGCCGACACCGGTGTTGTAGGCGCAGAACGAGATCTCACCCATCTGCGTGCCGTACGGGATGATGCACATTTCCGTGCGCCGGAAGTCGTAGTTGAACAGATCTTGGAACCACATACCGGCGACGAACAGGAAGCGCCACTCGAACTTGTGTGCGTCACCCTCGCTCTCGCCGACGCGCTTTCCGGTAGCGCCGATTTGGCTCAGGAACTGGCGCGTGAATTCGGTGAAGCTGTAGCCGGGCGGCGCCTTCTCCGGGCTGAAGTTGCGCAGCAGGGAGAGCGCGATGCCGGTCACGGTTTGCGCCTTGGTTTGCCCTGCGTCGGCGATGCTCTGCAGATCCAGCAAGACCTGATCCAAGTTCAGGAACTGGGATACGGGCACCATCTGCTTCGTCCGCTTGTTCACGAGCAGCGCCGTGCCGATACCGCAGTTCGGGTGGCAGCCGCACTTGAGCGCGCCGAACTCGGCGCTTTGACCCAGAAGCAGATCGACCACATCACTAAACGGGTTCATCGCGGACAGCGGAAACCAATCACGCATCGGCTCGGTCACGCCGGTTTGGTCGTGCAAATCACGCACGAGGTGACTGAGCGTGTAGCGCTCGCGCTTACGGCGTTCGTCGTCGATTTCTTCGTCCCTGCCGGTAAAGCTGACGGGCTGAAACGACACGACCGTCACTTTGTCCGCGTTATCGATGGCAAATTGCACGATAGGCCCGACCTGGTCGTTGTTGATGCCGTTCACGACGGTCACCACGAGCACCACGTCAATCCCGGCCGCGGCCAAGTTCTCGATCGCGCGCAGCTTCACGTCGAACAAGTTGCCGACCTTGCGGTGGCTGTTGGCTTCATTCGTGACGCCGTCGAATTGCAGGTAGCAAAGCCGTAGGCCGGCGCGCTTGGCCGCGTGACAGAACTCCACGTCCTGCGCGAACGCGACGCCGTTACTGGCACACTGCACGCAGAAGTACCCGACATCACGCGCGTACTTGATGGACTCGATGAAATGCGGGCTGAGCGTCGGCTCACCGCCGGAGAACTGCACGCTGAGCTGACGGCGCGG
>JBDTJC010000013.1:0-8312 GCA_039936055.1 Polyangiaceae bacterium | reverse complement strand
CTTCGAAGGGATTCACGTCGCTGATTGCCATGGATCAGCCCTGCTCCGTGGTCGGGCCCGCCGCGCCGGCAACGGCGAGCGCGGGATTCGGGTTCTTGATGCGAGCCAAGTACTGGACGCGCGGCTTATTGTTGAGCTCACCGAGCAGCGCGTACGAACGCGGTAGCTTATGGAGCGCGGTGACCTGCGCTTTACCGTCGTTCAAGTCGCCGAAGACAATCGCGCCCGTCGGGCACGTTTGCTGGCAGGCGGTCTTGATCTCGCCGTCTTCGATCGTGCGCTTGACGTTCTTCGCTTGGATTTTCACGTTCTGGATGCGCTGCACGCAGAACGTGCACTTCTCCATCACGCCGCGAGAACGGACGGTCACCTCGGGATTGAAGACCATGGCCTTGACCTTGGCCTTCGGATCGTCCGTCGGGGTGTACGGAGTGATGCCGATTGTGTCGAGGTTGTAGTTGAAGAAGTTGAAGCGCCTGACCTTGTACGGGCAGTTGTTCGAGCAATACCGCGTGCCGATGCAGCGGTTGTAGACCATCTCGTTCAAGCCTTCGTGCGAGTGCATCGTGGCGCCGACCGGGCATACCTGCTCGCAAGGTGCGTTCTCGCACTGCTGGCAGGGGATGGGCTGGAACGACACTTCCGCGTCTTCCGGCTCACCCTTGTAGTAGCGGTCGACACGCAGCCAGAGCATCTCGCGGCCCTTGGCCACGTTCACTTTGCCGACGACGGGGATGTTGTTCTCGGCCTGGCAAGCCGTGACGCAGGCCGAGCAACCGATGCACTTGTTGAGATCGATGCTCATGCCCCACTTGTGGCCGTCGTACGAAACTGGCGGGACCCACAGGCTTAGCAGCGGATTGTGCTCTACGACCTCAGCTACGAACTCGGGGTTCTTCTTGAGGCCTTCGAGCGTGCCCTCACGGACCAATTCGGGCAGACGCTCTTGCGTACCTTGTTGGCCGAGGTCACCGACGGTGTAGATGTCTTGCGTGCTGGAGACGCGGTACGAAACCGTGCCGTGGCTTTGCACGCTGACGTTGGAGGCGATGTCGTAGCCTTCGATAGTACGTAGCAGGTAAGCGTTGCCGCCCACCGGGTCGATGCTTTCCGAAACTAGACCGCCGACATGGCCGGCTTGCGTGCGGCCGTGCCCGAGCGTGATGCGGAGTGACCCATCGGCATGGCCCGGGGCGATCAGCGCGAGCAGCGTGAGCTGCCGATTGCCGACACTGACCGTGACCGAGTCTGCGTCGTTGACGCCGAGCTCCTTGGCCGTACGCGGGCTGATGAAGACCGCGTTGTCCCAAGTGAGCTTGGTCATCGACTCGGGCAGCTCTTGCAGCCAAGCGTTGTTGGCGTAGCGACCGTCGATTAGCTTCGGGTCGACCGCGAACACGAGCTCCAGCTTGCCGTTGCCGCCGCCCAGGCCGCTGAGCTCGGCTTCCGCCAGCGCGACCTTGCCCATGGCCTTCAGCTGGGGCTCGACGCGCGCTGCTGCGGTGCCGTCCACCACGCCGTTGGCGAGTGCTTTGCGCCAGGAGTGCTCGCCGCTGAGCTCGAACGGGTGAGCCATGCGCACCATTTCGAGCGCGTTCGGCTTGGCAGTCCCCGCGAACTCCGCGACGACTTCCAGAGCGCTCTTGCCGCCGTGAAGGGGCGCGATGAGCGGCTGCACGATGCTCAGCGTGCCGTTCCAGGCCAGCGCATCGCCCCACGTTTCGAGGTAGTGCGCTGCTGGCAGGTGCCAGGTAGCGCGCTCCGAGGTCTCGTCCTCGTACAGGCTCAGGTGGATGCTGTTTTTGGCTTTGCCGAGGGCGTCGGCGAATGCCAGATCCGCCGGGGCCGTGAACACCGGGTTGCCGCCCAAGATCAGCAAGGTGTCGACCTTGCCGCCGTTCAGCTCTTCGGTGAGCGCCTTGAGCGCGGCTACGTCGCTCTGCTCTTCGGCGGAGTTGTCCTCGGTGTAGAACACGGTGCGACCGACGTTGCCCAGCATCGCGTTGAGGCGATGCACGAGTGCGTGCACTTCCGGCGCTTGGTGCTGGCCTGCGACGACCACACCGCGGCCGATGTTCGCCAGCAGGTCCGTAGCGGCAGCGTCCAAGAACTTCGCGACCTTCGCGTCCTTTAGGAACTCCGCGGCGGGCTTGTCTTGCGCAGCGCCGAGCTCCGGCAGCGGGCTGGCCTTGGCGCTGATGACGGCGTCCAGATACGCAGCAACGGCCTTGATGTGGCTGGATTTCAGGGCCAAACGATGATCACTGATACTACCTGTGAGCGTGACGCAGGATTCGATCGCGTACACGCGATTCATCTTGCCGCCGTCGGGCGCGCGATTCTTGGTCAGCGTCCGAGCGTTGGCGAGACCACTCGGGAACGTCGGGTTCACCACGTCAGCATCGAGCGTAACGATGACCTGGGCGGCGTCGAAGGCGTACTGTGAGCGATACGCTTTGCCGAACGAAAGCACGCTACCCGCGCGCGCGCCGTCGAAAGCGATGGGCTCGAAAGTGACCCACTTGGCCTGCGGGAACGTCGCCAGTAAGCGGCGGCGTTGCTCGGCGAGAGTAGGGGAGGAGCTGCGCTCCGCCAGCACGCGGAGGCCTGCGCCGCCACTCGGCCGGAGCGCGCCGACGAGTTCGCCGAGCGCTTTACTGAACTCTTCCCAGGAGCTGTTCTTACGCGCCCCACCCTGATGGGTGACGACGCTATCGCTGCGATCCGGATCGTACAGGCCGAGCACGGTGGCCTGCTGATAGGCGGAAGCCGCGCCCAAGCTGTCCGGGTGGACCGGGTTGCCCTCGATCTTGATCGGGCGACCGTCGTAGCTGGAGGCATACACGCCGACGGCGCTGCCGTTCAGCTCCAGCGCGGTCGCGAAATACCGGCTCGAACCGGGGACGGTTCCTTCCGGGCGGCGCGACAGCGGCAGAATCTTGTCTTCACGCCAGCGGCAGGCATCTAGCCCGGCCAAGGACATCGAAGCACCCATGATTTGCATGAAGCGCCGACGCCCGGGGGAATTCGGCGGCTCCTGATCCAGCGGAGCTGCGAACTCGCGCGCGGCGAGCTCCAGAAACTCCGGACTTTGCTCGAGCTCTGCGAGGCTCTTCCAGTACGTTGGCTTTGCCGTGTCACCCGCGCCGCTCGACGTGGCGGCAACGTTGGAGGAAGCGTTGGAGAGAACGCTGAGCCGCTTTTTTGCCTTATCGTCTATCGATGACATGTCGAGCAGTCGGTGGGGGGATTGATGTGGTTCTTCGCGCGGAAAGCCTTGCCGAATTCAAGCGGATCACCCGGCGGCGCCCAGGTCATGTTCGTGACCTCTTCCGGCGGCCGTAGGTTCTTCTCGGGATTGCGATGGCAGTCCAAACACCAGCCCATGCTCAGCGGCTCGTGCTGGTAGACCTGCTCCATCTGATCCACACGGCCGTGACAGGTGACGCAGCCGATGCCGCGGGTCACGTGAGCGCTGTGGTTGAAGTAGGCGTAATCAGGCAGATCGTGGACCTTGATCCACTCGACGGCTTTGCCGGTCGCGTAGCTCTCCCGGATCGGCGCTAGCTTTGGACTCTTCGTCCAAACCTTGCTGTGACAGTTCATGCACGTCTGCGCCGGGGGAATGGCTGCGTGCGAGCTGTCCTCGACCGTGTTGTGACAGTAGCGACAATCAATGCCGAGTTGGCCAGCGTGCAAAGCGTGGCTGTAGGGCACCGGTTGCTCGGGCATGTACCCGACATCAGTAGTTTTTGGGGAGGCGCCGTACCAGATCAGCCCGATCAGGTAGAGCGGCGCGACTCCAAGCACTACTCCTGCTAGCTGCCGAATTTTATTGGCCCAGCGCGGGAATACGAACAGATTCATCACCAAAAACCGAGGCTGGTCGCGCGCGCTTCGCCGAGCGCCGTGCGAATTCGTAGGGGAGGAGGGAGCATTGGCGAGGCCGAAGCTGGTTCGGACGGATCCCGTCACCCGCGGGCGCTCGCTCCACGAGATGAAGAGAGTCACCTGGGCTTGCCCGTGGTGCCGCAGAGAGCGAACGGGTCCGACGCCTACGGAGAAAGTTCTCCGCCTGCGCGTGCGCGCTTATGCTCCCACCCCCGAAGAATGTAAATGAGTAGCGCGACTCGCGGTCGCCGAAACAGTGTCAAACTGTTGATATTAATCAATAATGTGGCCGCTAAGTGCCCCGCAAAAAAGCTTGAAACACACCGCAGCCCGCCGGCGGCTTTTGGAACCTCAAAATCAAACCCCCGAAGCTCCAGTGAGGAGTCGGGGGTCAGGTCGGAGGGGCAGCGCTCGGTACCGCCGGGTTAAGTCTTTCGAACCCGCAGCGCGGTTTCGCCAAAACTCGTGCGTTTTCGAATGCTTAGAAATCCCGCATCTGGCGGCGGATCTTACCGATGGCCTGCTCTTGGAGCTGACGGATGCGTTCACGGGACAAGTTGTACTTGTCGCCGATCTCTTTCAGCGTGAGCTCGTCCTCGTTGTCGAGGCCGAAGCGCCAACGAATGATGCGCGACTCGATCGGGGTGAGGGTTTCGAGCAAGCGCTTCACTTCCTCAGCCCACTTCTGGTTGGCGAGGCTCTCGTACGGTGAGAGTGAATTCTCCTCCACGAGGAAGTCGATGAAGCGGCGCCCGTCTTCGTCGCCCACGGGGCGGTCGAGGGAGAACGGAGTGTCCGCGTATAGATCTCGAACCTTGTCGAGCTTGTCGCGCGGGACGCCGGTCTCTTTCTCGAGCTCCTCGACCGAGGGCTCCTTGCCGGTGCGGGCGATGATGGTTTGCGTAGCGCGCGCGACACGGTTGTACGTGTCGAGCATGTGCACCGGGATGCGGACGGCACGGCCCTTGTCCGCCAAGGCGCGGCTGATGGCGTGGCGAATCCACCACGAAGCGTAGGTGGAGAAGCGGTAGCCACGAGCGTGGTCGAAGCGCTCGACCGCCTTCATCAGGCCGATGTTGCCTTCCTGAATCAGGTCGATCAGCGGCAAACGACCGCGGTTGTAGCGACGCGCGATGCTCACCACGAGCCGCAGATTTGCCTTCACGAAGCGGTTCTTCGCGTGGCGCTGGCTGGCGTCCGTTTGCTTCACGCGCTCGAGGTAGCGGCGGTAGGCCTGGGTATCCGGGACCACCACGCGCTCTGGATCTTCCTCTGGCGCGTCATTGACGACGTCACGTGCTGCGCGGTTGGCGTTGGACATCCAGACGCGATCCGAATCCGGGAGGCGGATGTCACGCGCTAACGTTTCGGTGAGTTCGGTCCACTGACGAAGTTGATCCGCATGCAGCTTCGAACGCTGCTTGCGATACACCTTGGTCAGCTTACGGAGCTCGACTACTTGGCCGAGCTCCGGGCGGTCCTCCGGATTCATCGACGAGACGTCACGCTCCAGTTGATCCAGTACGTGCTCGGCCGCGGGGATGTAGGCCAAAAGAGCAGCCCAGTGATCCACCTCCGCGCCTTCGACGGCTTGCGCGGCTTGCAGTTCTTCATCCGGACCCATCACCTGGTGGGTCGCCATCTCGCGGAAGTAGCGCGACAGCATTGAGTCACTCGAGCCGTCGACCACACCGGCGGCGGGCGCTTCTGAAGCGAAGCCTCCGGCGTCGGCTGCGACGTCTGGCGTTTCCTCGGGCCCGTCCTCGGACGAGGTCGTACCGGTGACACCCTTGGGCGAGCGACGCACGGCCGTGTCCTCACCGGAATCTTCACGGTATTCTTGGGTCGTGTCTTTCGCGGGAGCGGTCTTGTTGGACATGGCTGCCTTGCGGGGTGATGAGGGGGAAGGGCGGGAGCTGCTCTCTGATGATGACGAGGTACCCGGCCGCGGGCGCGCGGTTGACTCCGGCGGGCGGCCACCGGTGGAATCTGAGCTATCTGGTCGAACGACGGGCATGGGTACTGGGGGGGTCTTCAGCAAGTTGCGTGCCGGGCTTTTGCCCTGTGAGAAGCGGTCCGACGAGGCCGAAGCGACAGAGACGACTGCCTTGGCTGCTTCCCCGCTGAGATGCGCGGAGGCACTCAGCTTTTTAGCGCCCGCCGTCGGAGGGGGCGTTTTGGCTTGGGGAGCTCTGGAAGTCATTGGGGCACCGAGAAACAAAAAGCGTTCAATTTACAGTACGTTCAACTTGCCGAAACAGATTCACCGAATTGATTGGCCAAGAGGCCGATTTCGACAAATCGGCGAAAAGCGCCTTGACTGGGGCAAACGGCGACGGCTAGGGGCCGTTCTTCTTAGACAAAGTCTACGGCTGGTTTGTTCCGGTCCGTTAGATCCGCCCGCGAAAATCGTTCGTATTGATGTCAGTCTCAGTATGCATTCCGTCAAGGCTCGCCGCTTATAAACGCAACAGCCCGGTGTAGGCCTGACGTGACGCGCGCATTCCCCGCAAGTTTTGCGGTGTGAGCCAGGCGGCACAGCAGTTGGCGACAGACTGCGCATCCACGATCAGAATGTCGTGGGTGATGCCGAGCGATCATTTCCCGTGTCGTTAACGTCCGGATACGAGACTTGCGCCGTCTCACTCCCGAAGGTTGTTACGGGTTGTTTCTAGCCCGCAGGAATATGGTAACGCCGTAGCCTGTGGAGCAGGCGGCAAACAAAGCTGCTTCGCCCACATGCGCAGCCTCCCGAGAGACGCCGAGCGCAGCCGCCCGGAACTAGAACGATCCAGAAGTCTTGGAAGGCCAGATCACGATCTGCGATCGAGACCACACACGCGAGCGCCGGCGAAACCGGAAGCTACCGTTCCAACCGCTCGCGAGAGGCGCGCAAGGAGGTCCAGCCGAGCCCAATGCCCTAAAACCCAAACACGCGCGAAGAGCTTCAGTCTCTAGAACTGCGCAATAAACCGAGGATCGTTCTCGAAGAGAAGACGAATATCGGGGATGTTGTAGCGGAGCATCAACACGCGTTCCACGCCCATGCCGAAGGCGAAGCCGGTGTATTTCTCCGCATCGATTCCGCAGTGGGTGAGCACGTCCGGGTGGATCATGCCGCAGCCCAGAATTTCCAACCAACCGGTGGCCTTGCAAACGCGGCAGGAGGCACGCGAGCCGTCTGTTTCGTTGCAGAACACACAACCTACGTCTGCCTCTGCGCCCGGTTCGACGAACGGGAAGTAACTCGGACGGAAGCGCACGGGTGTGTTGGGGCCGTACAGGCGGCGAGCAAACTCCGTGAGCACCCCCTTCAGTTCCGCGAAGCTCACCTTCTTGTCGACTAAGAAGCCTTCGATCTGGTGGAACATCGGTGAGTGCGTGACGTCGTCGTCGCGGCGGAACACGCTGCCACCGCTGACGATGGCCATAGGCGGCGTGTGCGTACTCATCTCCCGCACCTGCACGTTGCTGGTATGCGTGCGCAGCAAGATGCGCGCGTTCTCCGGCGCGCCGTGAACCTTCACCCAGAAGCTGTCCTGCATGTCCGTCGCCGGGTGGTCCGGCGGGAACGCGAGCTTGGTGAAGTTGTGCTCCTCCAGCTCGATCTGCGGGCCCCAAGCCACCTCGAACCCGAGCGAGCGGAAGATATCCAGCACCTCGTTCGTGACCTGAGTGATCGGGTGCAGGTGGCCGCGCTCCGCGGCGCGGCCCGGCAAGCTCATGTCGAACGGCGGCGCGTTCAGATCCGCCGCGCGCAGCGCGTGGAGCAGGGCGGCGAGCCGCGTTTCGAACGCGGACTCGACCTCGGCGCGAACGCCGTTCACGCGCTCCCCGAGCTCCCGCCGCTTGTCAGCGGGCGCTTGGCCGAGGCTGCGCAAAATAGCTGTCAGCTCGCCCTTTTTGCCTAAAACAGAGGCTTTGGCGAAGCGCAGCTCTTGTTCGGTCCCGGCCGCATCGAAGGCAGCGCGCGCTCGCGGACCAAAGGTCGCGAGGCTCGCTTCGACGTCGAGCGGCCCGTCAGAAGAGACAGAAGACACGGCTCAGGGCCGCTTACTTCGCGGTAGCCAGGGCCGCGAGTTGGGTGAACGCACCCGTGTCGTTCACGGCCAGATCCGCCAGGATCTTGCGGTCGAGCTCAAGACCCGACTTCTTCAAGCCGGCGATCAGACGCGAGTAGCTGGTGCCGTTGAGGCGAGCCGCCGCGTTGATGCGCGCGATCCAAAGCACGCGGAAATCACGCTTACGGAGCTTCCGCCCGGCGTAGGCGTATTGCCAGGATTTCCACAAAACGCGCATCGCTTGGCGATAGCGGTTCTTGCGGCCTCCGAAAAAGCCTTCGACCTGGTCCAGTACGCGCTTGTGACGGCGGCGGGGCGAGGGACCTCGTTTGACGCGGGACATACTAAATTCTCCTGAAC
>JBDTJC010000012.1:0-11784 GCA_039936055.1 Polyangiaceae bacterium | reverse complement strand
GAAAATTTGCTGGGATCGATGACTTCGGCGCGCGACAACTTGTCTTCGATGTCTTTGATGCGCGCTTCGACCAAGCCCTGGCGCTCCTTGGCGGCGTGGTACTCGGCGTTTTCCTTGAGATCGCCGTGTTCACGCGCGGTGCCAATCTCACGGGAGATTTTCGGGCGCTCTTCTTTGAGGCGGACCAGCTCGTCGCGCAGCTTCTGCGCGCCGCCTGGGGTCATGGGGACTGGCTCGTTCATGTTGCCTCGGGCGGCATCTTTACCCTTTCTAACTTGGGTGCCAAGCCGTTTTGAGTGGTGCTGCACGCGGCGCGGCTTGCGCCCAACGCGGAACGCCGCTAGCAGAGGCCTCGAAGAATGCGGACGGCGAAGCTCAGCGGGCACGGTTCAAGCGCTTTTTGGCTGGCGATAGGCATTGCGTTGGCGGTGCCGCAGCTCGGCGCGTGCGACAAAGACAGCCACGCGAACGCCCCACTCGATTACTCCGAGAACGCCAAGAAGGACTACGACAAGGCGATGGTGGCCTTCGACTCCCACAACTGGGAAGGCTTCAACCAAATGATGGCCGAGGTGAAGCGCAAGTACGGCTACAGCCGTTACGCGCGCTTGGCCGAGCTGCGCATCGCGGACGCCGATTTCCAGCAAGACAAATTCGCGGAGGCGACCGCGGGCTACAAATCCTTCGTCCATGATTATCCGAACGACCCGGAGATCCCGTACGCGCGCTATCAGGTGACGCGCACGCAGTACGACGCGGTCAGCCAGTCGTTCTTACTGCCGGCCCTCGAAGAGCGTGACTTGGCCTCCGTCAATGACGCGCACACCAGCATCCGCTCGTTCCTGAACGACTACCCGAACACCGAACACTCCGCCGAGCTCGCGTACATGCAGTCCGTCGTAACCGGCCTGCTCGCGCGGCACGAGCTGTATGTGGCCCGCTTTTACCTCGACCGCGGCAAGTTCGACGCCGCCGTCGCGCGAATCCAATACTCCCTGCACACCTTCGCTGATTCGGGCCTCGAACCTGAGGGCATGGTCCTCCTTGGCGAGGTCTACATGAAGATGAAGGAACGCCAGAAGGCCAAGGTCGTGCTGGAGCTCGTCCTGAGCCGCTACCCGACCAGCCCGTTCTCCGTGCCCGCGAAGCGGTTTTTGGGGGAGATCGCGGTCTTGGATAAACAGGGGGTCTGAGAGGTCTTTCTGGCCCGTGCCCGTGCCCGTGCCCGTGCCCGTGCCCGTGCCCGAAAAACGGACACCGCGGCCCAACGTCGCTCCGCACTGGCGCACGCAAGCTGCCGCGAGGCGACCCACAAGAACCGGGGGAGATGAAGAGGGCGATCGGGCGCGGGCACGGGCACGTGAAGTCAGGGACACAACCGCACGGCGTCTCCATGCGAGAAAAGCGGCGGTGAACGGGAGAAGCAATGGGGCGCGCTGGCTGGTAAGCTGGAGCTCGACCTATGCCTGACCCGTCTCCGCTCAGCACCGTTCCCCCTACTGTGCTCGTCTGTGATGACGAGAAAAACATCCGGCGGACGCTGGAGATGGTGCTCACTGGCGAGGGCTATCGCGTGCTCGAGGCCGAATCGGCCGAAAAGGCGCTCGAGGCCCTGAGCAACCCGTACGAGCCGGTGGATGTCGCGATCTTCGACTTGAAGCTGCCCGGCATGTCGGGCTTGGAAGCCTTGCAGCGCCTGCGCGCGGACGAAGCCACGAAGGACCTGCCGGTGATCGTGGTCAGTGGGCATGCCACGGTGCATGACGCGGTGACGGCGATCAAACTCGGCGCGACGGACTTCTTCGAGAAACCGCTGAATCGCGAGCGCGTGCTGGTCAGCGTGCGCAACTCGATTCGGACCGCGCGCTTGAGCCGCACCGTCGAGCAGATGAGCGTCGAGCTTGAGGCGCGCTACGAAATGATCGGCACCAGTACGCCGATTCAGAAGCTGTTCCAAGACATCGATAAAGTCGCGCCCACCAAGGCGAGCGTGCTGATCACGGGCGAGAGCGGCACCGGCAAAGAGCTGGTGAGCCGTGCGATTCACCGCTTGAGCCCGCGCAAAGACGCGCCGTTCGTGAAAGTGAACTGCGCCGCCATTCCGCGTGAGTTGATCGAGAGTGAGCTATTCGGCCACGAAAAAGGTTCATTTACCGGCGCACAGGCGCGTAAGCGCGGCTTCTTCGAGCAGGCTCATGGCGGCACTCTGTTCCTGGACGAGATCGGGGACATGGATCTGACGGCGCAGGCCAAGGTACTACGCGCGCTGCAAAACGGTGAAGTTGTGCGCGTCGGTTCCGAGCACGTGATCAACGTGGACGTGCGCGTGCTGGCAGCAACGAACAAGGATCTGGCCAAGGCCGTACAGCTCGGCACGTTCCGCGAGGATTTGTTTTTCCGACTCGACGTGTTCCCGATCCGCGTGCCCGCGCTGCGCGAGCGCAAAGTCGACATCACCACCTTGGCGGAGGCCTTCGTTCGCGGTTTCTGCAAGGAAAATGGCCTACGTTCGAAGAAGATCGATCCGAGCGTGTTCGACACGCTGGCGCGCCGCAAGTGGCCTGGCAACGTGCGTGAGCTAAAGAACGTGGTCGAGCGCGCGGCGATCTTGTCGAGCGACGTGATC
The DNA here is from genome assembly GCA_039936055.1 of Polyangiaceae bacterium. Classification (GTDB taxonomy): domain Bacteria; phylum Myxococcota_A; class Polyangia; order Polyangiales; family Polyangiaceae; genus PMG-095. Next base: position 9,158 of record JBDTJC010000012.1, on the reverse strand, counting down.
ACGGTAGCGGACTTGCCGGAGGACCCGCACGAGAACCCGTTCGACGACGAGGGAGACGACACCGGCGTTGTCTCGAGTGAGGGGCCGGCTGAAGCCGAGAGCACCAGCACCCCGCTTCCGCGCGCGCCCACGGATCGCCAAACGCTGCGCGACTACCGCGAATCCACCGAGCGCGCGTACATCATCGACACGCTCAAAGCACTGGAGTGGAACATCTCCAAAGCCGCCATTATTTTGGGCGTGGAACGCACGAATTTGCACAAGAAGGTGCGCTCTTACGGGATCAAGCGCGGCGAAGGATGAGCGTGACCGCGAAGGACGTCGCGCACGCACGCGCGGATTCAGGCGCGCTCACCGCTGACGCCCCCGCCCCGATTCGCATTCAAGGCGCCGCGCCGGGCGTGCTCGCGTTTCACGGCTTCGGTGGCACCACGCGCGAAATCGAGCTGTGCGCCGAGGTCGCGGAAGAAGTCGGTTTGGCGGCGGTCGCGCGCTCGCTCCCGGGTCACGGCAGTCACGCGCGGGATCTGGCCAAGACCCGCTTTGCTGATTGGGTGGCTGGCGCGGAGAGCGCCTACCAAGAACTAGCAGGGGCGGGGCCGGTGATCGCCGCCGGCATATCCATGGGCTCCTTGCTCGCCGCGCAACTTGCGATCTCGCATCCCGATCGGGTTGAGGGCCTGGTCCTGCTGGCCAACGCCGCCTGGCTACGCCGGCCGCTGGCCTTCGCGCTGCGCGCCGGCGGCCTGCTGCGCATCCCCGATTTCTTGATGAAAAAAGGGGGATCCGACATCGCCGACCCCAACGCGCGCAAGACGCAAATCTCCTACACGGCAGATCCTGTGCACGCGGCCATCGACCTTGAGCGCGCAGCCCGCGCCCTGCGCGAACGCTTCTCCGAAATCCGCTGCCCCACGCTGATCATCCACGGCGCCCTCGACCGCGTTTGCCCTGTACAGAATGCCTGGCGCGTCGCCAACCTGCTCGGCACCAAGGACGTCCGCGTCGTGATCATGCCGCGCTCCCACCACATCCTGACCCGCGATGTAGAAAAAGCCGCAGTCGCCCGCGAACTCCGCGATTTCTATAGCCGCATCGCCGCTCAAACGCCGGTCGATCCGTAGCCGCCTGCCCCGCGAACGGTGCTATCCAAAGCCTCCACGAGTTCGAGTTCAGCCTGCACAATCGGGCAAATGACGAGCTGCGCAATGCGCGAGAGCGGCTCGACAACGAACGGCTCTTGGCCGAGGTTGATCAGCACCACTTGCACCATGCCGCGGTAGTCGGAATCAATCGTGCCGGGCGTATTCACGATGCTGATGCCGTGCTTGAGCGCGAGCCCCGAGCGAGGCCGCACCTGGCCCTCGAAACCGTTTGGGATTGCGAAGGCGAGTCCCGTGGGGATGAGCATGCGCATCCCGGCTGCAATCGTCTTCGCTTCGCTCAGAGCTGCACACAGATCCAGCCCCGCCGAAGCGGCGGTTTGATACCGCGGCAACGGCACTTCGACAGCACCGAGTTTCTGAACGCGCAACGGCAGACGAGACGTACTCATGCCGTGTGTACTCGCGCGATCCTCAGGGCGCGTCGAGTGAATTCAAATCCCCACAATTTACAGCGGAATTGTGCTCACCCGCGGGCCCTAAGCGACGCTCGCGCGGGACCGGATTCGGTGCCGCTCGAGGATCTCGTCGGCCATCTCGCTCAACTTTTGCGCCTCGCGCTGAATGTCCGCGTTGTGCCGGTAGTGGAGCGAGGAGAACACGTACGTCGAGAACGCTTGGTAACTGCGGGCCACTTCCAGCTCGTTGCCGATTTCCTTGCAGATTGCGATCGAGCGCATGAAGTAATCGACGGCTTTGACTTCGTGGCCGTCGCCCCACGCGCCCGCGCCCGTCACCTCACCCAAGGTGCGCAGCGCGACGGCCAAATGCGGCTTGCTGCGTACCTGGCCGAACAGATCGACTGCGCGTTTGATCAATTCACGCGCCTTTTTGAGCTCGCGTTGCTCCAGATAGGTCTTGGCCAGCGCGCGTTTCGCTTCCGCCAGATGCAGCTTGTCGCCGAGCTCGTCGCACAGCTCTTCTGCCTGCGTCAGATAGATAACGGCCTCGTCGCTATTGCCCATTCGCTGATGCGTCTCGCCGATGCTCGTGAGCACCGCCGCAATCCGATTGTGCTCACCGACATCCTTGGCCAGCGTGTGTGCTTCCGTGAACAAACCTAAGGCCTTCTCATGCTCGCTCTGATCCAACGCCAGCTGCCCCAAGTCGTTCAGACTCTCGACGCTCCCGAGCGGATCATCCAGCTCGCGCCGGATTTTCAAGGCCGCTTCGAGCGCCTCGCGGGCTTGCGCTTGCTGTCCGTGATCGCGCCAGACCAGGCCGATGTTGTTCAAGCTGAGCGCAATCGAGCGACCGTCGCCGTGCTCTTTGCGCATTTCTAGCGCTTTTTTCAGCTCCTCCAGCGCGGACTCGTACTCGCCGCGCATCCACAGCAATTTGCCGATGTCGTCGTGGCTCGCGGCGACGCCCCGTGAGTCCTTCACGCTCTCGAACAAGGCGAGCGCGGTCTCCAAATGATCGCGCGCAAGCTCCAGCGAGCCCGTGTCGCGATACACGCGGCCGATGCGGTTGTGTGCCGCGCCCCCTTTGGCGCGCAGCCCGAGGCGAAACGCGATCGCGTGCATCTCGCGGAATGCCGCCAGCGCGTCGTCCGTGCGGCCCAATAAAAGCAGCACATCACCGTGGTTGTGCAGCGCGTCGATGCGCCGGCGCGCGTCGTCGTCGCCCAGCAAGCCGAGGCCTTTTTGGTAGTAATCGTGCGCCTTCTTGGCGGCGTATTGCTGACGAGCGATGTTCCCGGCGTCCAAATACGTGAACGCCGCGCGGGTCAACGAGCCGCCGTGCTCCAAGTGCCGCGCCAACATGGCCACGTACTCTTCTTGGCTGCGCAGCGTTTCCTTCTGCGCCAGCCAATCCGCAATCGAACGGTGATAGCGGCGCAGCGCCGCGGGCGCGGACAATGAGGCAATGCGCTCGCGCTCCAGGTTGTGCTTGAAGATGTACTCTTTTTCGCCGCTGAAGGCCGAGTCCGGCAGGTTGAGGACGTAGTCGCGCTGCACCAAATCAGTCAGCAGCTTCTCGACGTCCGTAATGTCCGTTACGGCGTCGACTTCCCAATAATCCGGCGCTTTCTGGTCCAAACGCCCCAGGGCGACCAAGCCGCCGAGCCAAAACACGCTGCCCATTGCCGCGGCTTGCTCGAGCAGCCGGCGATCCTGCGCGGACAACGCCGCGATGCGCGCAGCCACGGCATCCGCCACGGTGAGCGGCAGCTTCGCGCTAGCCAAGCGATCGAGATCCACTTCCCATGCCCCGGCTTGCTCACGCAGCACGCCCGAGTCGAAGAAAATGCGCACCATGTGTTCGAGCAACCCGGGGGTGCCGCCCGCCATGCCGACCGCCGCATCAATCAAGCGCGGTGCTGCGCCGCCATGAACCTTGCGCAGCAGCTCAGCCATGATCTCGGTCGACTCGTGCGCCGTCACTGCGCCGAGTTCGATCACCTCATGCCGTGCGCCGCCGATCTCGCGCCAGCCCTCATGGCGCGCCAAGAACTCGGGTCGCGCCAAACACGCGATCACGATCGGCCCCTTCAGGTTCTCGATCAGGTAGCGAAGCAGCTCGATCGAGTCTTCGTCCGCCACGTGCACGTCTTCGCAGATCAGGCACAACGGGCCGCGCTCCGCGTCGCTCTCTACGAAGCTGCGCAGGATAGCGCGACGCATCAGGCGCGCCTGCGATGGGTCATCGGCCACAGCGCGGGTCAGCGGGCTCTCCGCGAACGGCAGATTCATCAGCTCGCCCAGGAAGTAGCTGACGTCACCGACGCGCCGGTCCTCCAAGACGAGCGCCAGCTCATCACGGATCTTCGTGCTGGCCGCGTGCCGGTCCAAACCGTCCGCCACGCCAAAGCGTGCGCGCAACAAACGCTCGAATAGTCCGTAGGCAAGCCGCTCCGAACGGGGCACGCCCCAGAACGCCCGCAGCGCAGGCTCGCTCGGGGCACGCTTCTTCAGGTACTCGCTAACCAGCCGAGTCTTGCCGATGCCCGCCGGGCCGACGAGGGTCACCGCACGCGCGTCGCCCTCGCTGAGCGCCCGTTCGAAAATCGAATCCAGCCGGCGCAGATCTGCATCACGACCGGTCAGGGGGGCTCTCAGGTCGAGTACGGCCGTGGGCAGCCCTTGCGTCATGCGGGCGGGATTTCGCCCGATTTTCCGGACGGTCTCAAGTGCTGACGCACGAAACCCCTGGCCGGGCGCGAATCTTGCGGTATTTGCCGTCCGCGCCTGGAAAAAAAGCGCTACGACCGAGTTGCGCGCGGGCCCCGCTTGTTAGAGGCTCGGCCCCCCATCGTCTGCTAGGTTTCGAAATTACCGTGGCACTGCCCGAACGTACCCCCGCACAATCGACCAGCTCCGAGAAACGCTCGGTGGGTCAGGGACTCTTCCGAAAATGCACCGGCTGCGGTGTCGTGAACACGGTCGAGGATCTCGCCTCGCGTTTTTACGTGTGTCCGTCGTGTGGCCATCACCACCCGATGGCCAGTTCGGACTGGCGCAAACTCGTGCTCGACGACGCCCACTTGGATCGCTGGGACGAACACATCCTGCCCGCTGACCCGCTCGAATTCGAAGACGGAAAGCGTTACGTCGATCGCATCAGCCGCGCGCAAGCGACCACTGGCGCGACTGAAGCCGTCGAGATTGGCCGTGCTCGGTTGGGCGGCATCCAAATCGCGTACGGCGCGTACAACTTCGCGTTCATGGGCGGCAGCATGGGCTCAGTGGTCGGCGAGCGCATCACGCGCCTGTTCGAACGCGCCACCTCGGAGCGCCTGCCAGTCGTCTTGCTGCACGCCTCGGGCGGCGCGCGCATGCAAGAGGGTATCTTGAGCCTGATGCAAATGGCCAAAACCATGAGCGCCTTGGGCCGCTTCCGCAGCGTAAAAAAGCCATACATTAGCGTGCTGTTGCACCCAACTACGGGCGGCGTGGCCGCCAGCACGGCATTTCTGGGAGACGTCAACGTGGTCGAACCGAACGCAACCATCGGTTTCGCCGGCCCGCGCGTGATCGAAAGCACGATCAACGCCAAGCTCCCCGCTGGTTTTCAGCGTTCCGAGTTCTTGCTCGACCACGGCATGGTGGACACCATCGCGCCGCGCAGCGAAATGAAGCATCGCCTTCATGCGCTGCTTTCGCTCCTCAGCGGTGAGGCCACGTGACGGATCTGAAATCAACGCTAGAGCGGCTGTACAAACTGATCCCGCTTGGGAAAAAGCTCGGGTTGGAGCGCATGCAGGCCGCGTGTGCCGCGTTCGGCTACCCGGAGCGCGCCTTCCCCGCGGTGCACGTGGCGGGCACCAACGGCAAGGGCACGGTCACCGCGTTCACGGCGTCGATCGCGCGCGCCAGCGGGCTCAAAGTGGGGGTGTACACCTCGCCTCATTTGATGCGCTTCGCGGAGCGCATCAGCATCGGCGGCCAGCCGATCAGTGACGAGCTGCTCGTGAACCTGCTGAACCGCGTCATGGATCGCGCTCCGGATCTGACGTTCTTCGAGGTCGCCACGTTGGCGGCATTTGTGGCCTTCCAAGAGGCCAAGGTGGATCTCGGCGTGATTGAAGTCGGCCTCGGCGGTCGGCTGGATGCGACCAACGTGCTGCCCCCGCCGCGCGTGGTGGCCATCACGCGCATCGCCTACGACCACATGTCGGATCTGGGCGACACGCTGGCGCTGATTGCCGCCGAAAAGGCCGGCATCATCAAGACCGGGTCCAAGGTCGTGCTGGGCAAGCTGCACCCCGACGCGCGCGCCGTGATCGAGGCCAAAGCCGCCGAAGTCGGCGCGACCATCGTCGAGCTAGGTAGTCCGGAACCAATTGCTGGCGCGCCCCTCGCCTACCCGCGCGTAGCGCTCGTGGGCTCAAACCTCGCGGTGGCCGTCACGGTTGCGCGTGAGCTCGGCATTGCGCCCGAAGTCATGGCTCAGGGCATCGAGCAAACCACCTGGCCGGGCCGCAATGAGCTCCTGCATCGAAGCGGCCAAGAGCTGACGCTGCTGGATTGCGCGCACAATCCAGATGGCGCTGTCGCGCTGTCCCACGCGCTCGATCCGAGCGTGTTGGGTGACATCGAATCACGCAAAGAGATCGTGCTCGTGTTCGGCGCGCTCAACACCAAGAATTGGCGCGCCATGCTGCGCCGTTTGGAAGGCGTTGCAGGGCACCGCGTGTACGTCGCGCCGCCCATCAGCAAGGGGGTGGATCCGCGCGAAATTGCCGCGTTCTTACCGGGTGAAGTCGCCAACTCAGTCGCTGAGGCGTTAGCCCGGGCGCGTGCTTTGGTGGGGCCACGCGGCGTCGTGGTCGTGACCGGGTCCACATTCCTGGTCGGTGCCGCGCGCGCGCTACTCTTGAGTTTGCCGACGGATCCCCCCGTCGCCTTGTGAGCTCGGGTCTCAAAGCCCGTTAGTCTCAAAGCCCGTTAGTCTCAAAGCCCGCTACTCTCGAAGCCCGCTAGTCTCGAAGCCCGCTAGTCTCGAAGCCCCCCAGATGAGCGAACGTAAGCTTTTCGGCACCGACGGCATCCGCGGTCGGGCCAACGCAGAACCCATGACGCCGGAGCTCGCGCTCCGGCTCGGCCGAGCCATCACGCTCGTATCGCGGCGCGGGAAATCGCGTGCACCGCGCATCGTGATCGGCAAAGACACGCGCCTCAGCGGCTACATGCTGGAGACCGCGCTGGCCGCCGGCATCTGCGCCATGGGCGGCCGCGTGATGCTATCCGGGCCGATCCCCACGCCCGCGATCGCCAACCTCACGCAAAGCATGCGCGCCGATGCCGGCGTGGTGATCAGCGCCAGCCACAATCCGTTCGCAGACAACGGGATCAAGATCTTCGGCCCCGACGGCTTCAAGCTACCAGACAGCGAAGAAGCGCAAATCGAAGCCCTGCTCCAGCACTCCAAACTCGATACCCAGGGTAAAACGGGCGCTGGCATCGGCCGCGCCGAACGCTTCGACCATGCCATCGGCCGTTACATCGTGTACGCCAAGAGCACCTTCCCGAAGGAGCTCGTGCTCGACGGCATGAAAATCGTGGTCGATGCCGCACACGGCGCTGCGTATCGCGTCGCACCCGCGGTTCTCGCTGAGCTCGGTGCGGATGTCGTGCAGCTCGGTTGTCGCCCGAACGGCGTGAACATCAATCGCAACTGCGGCGCGCTGCACCCGGAACACGTCGCCGCCGAGGTAAAACGTCAGGGCGCCGCTTTGGGCGTAGCTCTGGATGGCGACGCGGATCGCGTAATTTTCGTCGACGAAAAGGGCCAAATCGTCGACGGCGACGCGATCATGGCGCTGTGCGCGACGCGCATGATCAAGCGCAAATTGTTGGCCAAAAAGACGCTCGTGACCACGGTAATGAGCAACATGGGCTTGGACCGCTCGCTCGAAGAAGCCGGCGGCAAGATCAAACGCACCGCCGTCGGCGATCGTTACGTGGTCGAAGAAATGCGCCGCGGCGGCTACAATTTCGGCGGTGAGCAATCCGGCCATCTCATCTTCCTCGACCACGCCACCACCGGCGATGGCACAGTCGCGGCGCTGCAAGTGATCGCGATCATGCTCCAAGAGTCGAAGCCACTGAGTGAGCTCGCTCACGTGATGGAGCGCGTGCCGCAGGTCCTCGAGAGCGTGAAGCTCCCCGCACGGCGCCCGCTCGAAGAAATGCCGGAGCTCGGCAAGCGCATCCAACTCGCCGAGAAGAAGCTGGGCAAAAACGGCCGCGTCGTCGTCCGTTGGAGCGGCACCGAAGCCAAGCTCCGACTCATGGTCGAAGGTCCCGACCCCGCCGTGCTCAAGCTCCTCGTCGCCGACATGACCGAAGCCGCAAGAAAAGACCTCGCCAAGGTCGGCTGACCCGAGGGAAAGCGGGCGCTCGCGATCCCGCCTCGCACCTCCGCGCGCAGCCAAGTTCCCGGCTCAGCGCCGCCCTCGCCCAGTTTCGCGCGGACCGAAGCAGCGCGCCGCCCTCGCCCAAGCTTGGACGGCTGTGTTTACAGAGTACCGGATAGGCCGAGCAGGGCGCCATGTGGGAGCAGCTTGAGCGACGGGAAGGCTTGTACTCTGAGGAGTTGGTTGCGTTCGGGCTCGGGCGCTGCGGCGGGCCCTTGGTCGTAGGCGAGAACGAAGCCGTCGATGAGCGAGGCGGCCGCGCCGCCGATGGCTACGCCGATGATCGTGTATTTGACCGAGGCATTTTCGACGAGTCCGTCCGTCGATCGGGTTTCGCCATCGCCTTGGCGGCCTAACAGGGCGCCCAAGAACGGACCTGCCACGCGCAGGCCCAGGCTGCACAGCGCGTATTCCCAATGCCGGTGCGCCAAGTGCACGACGGGCGCGCCCAGCCCGAACACGAGCGCGCTGCTGCCGTACAACGCCGTGTTCTGGTGGTCCGCCACGGCTCCAACAAACAGCCCCGCTGCGACGCCGTCGGCCGTGAAGGTTTGCCAGCCGTACCAGTGCCGGACTTCGGCGAGGGGGGGCAGCGCGTGCGACTGCGTGTCTTGCGCGTGGCACAGCCTGGAACATGCGATCACGCACCACAGGCCCGCCCCGAACACCCGAATACGCATCCTGAACTTTACGATGTGCGCGGCCGCGCGGAACGATCAATCGCCCGAAATCCAGGGCGGGAACGGCGCGGGGAAGCGAGGTGCTCCGCTGGATCTCGAGCGCCGACACAAAAAACGGCCCTGAGCCGAAGCTCAGGGCCGTCCTTTTCTCAGCTCACCTCAGGGGAGGTGAAGCGAGATCAGCCCGCGCTGGCCGAGCCGCTCGCCGAAGCGCTCGCCTTGACCGACACGTTGATCTGCACCGAGGCGTCAACCTGGGCTTTGATCGAGGCTGCGAAGCAACCACCGACTTTGAGCGCAGCCGAACCACTGGAGGTGACAACCCCCTTCACGCCCTCGAGGGACGCTTTGACGTTGGCTTCGATGTCCTTGAGCTTGCCTTCCATGCCCAAGGTGACCTTGAACAGGGCCGGCAGGTCCTTCTCGAACGCGGCCTTGAGCTTGGCGGCCGCC
>JBDTJC010000011.1:0-39517 GCA_039936055.1 Polyangiaceae bacterium | reverse complement strand
ATGCTCGGTTGCCAAGTGCTGTTCGGCGGCGTCGAAGTCACCCGGACGAAGGCGAGCGGGCCTGACAGCTGCCTCCCCGGGGACTTTCGCTGCAACGGAGAATACCTGCTGGAGTGCGGTTCGGCAGACACGGGCTGGATGCTCAGCGACAGCTGCGCGTCCCAGGATCTTTGTGACGCGAAAAATAAGACCTGCTCCGTGTGCCGCGACGGAGACGTCCGCTGCAGCGGGGCAGATCGCCAACAATGCGCGAGCGATGGAGCCAGCTGGAACACGGTCCAACAGTGCGACGCCGCAAACCTATGCAGTGGGTCCAGCTGCGGCGCGTGCCCGATCGACGGAGCCCTCGATTGCAGCTCGGGCGCGAAGCTTCGCGAATGTCACGCCGGCGTATGGCAGGAGTTGGATAACTGTGCCTCGGCCGCCGTGTGTACCGCCACCATCGCTCAGGCGATGAGCATGGGTGATAGCTGGGATCGCAAGTGCGCGGTCCCCGGCTGCTCGCCGCCCGGAAGTTACGACTGCCAGGATGCCACGCTACGGCGCTGCCGCCTCGACCAGAGCGCGTGGGACACGGTGGACACGTGCGTCAGTGTGGCGCTGTGCGCGGCTACTGTGGCGCAGGCGAGCGGCGCAACGGCCGCAGCCGACGGCGGACTTCAGGGGGAAGGCGGTAGTGACGCCCAGGCCGGCGCGATCATCGATGCCTGCAAGGTCGGCTGCCCCGCTCCGAACGCCTTCTTCTGTGACGGAACGACCCTCGAGCAGTGCAGCGCCGATCAGGTGGGCTACGCGACTCTCATGGTCTGCCCGACAAACACCGAATGCGATCCTACGGCGGGGGTTTGCGGGGCACTCTGTACGCCGGGTCACTATCAATGCAACTCGGCCTCCCTCCGCAAATGCGGCCCAGATGGACATTGGAAGGACGACACGGCGTGTGAGACGCCCGAGTTGTGCGACGTCAACGCTGATGGAACGCAGGGGCAATGTTTGGTGTCGCCGTGCGGCGCGGACGCCTTCCGCTGCACCGGTGCCGCGCTCGAAAAGTGTAAAACGGATCGCACCGGCTATCAGCCAGCCGACACGTGCGCATCCGCAGCGCTGTGCGACGCGAAGAGCCAGCGTTGCATTACGCCGACTTGCGCCGTTGCCAGCGCCTACCAGTGCTTTGGCCAAGATCTCAAGCAATGCGCGGCAGATTTCACGACCTGGAATCCGATCAAGACCTGCCCCGCCGGCCAATACTGCGACAGCGGTGCGAACCCGGGCTGCCTCACCTCGTGCCCGGCAAACCCGCTGCGCTGCAACGGCAACGTGCTCCAACAGTGCTCGGCTGCAGGCGGCTGGGCCACGAAAGCCACGTGTGCCACCGCCGATCTGTGTAACTGCACGCAAACCGTCCCGCCCTCCTGTTTGAATGGCGTGTTCAAAGATGGCTGTGGGAACGTGGCCTGTGGAGGGAGCACGCTGCCGACCTACCAATGCCAAGGTACTGATCTGCAGAAGTGCCAGGCGGGTCGCAATGGTTGGGACACCACAAGCAAATGCGGTCCGTACATTTACCCGCCGTATCAGAGCTTGTGCTATTCCGGCAGCGCGCCTGCGTACGATAACGGTTATTGCGTGACTTGCCCCGTCGCCGGGGAGCTGTCGTGCAACGCTGCCCCAGGAACTCTGTTCACGTGCTCAGCGGATCGCCGCAGCTGGACTACGACCGCGAACTGCCCCAATGGCTGCGTGGGCGTGAATCTTGGCGATGACTACTGCTCGGTGTGCAAAGCGGGGGACGTCCGCTGCACGGGCGCCGTACTGCAGAACTGCCCGGCCAACGCCAGAGATTGGAATTCAACGACCAGTTGTGCAACGCCGCAGCTGTGTGACGCGGCCAAAGCAATCTGCGATCCCCCGGTGTGCGCCGTCGGTCAGAAGACGTGCGTTGGCGCGGTGCTCAAGGTTTGTAACGCAGGTCGAACTGGCTATGACGTCTCGAGCACATGCGCCTCGGCGGCCCTATGCAATCAGACAACGCTGAAGTGCGATACCCCGACTTGCATGCCCGGTCAGCAGCAGTGCAACGGCGCTCAGTTGCAGACGTGCAATGCGGACCAGACGGGTTGGAATTCGGTCGCATGCGCGAGTGCGGCCCTGTGCAACAAAACGACGCTGAAGTGCGACCCCGCAACCTGCATGGCTGGTCAGCAGCAGTGCAGCGGTGCTCAGTTGCAGACCTGCAACGCGAACCTGAATGGTTACGATAGTATCAACTGCGCCAGTGCAGCCCTGTGCAACAAAACGACGCTGAAGTGCGACCCCGCAACTTGCATGGCTGGTCAGCAGCAGTGCAGCGGTGCTATCTTGCAGACGTGCAACGCGAACCTGAATGGTTACGATACTACTACCTGCGCGAGTGCTGCCCTGTGCGATTCCGCTATGCTCGTTTGCCATGCCCCGACTTGCATGCTTACCCAGCACCACTGCAACAGTGCCGGTACTACGCTCCAGGACTGCAGCATGGACCTCACGCAGTGGGTCGACGAGGCGATGCCGTGCGCATATGGTTGTTCCGGCAGCGCGTGCAACCCCCCACCCCCACCGGTCTGTACCCCGAGCACGACGAGCTGCACCGGGCTCGGCAGCCTGACCTTCCGAACGTGCAACGCCACGGGCAGCCAGTGGACGGATCAAACCTGCGTCTCGACCTGCGACGCCACGGCAGGCTGCGACGCACCAGGGCCGGACCAGTAAGTCGGCCCCGTCGCTGCCTCCCCAATTGCCCAGAATTGCGCGCTGCCTCATCGACATCGTCGACCAACAGGCCGCCCGCTCAAGTCACGGCCGAGCGATGTCCAAGTGAGAACTAGCCTTCGCTACATTGTAGGCAAGGCCGGTTTTCGGTTCGGAATCACAAACTCGTGCTTCAAAGCGTTGGGTTTCGACCACTACTCGCAGTGATGCGCTAACGCCGCTATCCGCGCGGTCGCTTGGTCCTCAAGACCCGGGTGCTCGATTCAACCTACATGCACTCATGATTTGGACCGCCTCAGTGGTGCTCAGATACCAACGATGACCAAACGCTCATTTCGTTTCAGCGACGGCTCCCTGCAGCCTCGCGTGTTTGCTGCGTTGCTGAGCTTGGGCCTGGCAGGGACTCCGGGAGCATGCGGTTCTGGTTCGTCACCCGGCAACGCGGCAACGGCCGGCAACGCGGCGACGGCCGGCAACGCGGCGACGGCCGGCAACGCGGCAACGGCCGGCAACGCGGCAACGGCCGGCAACGCGGGCGCGTCGGGGAGCGCAGGTGGCGCTCAGGGCGGAGCGCTGGCGACGGCCGGTGGCTCAGCGTCGGGCAATAGCGCGGGCGGTGCTTCGGGAGGCGACGCCGGCACGGCGGGCGCCAGCGAAGGCGGGGTGGCTGCAGTGCCCTGCGTCGGCATGACTCCCGTTGGCACGCCGACGAGCGTCGTGCTGGATGGCAACGACATCAAGGCCGCCAACGTCAACGGGCTCACCTTCAAAGGTTTCGGAGCCCTCAGCGGCAATGGGACAAGCGCGCTGCTGCTCGACTACAAGGCGGAGCAACCGCAGCGCTACGCAGAGCTCTTGCAGATCTTGTTCGGGGGTTCCCACCCGCTCATGACGCAAGTAAAGATCGAGATGGGCAACGATCGCAATAACTCGACCGGCCCCGACCCTGCCACGATGCGGCTGGCGACTGAAGCTGCCAACGTGAAGCGGGCGCCTGGGTTTCAGCTCGCGGCCGACGCCAAGCGGCTGAACTCCAACCTCAAGGTGGGCGTCTTACGCTGGAACGCGCCAGGCTGGGCGAACACCAACGACAAGGTCTATAGCTGGTTCAAAGCCACGATTCTCGCGGCGTATCGAGCCTATGGCTACATGGTCGATTACGTCGACCCCGGGCTCAACGAGCGCACCCCTGACTTGGCGTGGACCAAGCAATACGCGGACGAGATCAAGGCGGACGCGACGGGCTTCAACAGCGCCACGGAGCAAGCGCTGTACAACTCCATCAAAGTCGTGATCTCCGACGAAGCAGACATCGGCAGCTTCGGCGGCAATATGGTGAGCGACACGGCGCTCCGCAATGCCGTCGCGGTTGCCGGCTATCACTACAATACCGATGACGACAGCGCTGGCAACTTCAAGAAGCTGGCCGAGCAGCTCGACAAAGAGGTGTGGAACAGCGAGGCGCAGGCCACCTTCGGCAACGCCGCATTCCGGGTTAACAACAACACCGCGGATCCAACGCTGCCCGGCACTGGGATCGGCGGCACCAACAGCCCGCTCGAATTGGCAAATACCATCGTCAAGGGTTTCGTCGACTCTCGCCGCACGCACTTCATCTATCAGCCCGCCATCGGTTCCTTCTACGAAGGCGGGCAGTATTCTTTCAAGGAGCTGCTCAGTGCTCGCGATCCGTGGTCCGGTTGGATCCACTACGATGCCGGCCTACAAATTCTGCGGCACTTCAGCTGGTTCGCGAAGGCTGGCTGGGAGAACAAGGACAACACCGCGGGGATCTGGCGGGCCGTACCCCAAGCTAGTGCTACGGGCGCGACCGGCACGAATCCGGTCAACGGCCGCAACGGCACACCGAGCTACATGACTCTGGCCGCGCCGGATAAGCGCGCCTTCTCGACGGTGCTCGTGAACGACAGCGAGAAAGCCCACAGCTATCAGCTCAAGACTACCAATATGGCGTTCGCAGCAGCGCCCGAGCTAGAGCTATGGGAAACGCGCGCCGCCGAGTCAGGCAAGGCGTTCAACAGTCGCTACATGAAGTACGTGTGCAACCAAGCGTCTGACGCGGCCGGCGCTTACACGGTGACGGTCCAACCCTTCTCGATCATGACCGTCACGACGTTGGTCAATTCGGCCGATGCGGCCTTTCAGAAGCCGTTACCCGTAGAAGGAGCTCGCGTCGTGCTCGACACTGACGCGACCGGCTCGACGCCGAACACGACCGACAACGTGCTGTACGCCGACGACTTCGACTATTCGAAGAAGATGGTGCCGATCGTCGCCGACGGAGGCGCCCTCCTGGGCATGGAGAGCTACGTCGCGGCGCGCGGCGGAGCCCAGAGCGTGATCCCGCGCTACACGTGCGACCGCAACGGCGCGTTCGAAGCCTTCCAGGACGGCACTAACTTCGTCTTGCGCCAGCAGCTCGATCAACCCACCATGGGTTTGGGCGCTGCATGGAACGCCGGCGACCCGATCACTGGCATTGGGGACAATCGCTGGCTGGACTACAAAGCGAGCGTCGACGTTTCGTTCGAGAACACCAGCACGCAGTCCGGGAAGAACTACGCCGGCATTGGCGCGCGGCAGCAGGGCGGGGACAGCTCGCACATGATGAGCGGCACCCCCTACTTTCTCAAGTTCACGTTCGATGGCGGGTGGCAGCTGCTCGTGGACGGGGTCGCAGTGTCGACAGGCAACGTGGTCAGCGGTACCGGCGGCGTCACGATCGCAAGCTTCAAGGCAGCCTACGACGCCTGGCACAACCTGGCGCTGCAAGTGCTGGACAAGAAGGTAACGGCGTTTCTGGATGGCACGCAGCTAGCCAGCTACACGGATCCGAACCCGCGGCTCTCCGGGCGTGTCGATCTCGCGAGCGGCCCCTACTACACGCGCTTCGACAACTTGAAGGTGGAGCTCGTCGACGGCGGCTCCGCCTACTACTCAGAGCTACTCGACGACCTAGAGATGAACGACCTTGGGCAGACACCGGCAAACAAGCTCGTTTACGGGGGCACCTGGGCCCACGAGAACGGCAAAGGCATGTATCAATACCAGCGTTCGCTCTCCACCAGCCAGGGCGCGGGCTCCACGCTCAAGTACACGTTCATGGGCAGCGGTCTCGACGTGCTGGGTGCGAACGACGGCTCAGCCAAGCTTGAGGTGACCGTCGACGGACAAGTCAGCAATGCCTCTGCCAGCACCGCCGCCTCCAAAGACCTGTACCAAACGTTCACGCTGCGCGGGTTGACCGCTGGGGCTCACACGGTTCAGTTGAAGGTGTTGAGCGGGAAGCTCATCGTCGATGCGGTGGGCGTCGTTCGTTAGCAAGGTCATTGCCTCTCGCCGCAGCCACTTTCCCCGGCGGTGTGCTGGAGAAAGCCCGCGCCGTAGCTCACGCCGGTCACCGGGCGCCCCCCCGCGCGACTGCCTGGGGCGCGACTTCGAGCGCCATCGTGGTGTGGTCGGAGCGGCGAATGCGTGGATCATGCGACCTCCCGCGGGAGGTCGCATGATCGCCCCACTGAGGCACCAAATCCCAACCACAACGCGGGGAATTCTCAGGCTTTCCTACGTTTGTGGCAGATTTCGCCAGTGAGCAGCGGTGGCACGCGCGGTGCAATGAGGCACTGAGTAACTGGACGAAGGTCCCGCGCGCTCGCGGCGGCTCGAGTCAGCCCACAGAAAGAGGCACCCCATGAACGACTCATTGCTCGAGCACGGCGAACGAGAGCGTGTCCGCCTGCGCAACGCCATAGTGGAGGTCGCGGTCCAGGTGTCTAGCCTCTCGGCACAACACGCGGCACACGTGGCTGACCTGGTGAGTTCTTGGACCCAGCTCCTTCCGTTGATCGAGCCCGCGCCGGAACCACCGCGTAGGGATTGCCCGCACTGCCAGCGCCGCATCTTGGTAAGTGCTAGCCGGTGCATGTTCTGCCTCAAGAAATCAGCCGCGTCGGCGGCGACGCCATGAGCGAAGACATCAGGATCCTGCGCGCGGTGCACGGCAGCGCGCGCGCTGACGGCAGTGCTGACGCCGGGCGCATCTCGTTTCGCTTGAGCGGTACTCCCGAGCGTCGCTGGCACGAGTTATTCGAAGCCAACAAAGGCAAAGGATTTGCGACAGAGGAGCGCGGTACTGAGTTCATGCTGCACGTCGACTGCGTTCCGGGTGAGGTGGCGCTCAAGCGTGATGCCGCGTCCGCGCTGCTGGCGGACGTGAACAGCCGCTGGCGTGCTGAAGTGACGGCGCAGAATACCAAGGCGCGCGAACGGCATGAGCAGAAGAGAAAGGTCGAAGACGCCTTGAACCAGGAACTCGAACTGCTCAATTTCGACCGAGCCTGATCAAGCGCGGCGGGTTACCCAGCACAGCGGCTAGTTCTTGAGCTGAACCAGCTTACCGTCGGTCATGTCTGCGCTGACCAGTTTCACGACTCGGTCCTGGGCCGAGAGACCGCTAGCGACTTGTACGGTGGCACCGGTGTCACGCTCGAGTGCGATAGGCACGAGACGCAGCTTGTTCTCCGCGTCGACCAAAGCAACGCGCAGACCCTTGGCGTCGTTCAGTAGCGCGGTCGCTGGGATTTCCAAGACCTGATGCGCGGACGGCAAGGTGAGAGAAACCTCCGCGTACATGCCGCTGAGCAGGTCGTTGTTCGGATTCGGCACGCGCACCTCGGTGAGCATCGTGCGCGTAGTAGAGTCGAGCGCGCCGGCGGTGTGCGCCACTTTGCCGGCGAACACGCGCCCGGCAAATTCGCGCGTGGTCACCTTGGCGTCCAAGTCCGTCTTTACACCGGCCGCCACGTCTTGCGGCACTTGCACGAGCACACGCACCGGGTCGACCGCCGCGACCTTGAACAGTGGTGTCCCGTTGCCCGCGCTCACGAGCGAGCCGCGATCCGTGGTGCGCGAGGTGACGGTGCCCGCAAAGGGCGCAGTCACGTGTGCGAACCCCTTCAATTGCAGCAAGCGTCGGATGTTCGCTTCCTGCACTGCAACCGCGGCTTTGGCGACGCTCACCCCCGCGGAATCCACCACGGATTGCGCTTGGGTCTTGTCCAGATCTTGCTGACTCGCCACGCCTGCCGGCACTAATTGTTTGAAGCGCTCGAGGTTCGCCTTCGAGAACTCCATGTTGGCGTTGGCTTGGGTGACACCCGCTTGCGCTTGAGCCAGCTGAGCGCGCGCTTGATCGAGTTCTTGATCGAGCTCGGGCGTCTCGATTTCGGCCATCAGCTGGCCCTCTTTGACCTTGGCCCCGATGTCAACCAGCCACTTGGAGATGTAGCCGTTGGCACGTGGGTAGATCACCGTTTCTTCGAGCGGGCGCACGCTGCCGCTGAGCACGATGGCGTGATCGCTGCTCATCACCTTTGGCAGAATGACTTGCACGACTGGAACCGCCGCTGCGTCCGTGTGCGAATCCGCCACGAGTTCGCGCTGCGCCTGGTGCTTCGGTAAGTAGCCAAACAGGAACGCGGCGCCGAGCACTGCGGCGCCCACGACGCCTATCGTCACTAGGCGCCCGTGGCTCATGGTCGCGGGCCCCGGCAAGTCGAAGCCCAGATCGTCCGCTGGGGGGTACACGGACTGCGGCGGCACGGGAGTATTCGATTCATTCGGCGAAGTCACAGTCCCTCCAACAATGGATCGGTCACAGGCGCCTTGCGACGGAGCGCGCTGTACATGACCGGCACGAAAAATAGCGTACTCAGCGTGGCGAGCAACAAACCACCGATAACTGCGCGGCCGAGCGGCGCATTCTGCTCACCGCCCTCACCGAGGCCGAGCGACATCGGCAGCATACCGATGATCATAGCCATGGCGGTCATTAGCACGGGGCGCAGGCGCGTCATGCCGGCGGCGAGCGCCGCGTGCTTAGCATCTCGCCCGACTTTGCGCTGATCATTGGCGAAGGTGACCACCAGGATGCTGTTCGCGGTTGCTACACCGACGCACATGATCGAGCCCATCAGCGCCGGCACGCTGAGCGTGGTGTGCGTCAAGAACAGCAGCCAGACAATGCCCGCAATAGCGCCAGGCAGTGCCGTCAGAATCACGAGCGGGTCGAGCCAAGACTGGAAATTCACGACCATGAGCAGGTACACGAGCACGACGGAAAAGATCAGCCCGTAGCCGAGGCCGGCGAACGAAGACTGCATGCTCTCGACCTGGCCTTTGATCTTCACGGTGGTGCCGCGCGGCAAGCTGGGTTTGATCGAATCCACCACTTTCTGCACGGCGTCCGCGACAGAACCAAGGTCCGTGCCGTCCACATTGGCTTGCACGTCGAAGGTGCGCGAGGCGTTATAGTGCGTGATATTGGCGGGGCCGACCGTGCGCGATATGGCGGCGACGTTCGAGAGCAATTGCGGGCCGCCGTCTTCACCCGTGGACAGCGGGGTATTGTTCACCGCATCCATGCTGTTGTTTTGGTACTGCGGGGTCTGCACCGCGACCATGTATTGAACACCGCGCTTGGTATCCAGCCAGTAACTGGGCGCCACCTGTGAGCTGGATGACAACGACACGAGCAAGTCGCTGGCCACGTCTTTCTGCGTCATGCCGGAAAGCGAGGCCATGGTGCGGTCCACGTCAATACGCAGCTCCGGCTTGTCCAGCACCTGAGCCATGTGCACGTCCGCGGCCCCTGGAATGGCCTGCACTTCGGCCATGATCTTGCGAGCAACGGCCAGCGTACTTTCCTCCTTGCCGGGCGCTCCGACGAGCTGCACGTCAATCGGCGCAGCCAAACCGAAGTTCAAGACCTGCGTCGAGATATCCGGTGCCAAGAAGAAGATCGTGGATTCCGGGTAGTCATGATGCAGCTTGCGGCGAATCGCGCGCACATAGTCCGCCGTTGGCCGGTGTCCTTCTTTGAGCGAGATCGAAATCTGTCCGTCCGAGGGCGAGATCAGCGCGCCCTCGCTGAGCGATAGATTCAAGCCGCTGTTCGGCACGCCCATGTTGTCGAGCATGGTCGCGATTTCCTGCTTCGGGATTACCGTCTTGATCGTGTTCTCGATGGCCGCGAAATGGCGTTCCGTTTCCTCGATGCGCAGCCCGGGCGCGCCACGCACGTGCAGCTTGATCAGGCCGGCATCCACCGTCGGGAAGAAATCCCGACCCAAAAGTGGCACCAGCAGGAGCACGGAAGCGACCACGAACGCCAAGAACGCTGTCCCGAACAAGGCGCGGTGCTCCAGCGCCCACGCCAACCAGCCACCATAAGCCGTGCGTAAGCGTACGAAGCCGCGGTCAAAGGCGGCAAAGAAGCGCTTCGCCAAACCCGGCGGCCCCGCAACATGTCCGTGCTCGTGCTCCTTGGCCTCCTTCTCCAGCAGGAAACGCACGAGGGTGGGCACGAGCGTGCGCGACAGGAAGTACGAGGTGAGCATCGCGAACACCACCGCCAGCGCCAACGGCACGAACAGGGATTTCGCCGCACCAGTGATGAACGCCACGGGAACGAACACGATGCAGATACACAGCGTGGAGACGAAAGCCGGGACGGCGATCTCCTGGGCGCCGTCCACAATCGCGCGAATGAAGGGCTTTTTCTGGCCCAAATTGCGGTGAATGTTTTCGATCGCCACGGTGGCGTCGTCGACCAAAATGCCCACGGCGAGGGCCATGCCGCCCAACGTCATCACGTTCAACGTGTGACCCAGGGCGTGCAGGATCATGATCGAGACCAAGATCGACAGCGGAATCGAAACCACCACGATGAGCGTGCTGCGCCAGCTACCCAAGAAGAGTAGGATCATGAGCGCGGTCAGCCCGGCGGCGATAGCCGCCTCCTTGACCACGCCGCTGACAGCAGCGCGCACGAATACGGACTGATCGAAGAGTAAGGACGCCTTCAGTTCCTTGGGCACTCTGGCCAAGGTACCCGGCATCAGCGCGCGAATCTTGTCGACGACATCCAATGTGCTGGCACTGCCGTTCTTGAGGATCGTCATCAGCACGGACTTGCCGCCTGACACGTGCACGATGCTGGTTTGCGGCGAGTAACCGTCGCGCACGTTCGCCACATCCTTGATGTACACCGTCGTGCCGTTCACGGTTTTTATCGGCAAATTGCCGAGTTCCGGGATCAACTCGGGGCTCGAGTTGATCAACACCGGGTACTCTTGCACACCCATCTTCACGGTGCCGGTGGGTAGGATCACGTTCTGCAGCCCGAGCGCGTTGTTCACGTCACGTGGCGAGAGCCCCCAGGCGTACAAGCGTGTGGGGTCGATATCGATCACGATCTGGCGCTGCTTGCCACCGTACGGGTACGGCACCTGCGCGCCCTGCACGGTCGCGATGTCCGCGCGGATGAAATTCATCCCGTAGTCGAAGATCTGCTGCTCGCTCAGCGAATCGCTCTCCAAAGCGATCTGTAAAATAGGCACGTTCGACGCGCTGTAACGAATGATGAACGGGGGTGTCGCTCCCGGTGGCATCTGCCGCACCATCGTTTGGGAGATAGCGGTCACCTGCGCGGTCGCTGCATCGATGCTCGCGCCGGGCTGGAAGAAAATCTTGACCACTGCGATGCCGCTGAGGGTCTGGCTCTCCACGTGTTCGATGTCGTTCACCGTGGTCGTGAGCACGCGCTCGTAGTTGGTGACGATGCGTTTTTCCATCTCCTCGGGCGGCAGACCGCCGTAATTCCAGACCACGGAAATGACGGGGATATCGATGTCCGGAAAGATGTCGGTCGGCATCCGCAGGATGGTGAACACCCCGAGGATGACGATCAGCATCGACATCACGATGAAAGTATACGGGCGCTGGAGCGCGACACGAACGAGCCACATCGGGAAATTAGGCCGGTTTCGCGCATTCCGAGGCGGTTCGGAGGGTGCGCAGAGGAAGGCCAGCTAGCTGTAGAGTCGGCGCCAGCGATCGTCCAATAGATTATTTCGTACCCTGTGATACCTTTTGAGTATCACAGGGCGGTTTTGAAGGGCTCGCGAGCGATGGAACTCCGACATTTACGCTACTTCGTGACTCTGGCTGAGGAGCTGCACTTCGGTAAGGCGGCGCAGCGCCTACACATTCAGCAACCTCCGCTCAGCCGGCAGATCCAACTGCTCGAGGCGGAATTGGGCTTCCCGCTTTTTGAACGCTCCCGTCGGCGTGTCGAACTCACCCCTGCGGGTAGCGCGCTGCTGCCTCGCGTGCGCCAAGTGTTCGACGCACTGGAGGCCGCTATCCACGACGCGCGCAGCGCGGCCGAGGGCGAAAGCGGTCGGCTGGTAGTCGGCTACCCGTCATCGCTTGCCTACAGCGGGCTCACTGAATTGCTGCGCGCATTCCGAACCCGCTTCCCCGCGGTGGAGCTCTCGCTGCGCGAGCTCTCGCCGGGTGAGCAGATCGACGCCTTGAAAGCCGGCGGGTTGGACGTCGGTTTCGTGCGCTCGTCACTCGATGACCCGGCGTTGGACGCAGAGCTCGTGCGCCGTGAAGCGCTGATGGTCGTACTGCCCGCTGATCATCCGCTGGCCGCGCAGCGCACCATTCACCTGAGCGCACTCAAGCAGGAGCCATTCGTGCTCTTCCCGCGCGCACGCGGGCCCGCCTTCTTCGATCAATTGATGGGGCTCTGCCATACCGCCGGCTTCACGCCGCGCGTCGTGCAGGAAGCGCCGCAGCTAGACATCATCAGCATGATCGCCGCAGGCTTCGGTGTCTCGATCATGCCTTCGTCCATGCGCAACTTCCGCCGGCCCGGGCTCAGCTTTCGCGCCATCGTGGGCGCGCCGCAGGTCGAGCTATCGATCGTGTGGCGGCACCAAAATCTCTCACCCGCACTGCACAAGTTCCTGGATTTGGTGCGTCTTTTGGGCGTGGATCGCAAAACCGCACGCGCTTCCAACGCCGGGTGAAGCCGGACTAGAGTGGCGCGCAATGAAGTCCATCCACGCTTCCGTCGCTGCACTCGGTTTGGTTTTCGCGCTCAACGCCTGCGACGACCCGCCGAAGCCGGAAGAGAAGCCTGCAGCCTCCGCCGCGCCCGTCGCTCCCCCGCCCGCTCCCGCCCCAACTCCGTCAGCCGCTCCAGTCGCTGCTGCCCCCACGGCGCCCAAGAAAACGTTGGCAGAGTGCGGCAAGGGCCCCAACGCCGAGTTCGACCAACCGGGCCTGGAAGCCGAGATCCGCAAGAAGCTGCAGAAGCCGGACGGCGCCATCAGCCTCGCCGATCTGAAGAAGGTGCGCTCGGTGAACCTCTCGCAGGCCCCGCGCACCGCCGCGCTGGACGTGTGCACGTTTTCTCACCTGACCGCGCTCAAAGACGTCTTCCTCCCGCCCGGCGACTACGACGACATCTCGGTCCTCGCCGGCCTGAGCGATCTCGAAGCCATCAGCGCGGCGCACAACAACGTCAAAGACGTCTCCTCCCTCACCAAGCTCAAAAAGCTCGACCGCCTCGATCTCGCGCACACGCAAATCGCCGACGTCACGCCGATCGCGCAGCTGACCACGCTCACCGAACTCACCCTCGACGACACTCCAATCACCGACATATCCCCGCTCGCAAAACTCACCAAACTAGAGAAGCTCGGCATCCAACACACCCAAGTCAAAGACGCCTCGCCGCTCAAAGCCCTCAAGAAGCTCAAGGTTCTCTACGCTGCCGGCACGCCAGCAGACGAAGACGGCGTCACCCTCGCGCCGATCAAGGGCAACGGCACAAAGGTCATCGACTGAGGTTTTGTTCATGGTCACCGAATACGCCGAAGGTCGTCAAAGCCTTCGGCGTCGCGTGGCGCGAGCAAGCATTGGTCGCGCTTCGCCCCTTACGCCGCGCTGCAGATGCGCCTAGCGGCGCGTCCGCCAGCGCATCCGTCCTGCTCCGACCCCGCACGCCCCAGGTTGGATTTGCCCGCACGGCGCGTCGCGCACTCACGAAAACAACCTGGTGCGCCCCGGATGGTGCGCTCATCGGCCACAAGCTCGAGCGCGAATCGCTTGCAATGGTTGCGGCGTGCTGTTCGCGGGTTGCGGCTCGGGGCCGCTGCGCAGCCCAACGCTTCGCGCCTGCTGTGAACCGGTGCGCTCGGTACTGCTTTTTTTCGCTCAGTGTCTGTAGGTGCACAAACAGACACTGGGCTCCCGCGAGGCGTCCCGCGCCGCGCTCACATCCAGATTCGGATTCGGAAGCTGCGCGCAGCGGACAAGGGTCGCGCAGCCGCTCCGTCCCCCGCGCGGAGCGCCCGTCACGCGACGCCGAAGGCTACGCCGAACTCGGCGCGACTGGTGACCATCAACAAAAGTCGAAACGCGCTAGCGAAGGGGCCGCCGTGAGTCGCAGGTCAAACGTGCAGCCCGCACTCGCGCTTGGTGGACTCTTCCCACCACCAACGCCCAGCGCGTTCATGCTCCCCCGGACGCGGCACGCGTGTGCAGGGTTCGCAGCCAATCGAGATGAAGCCCTGGTCGTGCAGCTCGTTGTACGGCACGTCATTCGCGCGGATGTAGCTCCACACCTTTTGCAGGCTCCATGCCGCGAGCGGGTTCAGTTTGACGAGCGGGCCGTCCACGCCTTGATGCGTGTCCGCTTGCAGGACGGCAACGTCCGTGCGCGTCGGGCTTTGGTCGCGGCGTTGGCCGGTAATCCAGGCGCGTTGTTTGGCGAGCGCACGGCGCAGTGGTTCTAGCTTGCGGACCCCGCAGCACTCGCTATGGCCGTCGTTGTAAAAGCTAAATAGGCCCTTTTTCTCGACGAAGCTCTGCAACGGCTCTGCCTGCGGTGACATCATCTCGATACTGATGCCGTAGTGGCTGCGCACTTTTTCGATGAAGCGGTAGGTTTCGGGGTGCAAACGCCCTGTGTCGAGGGTGAACACAGTGCACGGCAAGCCCGACTTCAGTGCGATGTCGATCAGCGCGACGTCTTCCGCGCCGCTGAACGCGAGGCCCACTTCACGCCCGAAACGTTCGAGTAGCCACTTGATAGTGCGCTCGGGCGGCGCCTTGTCGAACTCAAGCGCGAGTTGCGCGATCTCAGCTCCCGTCAACGCACCGGCGGAAGTCACCACGGCCGGCGCGACAGCGGCGCTGAGCTCCTGCTTGATGAACTGCAGCGTGCTGGTGTACGCGCGCGGCTCGCCGCCCCCTGCACCCTCTTCACTGACGATGAAAAACGGCGCCAGCTCCACCTTGTATTGCGCGGCCAGCTTCATGCCCGCGGATTCTGCGTCACCCTCGATGGCCCACACGACCTCGTTGATTCGTGACCAGAGGCCGCGCGCCTTGAGCAGCTCTTCTGCGTCTACGCACTTCTTGCAGGGCTCTCCGCCGAGGAGCCGCTTTTTTACCATCGTGACGTGCATCGCGTATCCGTTCTGGCTCGGGGGTTTGGGGTTTGGGGTTTGGGGTTTGGGGTTTGGGGCCCCAAACTCGGGGGTGGGGCCCCGCTGAATTCACTTCAGCGGGCGCGGGGGAGAATCCCCCGAAGAAGGAGGCCCCGCTGAATTCACTTCAGCGGGCGCGGGGGAGAATCCCCCGAAGAAGGAGGCCCCGCTGCAGACACCGGCGGTAGCTGGGGTGTGTCCTGGGAGCGTTCCACGCGATCCCGCGACCACACATCTAGTTTTTGCAGATCTTCCCAAACCTGCAAGGCCGAGGTGTACCGGTATTGTTCCTGGCGCCTGAGCATGACGCTCACGACATCGCCAATCGGCGTGCCTAAGGCTTCCGCCTTGGCGCGCGGCACGCCCTCGCGGATCTGCTGAATGATGCCGTCGTACCCGGTGCTGGTGTCGATCGGATACACGCCGGTGTGCATCTGATAGATGAGCAGCCCGAGCTGATACAAATCACTCTGTTTGGTGGAGTAACCGCCAGCGGCAACCTCCGGGGACATTAACCGATGTTGCACCAGCGCGGGACGCGCGCCGCCGTGACCGTAGAGCTCCTGAGCGATGCCCAGATCACTCAACTTTGCCGTGAGACGCTCACCTTGGACGACCAGCACATTGCCGGCGTGCAGATCGTTGTGCACGAACTCGTTGTCGGCAAGGTACTGCACGGCAAACAAAAGCTGCCGCGCGAGATCCACGACCAACCGATCCGTGAACGGCGTGCTCAGCATTTCGTCGAGCGAGTGATCACAACGCTCCAGAACCAAGCAGAACAACCCCGATGCCTCGAAGTAGTCGTGCACGTACACGATGTTCGGGTGGCGTAGCCGGTATAGCCGTTCCGCCTCCTTCAGCCACTCCGCCCGGACTTCGACGTACGGCTTGTTCCCGGGCAGAAACACCTTCAGCGCGAAGGACTGATCGAAGGGGCCGATGCAGTCGTAAACCGCCCCGAACGCCCCGCTGCCCAGGCGCTTGCCGAGCAGGTAACTGGGGCCGCGGGGCGAGCGAACTACCCCGCCGGTAACCGGGATAGCTGGAACTGGAGTCGTCATCGGACCGTCTAGCTTGTGCGATAGGGGGCCACTTCTGCCAGAGCTTTGCACCAAACGGGCGCGATTTCCCGAGCCGATCCCGGCCCGTCGGTTTCAAGGCAACGTCAGCGGCGTTTTTTGGCTCGGTTCGTCTTGCGCGAAGCCACAAGGTCGGGTAATTGAGCCGCCCATATGTCGAACCGTGCACTTTGGAACGTCCGCCGCCGCCACGAATGGCTCACCACTCCGCTCAAGGGCAAGCGCGTCAAGCTGCGCGCCCGCAAGCGCGTTGGTCTGGAAGAGGCGAACGCCCGCAAAGCGTCGCCGGCGGCTGACTCTGCTCAATCCTGAGCGCCGGAACTTTGGCCCTTCCTTGGGCCAACTGATAGCTAATCGCGTATGCGACTCTTCGCGTGCGCGATTTTGCTTTTGTGTTCTAGCTGCCTAGGGCACGGGCAAGACGCGCACGAACCTGGAGATCGGCTGGGCACTTACCACGCGACGGGCGCGCTCGTGAGCGACACCTGCCAGGCCTCCGTGCTGGGCGTGACACCGGACTGGGCGTTCGATGTGAAGCTGTCGCGACAAGACGACACGCTGTACTGGCTGAACGGCGAGGAAGCCATCCCGGGAACGATTGCCGCTGATGGCAAGTCGTTCGACTTCGAGAGCGGCGTGGAGGTGACGCTCGCTGCAGCGCAAGGCGTTAACCCGGGTTGCATCGTCGATCGCACGGACGCGGCGAGTGGCAAGCTGAGTTCGAGTAGCACCGACGTGAAGAGCTTCAGTATCGATATGAGCTTCGTGTATACGGCGCAGGCAGGCACTCAGTGCGCGGGCTTCGTCGGCGTCGAAGGCGGGTTCGCGGGGCTCCCGTGCAAGGTCAGCTACGGTCTGACCGCGGAGCGCACCGCACTACCACCGAGTGAGTAGCCCGAGACGTTTGAGCTGAGAAAATCCTGGATCGGCCCGGCCGCCCATGCTAGAGTCCGAACCAACGTGCAGGCTGGAATAATCGTTCCCGGGCTTGTCCGGTGGAGGAGCACCCCCGCGCCTGCACTCTTGGGTCGAGACCGTCCGCGGTCTCCTTTCGGAAGCGCCCCCAACGCTGCTAATCGAGCGACTGTCTCTGTCTCCTCTGCCTATCGTTGGCAGGGCGGCTGGGCGGGCTCGTTCGAGCGGTTGCGCGCCGGGCGTCCGGCTACGGCCGGAGGAGGACAGGCATGATTAGTAGTTGTACCTTTATCCCGGAGGTGGGCCCTCGAGGTTAGCCGAGTAAGGTCGACCGTAATAGTACGGGCCGGACCTTGATATCTACGGCTAGGTACGTGTTGAGTCGTGCGTGATCGCGCGGTTCTGTACTGCCAAACGCCCCCTCACCCCTCCGGGATTTTGGGGCTCGCTACGACGAGCCGGGTAATCCAAGGATTGCCCGGCTCGAGTTTATTTGTGGGTGTGAGCGCGCCAGCCTCGGCGTTGAGTGGTGCCTTTACGTTGAGAACTGCGCATTCTGTCGGGCGGCCGTTCTGAAGGGTTGAAACAGCAGGCGGCCGGGTTCGCCGGGTTCGTTGCTCTGCTCTCGATCGCGGATCGTGATCTGGGCTTCCAAGAATTCCGGGGTCGTTTTGGTTCCGGGCGGGCTGCGCATCGCCTTGGGCGAACGGCAAATTGACGGGCTTTCCCGATGAAGACGCCGTGAGCAGGACAATTCAGGACAACGGATCGGCCCATTCGGTCTTGAATGACAGGAGCGACTCCGCCGGACTTCACCCACCGACAGAAGACTTCCGACCCGCCTTGGGGCTGACAACACACCGCTCTTAAGCTACGACGCTCCCCGTGATGACCCTGCTTTCTACGCTGAATCACGCGACCGCCCTGATGGACGGCCCCTTCTTCTGGCAGAACAAGTTCTTCGAGAAGACGAATTGGGAGAACATCATGCGGGGCACGCGTATCGCCCTCACGATGGGCACGGCCGCGTTGCTGCTCCTTGAGATGCGCGCGCTGCGGTTGCGCGAGCGGATCTCCATCAAGACGAAGCGTTGGGTCGCCATCGTACTCACGGTGGCTGCGTTCTTCACGTACTTCGACTTCTTCAATCCGAACGTTCGCTACAGCGAGTACTACCACCGTCACGAATTTTACCATTACTACCTGGGGTCCAAGTACTTCAAGGAGATCGGCTACAACCGACTCTACGAGTGCACCGCCATCGCGGAGATCGAACTCGGGCGCGGGGCCGCCGTCGCTAAACGCGACATACGTGATTTGCGCGTGAACCTGATCAAGCCGGTCAAAGACACGTACATCTTGACCGACCCTGGTCAGTGCAAAAATCACTTTACCGCTGCGCGCTGGGACGACTGGAAGAAGGACGTCGACTGGTTTTATCACTCGTCCGTCGGCAGTTACTGGGACAACATGCAGAAGGACCACGGCTATAACCCGCCGCCGGTCTGGGGCATGACCGGGAAGCTGTTTGCCAGCATTGGTCCCGCCAGCGACCAGCTATTCTTCCGGCTGTCGATGATCGACGTTGCGCTGCACGTCGGCTGCGTACTGCTCTTCTACTGGGCCTTCGGCTGGCGCGTGATGGCCGTGGCGATTGTGTTTTGGGGCTGCAACGCGCCCGCAGATTTCTATTGGACTGGCGGCGCGTTCCTACGCCAGGATTGGTTGTTCTTCTTGGTGGCGGCGCTGTGCTGCGCCCGAAAGCGTAAGTTCTTCCTCGCCGGCGGTGCCCTCGCCTGGTCCTCACTACTGCGCATTTTCCCAATCATCTTTTTCGGTGGCTGGGCGATCATGGTCGTGTTCGAGATCATTCGTCGTGTGCGCTTCGGCACGACCAGCGACACGCCCGGCCCAGCCGGTCGGATCTCGATCAAGCGAGAGCCCGGCTTGCTCGGCTACCTGCACCCCGATCACCGGCGGCTGATCGCGGGCGCTATCGTGGCGTTCGGCGTGCTGGTCCCCGCCAGTATCGCGGTGTGCGGCGTGGACTCATATAAGCAGTTCTTCGGCCACACCATCAAGGTGCACAACGCCACCCCGCTCACCAACCACATGGGCCTCGAAACCATGCTGGTCGCCAACTGGAAGGGCCGCATGCGCTTCCTACGCGACGACAACATGGACGACCCGTTCGAGGGCTGGAAGCAGGGCCGCATCGAAAACTTCAAGGTCATGAAGCCGCTGTTCCTGTTGATCTGCGCGGGCGTGTTCGCGTGGACCATGTGGGCGCTGCGCCGCACCAAGTTGCTTTGGGTCGGCCTGGCCATCGGCCCGTGTTTGGTGATCTCCTTCACGAACCTGACTTGTTATTACTATTCGCTGTTCTTGGTGATACCGGCGATGGCCGCGGTGCGGCGCTCACTCGGGCCAGTGATCGTGGTGACGAGCGGCGTGAGTGTGATCTTGAAATACGCGCCTAGTGGTTTTTACTGGGTGGATGATCGCTTCGTGGCGCAGGCCTGGCTGTTTTACGCGCTCAGCTTGATGGCGCTGTACGCCTACTCGCGCCCGTTCAGCATGGAGCGCCTGAAGGCCTGGTGGGACGGCAAGCGCGAGCCGAAGTCCCCGAAGAAGCCCGCTGCGCTACCCCCAGCGGCGCCCGCGCCCGCCGCGGAGTAGCCTGCCGGCAGAGTCCGCCTCTCAGAGGCGGATCCGGGAACGGAACTCCGCCGTTCCCGGGACTGACACGGGCATGCGGTACAGCGTACCGTCAATTGCGTCGTCATCGACGCGGCCGCCGGCGGTAGTCACGTACAGGACGTCCAAGTTCGGGCCACCAAATGCGGCGGACGAAACCGCGCTGACCGGAAACGGCGCACGCTCGACCAAGCGAGCATCCGGACTGAGCCGCAGGAGCGCTGAACCGCCCCAGCGCGCCGTCCAGACCGCGCCGGCGAGGTCCACGGTCATCCCGTCGGGGATACCCTCGGCCTCTGGCGCCCGATAAAATTCGCGCCGATTGCTGAGCGCGCCGGTCGCGCGGTCGTAGTCAGCGACGTAGATCAACCGCGTCGTACTGCACGTCCAGTAGAAGCGCTGTAGATCGGGCGTGAAGCCCATGCCGTTCGCGCAACCGGTGCCGCGCCACAAGGGCGTGACCGTGCCATCCAGGTCGACGCGAAACAGCCCGCCGCTGTGCTCGGTCTTGCCGATCGTCCCCGCGAACACTCGACCCTCCGGGTCGGCGATCACGTCGTTGAAACGGACCATGCCTTCATCGATGCCCTCGACGAGTACGCGCCGTGCACCGGTCTTGCTCAGCACAGCGATGCGATCGACCTCGAAAAGCAGGAGCGAGCCATCCTCCTGGAACGAGAAACCGCCGATCATCGCGCCGTCGCGCGCGTCGCGATAAAAACACTCGTGCGCGCCGCTCTCGTGGTCGACGCGGAACAGCCGCGCGCTCTCGATATCGACCCAGTACAGTCGCCCTTCGCGCTCATCCCAAAGTGGGTTTTCGCCAACCTTGCAGTGGTAGTTGGCGACCGCCGACGCCGGCCCGAGCAGAGACATGCTCAGAACAAGCCGCGCACGCGCGCGATGACTTCAGCGATGCCCTGCGGGAACGGCTGGAGCGCGACGTCCAAATGCGCGGGAGCGGTCTCGATGCTCGACACGGTGACGAGGGGGGCAAGCAACCGCACCAGGCGTTGTGCGTTCTTGTTGCGCGCAAATTTGGGGTGCTTCATCAAATCAATGAAGATGCGGTCATCCTTGGCATCCACCAAGATCGGCGGGCGCTTGGGCATGTAGGCCGCCAGATTGCCCGGCTTGCTCAGGTCCAGCGCGCCTGATTTGAGCAGCGCCGCGATCGGCGTGGTCGAGCTTTCGTCGGTCACTTTCAGCGACACCTCGGCCAGGCGGATCTCCAAGCACAGCTCCTGCTCGTTCGCGCGCACGCGCTCCACATACACGACCGCAGAAGCGCGCACCGGAGTGCCCATCAAGTCCAGCGAGGCGGAAACGCGCACCCCCGGCGGCACCGCTTCGATCTGCACGTCTTTCGGCGCTTTCTTGCCGGCGCCCTTGACCGCGAGCCAACGCAGCGCCGCAAGCGGCACGCCGAAGCGCAGCGCTAACGCGTTGCGTAGCAAGCGCCAAAGCTCCTCCGGATGCTCGATGAGGTAGCTGCCAATTGCGCCTGCGATTGCTCGTGCATCCATTGCTTACGCGCTGCAGTAAGCCACAGGATCTGGCCCGGGCCAAACACGGGATTTTCGCGCAAACGCTGCTAGTATGAGTCGATGGCTAGCCACGTGCGGATCCCGCCCGGGGCGGTGCATGACGTGCTCCGTCGGCACCTGCTGGCTCTGGGCTACCCCATCGTTCTGGACCTCGAGAACAGCCACGGTGCGTTCGCCGTGGACGCCCTATCCGGCACCCAATACCTGGATTTTGCGAGTTTTTACGGCTCGAATCCGCTCGGCTACAACCACCCGGGCATGCTCGATGCCGATACCCAACGGCGGCTCGCGCGCGCCGCCATCACGAAGGTGGGTAATCCGGACTTCTACACCGAGTACTTCGCGGATTTCGTCGACACGCTGTCACGCACCGCTGCGCCGGTAGAGCTGCCGCACTACTTCTTCGTGGAAGGTGGCGCGCTCGCCGTGGAGAACGGCATGAAGGCAGCGTTCGACTGGAAGGCGCGCAAGAACCTACAGGCCGGGCGCAAGGCCGTCGGCAGTCAGATCCTGCACTTCGAGCAGGCGTTTCACGGTCGCGCCGGCTACACGCTCAGCGTCACCAATACGGACCCGGCCAAGACGCTGCACTTCCCCAAGTTCGACTGGCCGCGCGTCGCTGCGCCCAAGCTGGACTTCCCGCTCGACCTGGCAGCAGTCGTGGCGCAGGAACGCGCTTCGCTTTCGGCGGTGGAACGCGCCTTCGACGAACGCGGCCATGACATCGCGGCGATTCTGCTGGAACCCGTGCAGTGTGAAGGTGGGGATAACCACTTTCGCCCCGAATTTTTGGCGGGTCTGCGCCGAATCGCGGACGAACGTGAAGCACTGCTGATCTTCGACGAAGTTCAGACCGGCGTCGGCATCACGGGCGCGTGGTGGGCGTATCAAAAACTCGGCGTGCAGCCGGACGTGTTGTGCTTCGCCAAGAAGATGCAGGTGGGCGGCATCTTGGTGTCGCCGCGCATTGACGAGGTCGACAGCGTGTTCTCGGTGCCCAGCCGCATCTCGAGCACCTGGGGCGGTTCGCTCGTGGACATGGTGCGCGCCACGCGCATCCTCGAGATCATCGACGATGACCGCCTGCTCGAAAACACGACGCTGCGCGGTGGCGAGCTGCGTATGGGGCTGGAAGCGCTGGCGCAGCGCCTGCCAGCGCTCACGAACGCGCGCGGTCTCGGCGCGTTGTGTGCGGTCGATTTACCGACGACCCAACAGCGAAATCAGGTCGTGAAGCGGTGCTTTGCCGAGCACTTGATTGTCTTGGCCTGCGGTCAGCGTTCGCTGCGTTTTCGGCCGTTCCTGTGCGTGGATTCGGAGAGCGTGAACGAGTGCCTGGCGCGGCTTGAGCGCGCCGTAAAGCACGTGCTGAGCGCAGCGCGCGCCTAACTCAGGGCTCACGCTTCGGATCGGGCAGAGCGCTCTTTGCTGCTTCAGCGGGCGCGCTCACTTCAGTCGTCGGCAGGCCGCGAGCGTTCAACTCAGTGCGCACGCGGTCACCGACGGATTGCGCCAAGCGCCCGAGGATGTCCGGCACTTCTTGCAGGAGTGCCGACCAAGCACTGCTCTCGTCACCATCCACAGTGAGCAGGTGCGCGTGGCCATTCTTGCTGATTGCGATCACGGCGACCGGATCTAGCTCCACCGCACCGCCGGCGCCGTGACCGCCAGACTTGCCGCCGCCCTTGCCGCTTTTGGCGCCCGCGCTGGCGCTGCCGGCGCCGAACGCGATTTTTAGACGGTGCACGGGGATGATCGTGGCGTCACCGGCCTGCTGCGGTTCGCCCACGATGGTCTCGCTCTTCGAGATGCCATGCACGCCGGACAGCAAACTGCTGACGATGTCGCCGATTTTAGATTCGCTCATGTCGCCTGCATTACCCGCTGATGGGCGCGGCGCCGTGCCGCGCTTTCGCCCTCTGCTTTAGCACGAATCGCATGACGTCGAGCGCCAGGCGGCCAGGCCAAATCCGAAACCGCGCATCTGCGGTGAACGCCACGCGATCCTCGGATTCCCAGGATGGGATGTGATTGATCTCCCAGTGCTCGGGCAGCACTGCGCTCAGCATATACAGCGCGGCCAGGATGCGCCCGGTGAGCGCCACATCGCGAAACGAATACTCGAGCTCGACCACCAACGAGCGAACCTCGAACAAGTGATCCTGGTGCCAAATCGAGAGCGCCGTTTCGAGCGGGTCGAGCGAACGAAATAGGCGCGCCACTGAGCGCTCGCAACGCGACAACCTGTGCCGCGGCTCAGGGGGCGTCGCCTCTGTCCGCGCTGTCGAGACCGGCTTCGCTTTGGGCCGAATCCAGCGCGATAGCGGCAAACGCGCGAGCTGACGCCCGAAGACGTGGCACGTCATGAACGGCTTCACGCCCGCCGCGGCAATGACCGTCAGCGCGAGCGGGCCGAGCCCAATGCCCCAAGCAATTGCCCACGACCCAGACGGGTCAGCACGCCCCTGCAGGTTGCTGCTAAGCGACCAGGGCATCAGCAACGCGAGCAGCACGCACGCAACGAAGAGCGAGCTGCTCGCAACCAAACAAACGGTTACAGCGGTCACCTGCGCGAGGGCCCTCGAACGCTTTTACTTCTTGTCGCCAGGCCCGAGGCGCGGAGTAGCGGCTGCAGGCAGCGTTTCCGGAACCACCGGCCCGGGCAGGATCTCGACGCCGCGCCGCACGACCGCCGTTTTGCCGCGATGCAACGCCAGCATGTGCGGCACGCCGTCTTCCCCGACGACGACGAAGGCTCGCGGCTCGACCACGATGGCGCCACCCGCGCCGCCGACCTCGGCGTCCGCGCCTTTTTCATCGTTTCCGCGCTTGCTCGTCCCGCCAACGTCACCGATTGCGGTCCCGAACGCGATACTGATCTTGCTCAGCGGCAGGACTTTGGCATGCCCGGCATCACGCACCGTCCCGACGACGCCGTCCGCCTTGGAGACGCGGCCCAATTCGCCCAACAGTTCGGTCATCAAGCCCTTGAGATCCATGCGCACTTGCAAGGAATCACGGGCGGACCCCCTCGTCAAACTCGAGTCACCCTGAGCGCGGCTCTCGGGCTAAAGTCGGAGCCGATGAAAGAGCTCACTCTCGGCACGCTGCGCGCACGCCTATGCGGGGGAACCGACCGCGAAGGGGGTGGAACTGGGCCGGTCGTTGTGTTGATGCACGGCTACGGCGCGCCCGGCACGGATCTCGTGCCGCTGTGGCGCGAGCTTCCCGTGCCGCACGCCGTCCGCTTCGTTTTTCCAGAGGCGCCCCTGGAGCTCGACTTCGGCGGGCGCGCCTGGTGGCCAATCGATATGGCAGCCGTGCAAGATCGCTTCAGTGACAGCACCGCCGAGCGACTGACGGCCGAGGTTCCCCCGGGCGCGGAGGAAGCGCGCGATGCCGTGCTGGGGCTGCTCGCCGCGCTCGAGCGCGAGCACGGCGCGGCACCGGAGCAAACCGTGATCGGTGGCTTCTCGCAGGGCGCGATGCTCGCGACCGACGTAGTGCTGCGCACGGCGCGCCCGTTCGGCGGGCTCGCGGTCCTGAGCGGCACCATGATTTCACGGGCTGAGTGGCTGCCGCTCATGCCGTCACGTCGGGGCCTGCGCGTGCTGCAAAGCCACGGCCGAGCGGATCAGGTGCTGCCCTTTGCCGTTGCCGAACAACTGCGGGACGCGCTGATTGCGGCGGGCATCCCCGTAGAATTCATCGCGTTCAATGGCGGGCACAGCATTCCGGGTTCGGCGTTGGACGGCCTAGCGCGACTGATTCAAAGTGTCGGCGCTCCCCAAGCGCCATGAAAATCGCCGCCATCGATATCGGCACCAACTCGGTGCACATGGTCGTCGTTGAAGTGAATCCGGAGCACGGTTTGAGCGTGATCGATCGCCAAAAGACCATGGTTCGGCTCGGGCAAGGCATGTTCGGCACGATGCGCCTGAGTGAGCGCGCCTTCGCCGACGGGCTGGACGTGCTGCGTCGTTACGTGAAGCTCGCCGAAAGCCGCGGTGTGGAAGAAGTGCTCGCGGTGGCCACCAGCGCAATCCGTGAAGCCGAAAACGGCACTGAATTCCTGGACGCCACCTTCCGCGAAACGGGCATCTTACCGCGCGTGATCTCGGGCACGGAAGAAGCGCGCTTGATCTTCTTGGCGGTGCGTCACGCCCTAGACTTGCACAACGAACGCACCCTGGTAATGGACATCGGCGGGGGCAGCGTCGAACTCTCGCTCGGCACCCAGACGACGGTTTCGATGAACGAGAGCTTGCGTCTCGGCGTGCAGCGCTTGCTGGACCACCACGGCACATCGGCAGCGCTCGGAATGCGGGAATTGTATGAGCTGCAGGGCTACGTGCACGGCGCCGCTGCGGAGGTGATGTCGCAAGCCCACAAGCTCGGCTTCGATCGCGTGATCGGCACCTCGGGCACGATTCGCACCTTGGGCGAGGCCGCGCACCTCGCCAATGGCGGCGCGCCGTTCCGCTCGCTCAACGCGCAGACCGTCAAACGGCGGGACATTCGCGAGTTAACGCGCCGTTTGGTCGAGCTAGATCCGGCGAAAAGAGCCAAAATCGAAGGTATTGGTGAAGCGCGCGCGGACACCATTCACCTGGGTGGCGTGCTGCTCAGCGAGCTGCTCACGATGGCAGAGGTCGAAGAGCTCACGCTGTGCGACGCATCCCTGCGCGAAGGCGTGATCTGGGACTACTTGGAGCGGCATGGGCGCGCACCGACGACACACGCGCCGATCCCCGATCCGCGGCGCCGCAGCATCGTGGAGCTGGCGCGCAAATACGAGCGCGACGACCCGCGCGAGCATCACATTGCTCGTCTGGTGCTGGAGCTCTTCGACCAAACCCTGGAGATCCATGGTTTCGGCGGTTACGAGCGCGAACTCCTGGAATACGCCGTACTGGTGCACGGAATCGGGCGCCAGATTGGCTACGCTGACCGACACCGCCATTCGCGCTACATCGTGCGTAATTCCACACTGCGCGGCTTCACGGACGAAGAGATCGAGCTGTTGGGACTGCTAGTGTTCTATCACCGCCAAGAACGCCCTAAAAAGAGCCACGATCGCCTCTCCCACCTGACCGCGGCTCAGCAACGACTGATCAAGGTCTTGTCCGGAATGCTGCGGCTCGCGGTAGCCCTCGACCGCGGGCATAGCCAGCTCGTCAAGCGCCTGCGCTGCTACGTTTTCCCGACGCAGGTGGACATCGTCATCGATGGTCCGGGCGACCTTGAGCTGGAATTGCTAGCGGCGCGCGACAAGCTCGAGCCGCTGGCCCGTGCGCTCAAGCGCGACGTCAGCATCGATCGCAGTGCGCCCTATAGCGCGGGTGACGCGGCAATTCGCGGCTAAATCTTGAGCACTAAGGCGCCGCTGACGGCACCGTTGCGCAAGTCCGCGAGCGCACGATTGGCGTCTGCGAGCGGGTACGGTTGAACTTCGGTGTGGATCGGAACGCGCGGCGCGAGCTCCAGGAACTCGAGGCCATCCCGGCGCGTCAGGTTCGCGACCGAGCGCAGGCAGCGCTCGCCCCAGAGCGCTTCGTACGGGAACGACGGAATGTCGCTCATGTGGATCCCGGCGCAGACCACCGTGCCGCCCTTGCCCACGGCACGCAGCGCGCGCGGCACGAGCGTCCCGGCGGGCGCGAAAATAATCGCGGCGTCCAGCTCTTCGGGCGGAGTAGCGTCCGAGCCGCCTGCCCAAACAGCGCCTATCTTGCGGGCGAATTCTTGATTTCGTAGATCACCCGGGCGCGTGAACGCGAACACG
Organism: Polyangiaceae bacterium; assembly: GCA_039936055.1. Taxonomy (GTDB): domain Bacteria; phylum Myxococcota_A; class Polyangia; order Polyangiales; family Polyangiaceae; genus PMG-095. The sequence goes on along the minus strand of JBDTJC010000011.1, from coordinate 12,375 downwards.
CGCCGACCTTGGAACGCGGCCACTTGCGCCACGATGTGAGCCGCGGACCCGAAGCCGTACAGGCCGACGCTCTCGGCGTCCCCCGTCATGCTGAGCGCGCGGTAGCCGATAAGCCCTGCGCACAACAGCGGGGCAACCTGCAAATCTGAAAACGACCCAGGCAGCGGCAAAGCGAAGCGCGGTTCTGCAACGGCATACTCCGCATAGCCGCCGTCCACTTGGTACCCGGTAAACTCGGCGCGGTCGCACAGGTTTTCGCGGTCGGTTGCGCAATATCGACAATCCCCGCAGGCGCGGCCCAACCATGGCACACCCACGCGTTGGCCCTCGGTGAAGCCTTCGACGCCGTCGGCGATAGCCGCCACCGTGCCCACGATTTGATGGCCGAGGATCAGCGGCAGCTTCGGCTGCGCCAGCTCGCCGTCACATACGTGCAAGTCCGTCCGGCACACGCCACACGCTCGCACTCGAATCAGCAGCTGCCCATAGCCGAGTCGCGGTCGTGGCACTCGTTGCTCGCGCAAGGGTTCGCGCGCTGCTTCGAGCACCATGGCGCGCATTGAGTTCTCCAAAGCGTGCTCCCTCTGACGCCGGGTGAGCGCGCCAAAGCCCATCATGGCACCGCCTGACAAGCGCTGAAAGCAAGCTCGATGTTGCTTCCTGCCACAGCGCGATAAGTGACTGATATCACTTCATAATTGGCGGCATTGTGAAAGCATTTCCGGTCCCTGCTCGAGGCGCCCCTGGTGTGCTTCCGGCGTCGACTCCACAGCGCGAGCGTGGTACGCGCTCTAGCCCGTTTTTTTCGCTCCGAAAGCGCTCGAAGCCCGCCTATGGCCGAACTCCCCAGCACCCCCGACCCCGATTTGGACCTCATCACCGCTGAGGAAGAGCGTTGCCTTGCCAAGGTGAACGACCACCTGCTGAACCGCGTCCGCGAACAGCCAGCGAAGCCCGCCACCGACTACGACGCGCAACTGTTAGACCTGCGCGATCAGATCGCCTCCGCGCGCATGGAAGACGTGCCCCCGCTGCTGGAACAGATGGAGCGCATTCATATCCTGTCCACGCGCCGGCGTGAAGCCACGGAAGTGCACGTCGACCCCAGGTCGCCGTACTTCGGGCACTTGGCGTTGGAAGAAAATGGCAAGCGTCGCGACGTTCTGATCGGCCGCGGGACCTACTTGGATACCAAGTCGGACGTGCGCATCGTGGACTGGCGCGATGCGCCGGTCAGCCGCTTGTTCTATCGCTACGAAGAGGGCAACGACTACGACGAGGTCTTCGGCGAGCGCGAGGTGTCCGGCACCGTCGTCACGCGCCGCAGCCTGACGATCGTGGACAGCGCGCTGCGCAGAATCAGCGCGCCACAAGGCGCGTTTGCGCGCCGTGCCAATGGCGAATGGCGGCGCCTCGAGACCAACACCACGAAGCTCACCGGCGGCGCAGGCACCGCTACGCGCGCCGCGCAGCACCACCGTCCCGGGAAGCTCGGCACCGGCCAAGAAGGCGCCGACGACAAGCACCTGAAAGAGATCACCCCGCTCATCGATCGTCGCCAGTTCGAGCTGATCACCAGCCCGGACTCCGGCTTGGTGGTGATCCAAGGTGGCGCGGGCAGCGGCAAGACGACCATCGGTTTGCATCGCTTGGCATACTTGGCGTTTCACGACGCGCGCCGTTTCCGTCCGGACCGCATGCTCGTCGTGGTCTTCAACGATGCGCTGGCGCGTTACATCTCGGAAGTGTTGCCCGCGCTCGGCATCGCGGGCGTGGCCATTCGCACCTACGAAAATTGGGTGCAAAAGCTTCGGCAAAGCCTGTTCCCTCGCCTGCCCTCGCGGTACCACGACGACACGCCGAGTGTGGTGACCCGGCTCAAGAAGCATCCGGCCATGCTGCGTGCCATCGACGCGCACGTGGCAACCCTCGCGCTGCAGTTCGAGCAAGAAATCGTGGCAGCGTTGGGCGCTGATCTCCAGGCGCCCAACGTGCTGAACGCGTGGAAGGGCTCCGTCGAGCGTCCGCTCGCCCATCGCTTGCATGCGTTGATCACGCTCGCCGAGGCCGAATCATCGAAGCTCACGCGCGACGCTCGAGTGGGTCTCGAGCGCGTGGCACGAGCCGCGCTGAAGGACGCGCGCGATGTGACCTCGAACTGGGCCGAGCTGCTCTCGGATCGCGCGCAATTGGGCGCTTATTTTGGGAGTTTCGCGCCAGGCGCGTTCAGCGAGGGTCAATTGGACCGCGTGCATGCCTGGTGCGCCGCGCGCACCGCAGAGGCCGTGGCGGACATCGAGAACCGCAACGACGAACGAACGCAACGACGCGAGCAGAAGAAAGAGGGCGAAGAGGCCCCGCGCAAGAACCTTTATGACGACGTCGAACGCGATCCGGATGCGGACGCTCACGAAGAGCGCGAGAATCGTCGCCGCGGCGTGGACGGCGCGGAGCTGAACGAGGGCGCGAAGCTCGATCCCGAAGACGACACGCTGATCCTGCGTTTGAGCCAACGCCTGCGTGGGCCGCTCACGCGCGGTGGCATCAACAAGGACCCGCTCGTGTACGAGCACATCCTGGTCGACGAAGCGCAGGACCTGAGCCCCGTCGAGCTGGCGGTGGTGCTGGACACCTCCAGCAAGGCGCGCAGCATCACCCTCTCGGGTGACGTTCAGCAGCGGTTGCTGATGGACAACGGCTTTTCTGATTGGAAAACCGTGCTCGGTGAGCTCGGCTTGAGCCACGTAGAAATCGAGCCGCTCAAGCTCAGCTACCGCTCGACCTCGGAGATCATCGAGTTCTCGCGGCATGTGCTCGGGCCGCTCGCGAGCAAGGACGAACCGGTCGCGGTGCGCAATGGCGCTCCGGTCGAGCTGTTCGCCTTCGGGCACACCGGCGACGCGTTGGCGTTCCTGTCCGAGTCGCTACGGGAGCTGATTCAGAGCGAACCGTCGGCCTCCGTCGCAGTGGTAACGCGCTACCCAGAGCAGGCGGACGTGTACTATGAGGGCCTGAAGCGGGGTGAAGTGCCGTACCTGAGGCGCATCGCAGAACAAGACTTTCCATTCAAGCCCGGCATCGACGTCACGGACGTGCGCCAGGTGAAGGGCCTTGAGTTCGACTACGTGATTGCGGTCGAGGTTTCGGATGCGGCGTACCCCACCGAAAACGAGGCCCGCCACTTACTACACATCGCGGCCACGCGCGCGGCACACCAGCTTTGGATCCTCACCACGTCACGGCCGAGCCCGCTCATTCCTGCAGAGTTGCGCGAGCGCGCTTACTGAGAAAACCCATGCGCCGCCTGTGGATACCGTTACTTTCGAGCTTGCTTTGCGCGTGCGGTGCGGCCGGCACAGCGCTGCCGATCGGCGCCAGCCTCAACGCGCCGCTGGAGGAGAGTAGGCCGCCGCCAGCGACCAAAGTGGTCGTCCCAGATGACGTCGTGCAACGCGCTGCGCAGTCGTTTCACGGCGTGCGCAACGCGGACGGACACGAGTTCGATCAACGGCAGTTGTTGGACGAGCTTTCACGCTATGACGTCGTGTGTTTGGGTGAAGCACACGACTCCGCGCGTGATCACTACGCCGAGCTGGCGATTACCCAAGGCCTTGCTGAACGCGCGCGCTTTTCGGGCCGAGCGCTCGGCGTCGGTTTCGAGATGTTCCAAGCCCCCTACGGTGCGATTTTGCAACTGTACGGAGCGGGGCGGATGGATGACGCCGCGCTGCGCACACGCACCCAGTACGACAACCGCTGGGGCTTCCCATACGCCTACTACCAACCGATTTTGGCTTTCGGTCGCTCGCGCGGCCTCCCGCTAAAAGCGCTCAACGCCCCGCGAGAGTTGACCCACGCCGTGGCCGAGAAGGGCCTGTCTGGCCTGTCGCCCAAGGAGCGCCGCCAGCTACCCGAGCTGGATCTGGACAACAACGCTCACCGCGCCGCATTCGATCACCTGATGGCCGACCACCCTGCGGGGCCAGGCATGAATCGGGATAACTTCTATGCCGCGCAGGTGGTGTGGGACGAGACCATGGCGGACAACGCCGCGAGTTGGGTCGCGGAGCGCGCGCCCAGTCGGCAACTCGTGCTGCTCGCGGGCAACGCGCATTGTCGACAAGAAGCGATCCCGGATCGGATCGCGCGGCGTCAGCCGTTGCGCGTGGCCAACGTGCGTCTGAGCGCCAAAAGCGCTGAGGACAGCGAAGGCTTTGCGTACACTGTGACGTTCGACGGCGATTGACGCCGCGATAGTGAGAAGTGCTCAGGCAACGATGGGCAGCGCGACGTGGTCCAAGCGCGAGCGCCGCACGTACATGCGCGCATCCACCCCGATCACGTCGCCCGCGGCGAGCGGCTCCCACACGTTCTCGCCCTGCAGCGGTTCGCTCGACACGATGAAATGGTTCACGCGGCCCGTCACCGACGGCGCTTCACACGCGGCGGACAAGCTGGAGCACGTGCCGCGGTCGGAGCAGCGCGTCTTGTACGTCGAGAAATACAGCTCTTTGCCGCCTTGGGCAGCAACCAAGCAATCACCGTTCGTGGCCACCACGGTGAGCAGCGAGCGCGTACCGTCGGTGTCGCACAGCGCGCGCGCGCGATTGACGGCGTCCTTCAGAGCGCTGCTAATCGAGTCAAAATCACGGTCTCCGGCGAGCGGCCCTGATGCTTCGAGCGCGCTGAGGAACACGAAGAACAGCACTTCGCTGTCTGTTTCACCCAAGATATAGCGGCGGAAGCGCGGCGAGACTTGGCTGAGCAGCGCTTCCCGCTTGGCTTCGAAGTTCGGAATGTCTCCATTGTGCGCGAACACCCAACGCCCGAATTGGAACGGGTGGCAGTTGAAGATGGTGCGCGTGCCCTGGGTCGCCTTGCGCACGTGGGCGAGCACGGTTTCTGAAGAAACCACGCCGCTCAGGCGGTGGAACAAAGCGTCGCCCAACGCGGTCGTGGGGCTGCGCGTCACGTGCGGCGCACCGTCGACGTAGAACGCGACTCCCCAGCCGTCGGAGTGCTCATTGCTTTGCACGCCGAGCCCATTTTCGGCAGCAAGCAGCGAGCGATGCACTTGGCTCGGAATCACGCTTCGAAAGCCGAAGAGGCGGCACATCGTTACTCCCCAATAGTAGCACTCTCGTCACGCCTTGGGGTCCGGGATGGGTCCGGAAGACGCTACGCCACCTCCGCCTAACTCCAGTTTCCTGCGGGGTTGGAATTCGAACCTCGTAACCCCTCGCGGCGAAGGTCCGTACTCTACCCAGGAGTCCCATCTCTCCTCCTCTCCTCCGACCTCGAGTGAGGCTCAGTTGGATGTGGTGTTCGACAAGCGCACTTTCCACGTCGACACCACGACGGGCGTCGTGCACGAAGAAGGGCAAACCGCGCGGCTGTGCTGCGCGCGGCCAACTGGTTGCACCTCAATCGCGGTAAGCGCGCGTGGACGTACGTGGTCGATTTTTACGCCTTTTCTTTGCTATTTTTGGCATCCTCGGGCCTGCTTATGATCCCGGGGCGCAAGGGGCTAGTTGGCCGCGGAGCGTTGATTGCGCTAGTCGGCGCGGCCGTGCCGATCCTGTACGTGGTGCTCTCAGGCGGGCCGCAACGCGTTACGCTGCCTCGGCATCCGGATCGAAGCCGCGCGTCTCGACTCCGACGCCCGCCAACACCAAGATCACGCCGATGATCGGCGCGATCGCGACCCAGACCAACACGCTGCCTGGGTTCTTGCCCGAATGCCTGACCGCGCCGATGAGCACCGGGAACACGGACGTGATCACGCGGCCCGCGTTGTAGCAAAACCCCGAGCCCGTACCGCGTAGGCGTACCGGAAACAACTCGGGCAGGTAGAACGTGAACGTGCCGAATACTCCGAACACGCTCAGCCCCACCGTAAACATCATGAATAGCCGTGTTTCTGGACTCATTGCTAGGCCGAAGGTGCACAGAATGGCCACGGCGCCGAGCGCGAAGTAGCCCAGGTACATCGGGCGGCGGCCCCAGCGCGTCGCGATGGGAATGGTCGTGAGCGTGCCAATCAGGCCGCCAACGTTGAAGCACGTGCTCCCGAGCGTGATGTAGTGCGCCTTGAGCTCGACGAGCGCGCGACCGCTCACGGTCGTGCCCGCAGCCAAAAAGCTCGCCACCATCGGAATGAACGCGCTGCAGCTCCACCAGGTAGCCAGGGCGACGAGCGCGAGCGCGAGGCCACCAAGGTGCGCCGCCTATATCGAGCTGAGAACAGTTCGGCGATGCGCGGCGCGGCCTCGGGCTTTTTGAACACCTCCGGCTCGTGCACCCGCATCCGAATCAGCACGGCTACCGCGGCCGGGACTAGCCCGGTCAGGAACACCGCGCGCCACGAAAGACTCGGATCCCCCGCAATGCCCGACAACTTGTGAGTGAAGAGGTCGTTGACGAACGTGGCCAGGAACAGCCCCGCAGGCGCCGAGGTGTACAACAACGCGCCCCCCAGCACGCGTTTGGAGAAGGGCAAGGACTCCGCCACGAGCGCGGCCCCTGCAGCCCACTCGCCGCCAATCCCCAAGCTTGCCAGGAAGCGGAAGCCCGCCAAGACATAGATGTTCTGTGCGAACGCGCAGGCCGCTGTGGACAGCGCATAAACCAGCATCGTCAGCAGTAGTGTGCGGCTGCGCCCCAGGTGATCGGCGATGCGCCCGAACACGATTCCGCCCACCGCCCAGCCCACCAAGAGCAAGCTGGTCAGGTTGGCGGTGTACGTCCAGACCGTCGCCGCCGTCTCGGGTGCCGCCGGATTCAAATGCAGCAGGTTCGGCACACAGATCGGCGCGACGTAGTTGAACAACAGGCCATCGAATACGTCGAAGCCCCAACCGAGCCACGCGGCAAACAGAACCAACCACTGGTAACGACTTAAGCCCAGCATCGGTCCCTCGTATGCTCGGGCCGCCGTCGCCTAGGCGGGCGCGCCGCGCGCGTTTTTACGGAGTTTTAACGACGCCCCGCCGCTCTTAGTGCGAAGCGCGAGCGACGGATTCCCGATTCACTCTGTCAGATAGAGCGGTATCCAGCGACTCGTAGTTTGCACGTCCCTGCGTCGGAAGGCAGCGTTGCGTGGGCGGCGGCGGCAGTGACCTCAGCCCGCTCACTGCCCCACCCCACCGCTCCACGTCGATTCACAAGCATTCGCGGAACGAGCGATCCGAACCACTTCGAGCCATTTGTCCCCGTGTTGGCGTGCGAGGGGCGCGTTCGCCCGCGCCGACACGTGGCGACTGCCAACACCGGACGGGCGGGTTCCTCGGTCGACGATCACCACCACATGGTGGCTTCGACCTTGAACACGTTCACGTCCGGGCGAGAGAGCGGAGCGCCGCGGTTCCCAGCATTCGCCGGCCAGCCAGAACCATAGCCATCCGGCGGAACCGGCGACGACGGCGGTTGCACGCACAGCTGTTGACCCTCCGTGTAGATCACGCCATTGCCCGGGTTGCCCGTGGCGCACTCGCGTTGATTGTATAGGTAACGCGAGTACTGAATCGTGATCGCTTCGTGGGTGTTCCACTTCGATTTGAACACGAGACGCGGCGAAAGAATGGCAAAAGACTGCTCCGGGATCCTGTTGTTCGGCTGCAAGCGGTCGAAGCGCACGCCGGCCGTCAGCCAGGGCAAGATCGAATAGGCGAGATCGGCACCGAACTTCAACTTGTGAATGCCGTCGTTGGGCGCGTAGTCGCTCTTCACCTTGTTGTACATGCCGTACAGCTTCAAATACAGGTCCGACCCGTCACCCCAGAACTTTTGGCCGCCGGAGCTCTGTTGAGTGAAGTTGGTCAGGCTGAACTCGTATTGCCCGAGCAGCGTGTCGACGCTGCCGTTGCCCATGCTGCAGGGGCGTGTGGAACTAAAGGCATCCCCGACCCGGTTGCCGCCGGCGTCGATGCCGGGCTGCGGATAAAACGCAGCACCGTGTACCGTATTGTCGGTGCCGAACTGCGTGTCGACGCAGGATGGGCCTAGGTAGTTGTCAACCACACCGAGCCCGAATTCACCACCGCCCGAAGCGTGAATCACTTCGATCGCGCGGTCCACCGTGATGGCGTTGTCGAGACCGACGTGTGAGTACGCGCCGTAAAAGTAACCAAATGCGCCCAGGTCCAAGCGCGCATCCAGCCCGGCGACCCACATCTTGCCGTCGGGCACGTTCGTGATGGACGTCGCCGCGGGATTCGCGATCGTGTAAGGAATCACCGACGCGCCGTCGGCGTTGACAGCCACGCCGGGGTTCGCGCTGCGCTCTTCTTCGGTCGTCCAGGAGTTCAGGTAGTGCGCGCTGATTTGGATGGCTTCGGTGTGCTTGAAGGTCACGTGCGCGTGATGCAGCATCGTGAAGCGCGTGTTGTTGTACTGGCTGGGATCCGGCTTGCGGAAGCCGATGCCGTGCTCCAGCAGGAACGTGTTTTGCTCGTCGAGATCGTACTCGACGTGTAGGGCTTCACCCGCGTTGTGGATGCGGCCGAACATGTACGTGTCGTATTCACCGGCGTCATACTTACCGGCCGAGCCGTACTTGTTGGAGAACGCACCCACACGCCAGGCCAGGCGAAAGTTCTCGTAGCCGAGGTCCGGCGTCAGATCGACGTAACCGTCGGCGATGCCGAGTTGTGTTGTCGGGTTGCTCCAGGCCGCCTCCGCGAAGTTGTAGCCCTGGATCGAGACGGTGCCCTTTGCCCACGAGTTGCCCAGCGACAGGAAGAGCTCCGCCCAGTCCGTCTTGTTGTGCGGTGAGCTCTGCCAGCTCAGGTACTGATCGTCGGGGATGATCGGCGAGTGGAAGCTGGTTCCTTTGGACGAGCCGGCTGTCGGCTTGTCACGGTTGCCGATACCGACGCGCATGGGCGCGCGGATGTATCCGTGATATTCGAATTTCCAGCTGTCGTCGTTGGCGACCACCGCCGGTCCGGAAACGGTAGTGGTGTTGCTCACGGCCGCCGCCTTCGCAGGGGGAGGCGGGGGTGCGGCCTCGGCGGCGGGCGTGGACGGCTTGGCCGTTTCCGGCTCAGCGGCCGGCGCACTCTCTTTGGTCTCGACCTTGTCCTGGGGCGCGTTGCTCGGTTCGGATTCTTGTGCTGCCGCCGGGAGGGCGAAGAAAAGGCCGGATATAATCAGGGGAAGTTTGCGCATCTGGCTATCATTCCTGCGTCGGGACGGTCGAGGTGGCTTCAGGCGGCGGGCTTCAGCTGATGGTCCGCAGCTCTAGGGCAGTCCTATCAGAGATGAAACAGAGTCGGAAGCGAATTGTGGGAGCGGTTCCACACGCGTTTTATCTCGCTCCGCCGCGCGATCGTTGGCGGGTTGGCGGCGATACCGCTCCGTTTGTAAAAGTGCACTCGGAAACCAGCTTTCGATTCGAGCCCGCGGCTCCGCGACGGAAGACCGTGGCCGAGCTCATGTGTTGTGCGTTCGGCACTCACCTCGTTGCGCCGTTCAGCCCTGACACGACATGCTGACTAGCAGAAGCGGGACGGTATCCGAAGCACGTTCGGAGATTTGAAATTTTGGCTATGAGTTGCCGATTTTCCGGCCAAATTTGGACATCGCTCTGCGCCGGATGCATGTAGGCGTGCCCTCCGAATGGCAGAACACCAGCGCTGAGTTCAGGTGTCGAAGCGCGTTGAGCGCAGCTCAGCCGAGCGACCCCGTGGCCGGCAGGGACGTGTCAAAGCACACTGAAAAGTTACGTCCACTAGAGGGCTTGAGTCGGCTGCGTTCTCATCGGCACCCCGCCCGCCGTCGCCGCACGAGGTCCAACACTCTTGCGACCTCTGAGCGGAGTGGCTGGACCTCGGGCAATTTGCGTCGGACTACCTCGATGCTCAAGGACGAGAGCCCGAGCGGTTCGCCTTGGCTAGTACGACACGTACATGTTCGGCCGCACCCACAACGCCGGTGAAGCCTGCAAATCGACTACGCCCCCACGACGAGTCGAACTCGCTGTATCGAAGCCACGATGTGGTGGTGAGCTAGTTAGGCAGAGCGCGTTGTTGGCGCGCTCGAACCTTTGCTAGCGCTCATCGCGCTGGCGCCCGCAAGCGCGGCGGCCAGCGCGATGAGCGCTGAACCGCCGCGCGCCCGCAGTTTCTTCGTCGCCACTAACCTCTCAGCTCGCCTCACACTCGATATGTACGGTGCTGCCGGGCGGGGCGTACGGAACCAAGTGACCGTCGATGGCTTCGCCGTCGACCGTGAGCTTCACATGCCCAGTGCCACCCAGGCTCTTCACGTGAATGCGGTACGTCGCGCCGCGGCATTTGCGGGTGATGGTAAACTCCGGCACTTCTTTACCGATGCATGGCTTCACGCACAGCCCGTCCCACTCCGGCCGAACGCCGAGCAGGTGCTGCGAGATGGCCACGAAATTCCAGGCCGCAGTACCCGTTAACCAAGAGTTCTTCGCTTCACCGTGGCGCACGGCATCTTTGCCGGCGATCATCTGCGAATACACGTACGGCTCAGTACGGTGGATCTCGCTGATGTCCTCGATGTAAGCCGGGGCGATCTTCTTGTAGTACTCGAAGGCGCGCTCACCGCGACCGATCACGGTTTCGGCGATCATTACCCAGGGGTTGTTGTGGCAGAAGATGCCGGCATTCTCTTTGTACCCCGGCGGGTACGAAGAGATCTCGCCCAGCTCCACGTGGTATTCGCGGTAGGGCGGGTTGTTGAGCACGATGCCGTAGCGCGTATCCAAGCGCTCCTTGACGGAATCGAGCGCTTTTTTGGCTTCGCCGGTGGCAACGCCGATGCCCGCCATGACGCAGTAGCCCTGCGGCTCGATCAGGATCTTGCTGTCACCCTCCGGGCAATCCTTGCTGCCGATCTTCTTGCCGAAGAAGTCATAGGCGCGCAGGAACCACTCGCCGTCCCAGCCGTGTTCGAGCACGGCCTTTTCCATCTTACCGATCTCGGTGCGCGCGCGCTGTGCCTCCGCCGCTTGCCCCTTGTACTCCGCGATGCGCACGTACTCCGGGCCGATGTGCACGAACATACCGGCAATGAATACGGATTCAGCGGTGCGACCGGTGCGGTTACCCGTAGTCTGAAACGGCTCATCCGGTGTGTCGGAGAAGCAATTCAGATTCAGGCAATCATTCCAATCGGCGCGACCAATCAAGGGCAAGCCATGCGGCCCTAGGTTGTGCGACACGTGATCGAAGGAGCGCTTCAAATGCTCAAGCAGAGTCGCCTGATTCGAAGTGTCGTTATCGAACGGCACTTGCTCGTCCAGAATGCCGTAGTCCCCCGTTTCCTTGATGTACGCGGCGACTCCCAAGATCAGCCACAACGGATCGTCATTGAAGCCGCTGCCAACGTCGTTGTTACCGCGCTTCGTGAGGGGTTGATATTGGTGGTACGCGCTGCCGTCGGCGAACTGCGTCGAGGCGATGTCGATGATGCGCTGCCGAGCGCGCTCGGGCACCAAGTGCACGAAACCGAGTAGATCTTGATTGGAATCACGAAAGCCCATGCCGCGCCCGATCCCCGACTCGAAGTACGAGGCGCTGCGCGACATGTTGAATGTGACCATGCACTGATACGGATTCCAGATGTTGACCATCCGGTTCAGCTTCTCGTCACCCGATTCGATCGCGTAGTTCGAGAGCAAGCCCTCCCAGTGCGAACGCAGCTTACCGAGCGCGGCAGTCACCTGCTCCGGCTTTGAAAATGCCGCAATCAACTGCTGCGCTCGCTGCTTGTTGATGATGCCCGGCGTCTCCCACTTTTCGGCACGCGGGTTTTCGACGTAGCCGAGTACAAAGACGAACGTCTTTTCTTCGCCCGGCGCGAGCGTGACTTCCAAACCGTGAGAAGCAATCGGCGACCAGCCGCTGGCCACCGTGTTCTTGGATTTGCCCTCGGTGGGCACGTCCGGCTCGCCGAAGCCGTTGTACAGGCCGATGAACGACTCGCGATCCGTATCGAAGCCCGCGACTTTGGCGTTCACGTGATAGAACGCGAAGTGGTCGCGCCGCTCGCGGTATTCTGTCTTGTGGTAAATCGTGCTGCCGACGACTTCCACCTCACCGGTGCTGAAATTACGCTGGAAATTGGTCGCGTCGTCCTGGGCATTCCACAGGCAGAACTCGATGAACGAGAACAGCTTGAAGCTCTTCGCGGCCGCGCTCTCGTTCTTCAGCGTGACTTGGTGCACCTCTGCCGTTTCACCAAGCGGGACGAAGTACAACACCTCAGCGCGTAGCCCGTTGCGTGCGCCGGTGATCTTCGTGTAGCCGAGCCCATGCCGACATTCGAAGAAGCTGAGCTCCTTCTTCATCGGCATGAAGGTCGGCGTCCACGTATCCCCCGCTTCGTGAATGTAGAAGTACCGCC
>JBDTJC010000010.1:0-8605 GCA_039936055.1 Polyangiaceae bacterium | reverse complement strand
GACGGATCGCGAGCGTCACTGAGTTGAGTTGAGGTTGTGGTGTGACTGGGGGGCTGGCGGGTGTTGGCGGGTCCTTAGGTGGACGCGGCTGACGCGTCCTGCGTCTATTGAGACCGGGTGAAACAGTCGTTCTCCGGTTTCGCCGGCTCCACCCCGTCGGGTGTTCCGAAGCGGCTTCGTGGGTCTGCGCCTTGTTGGCAGATCGTGATCTGACGCGCTTCGTGATCCCCGACGGGGGGATCTTCCAAGACTTCTTGCTCGTTTTGGTTCCGGGGACGCGGCTGGGGGCGCTAGGCGGACGCTGAGGCGTGGCGTGCGGCGCTTCGCGCGCACCGGCGAGGAGCGGGGACGCGGCTGGGGGCGCTAGGCGCACGCTGAGGCGTGACGTGCGGCGCTTCGCGCGCACCGGATTAGAGACGGGCCTAAGAAAGCCCGGGAGATACGGGGTACTAGAACCTCAAGGAATTCAGAGCTACACCTGCAGTCAGACCACACATGACCGAGTACGAGCCCGTCATAGGCCTTGAGATTCACGCGCAGCTGCTCACGAAGAGTAAGCTCTTTTGTCGCTGTTCCACGAACTTTGGTGGTGAGCCGAATACGAACGTGTGTCCGGTTTGCTTGGGTCTTCCCGGTTCTTTGCCAGTGATTAACGAGCAGGCCGTCACGTTTGCGGTGCAGGCGGGGCTCGCGCTCGGGTGCACGATTCACGAGACGAGCATCTTCGCGCGGAAGAACTACTTCTATCCGGATTTGCCCAAGGGCTATCAGATCAGCCAGTTCGAGGAGCCGATCGCGACGCACGGGCACCTCGACATCGAGGTTGATGGAGTGACGCGGCGCGTGGGCGTCACGCGCGCGCACATGGAAGAGGATGCCGGCAAGAACGTGCACGGCGTCGGCGGGGACTCCCAGGTGGATTTGAACCGCGCGGGCACCCCTCTGTGCGAAATCGTGGGCGAGCCGGATCTGCGCTCCAGTGCGGAAGCAGCGGCATACATGCGCGCAATGCGCGACCTGCTGGTGTTCATCGGCGTCAACGACGGCAACCTGGAAGAGGGGAGCTTTCGCTGCGATGCGAACGTGTCCATCCGCCCCAAAGGCACCGAAAAATTTGGCACCCGCTGTGAACTGAAGAACATCAACTCGTTCAAATTCGTGCAGCGCGCGATCGACGCGGAGATCATCCGTCAGACGGCGGTTCTGGATTCTGGCGGCAAAGTACGCCAAGAAACGCGCAGTTTCGACCCAGATACGGGGCTCACGCACAAGCTGCGCTCCAAAGAAGAAGCTCACGACTACCGCTACTTCCCGGAGCCGGATCTACCGCCGTTGCGCGTGGAAGCGGCATTCATCGCGGCTGAACGCGAAAAATTGCGTGAGCTGCCCACGGCGGTGCGCAAGCGTTGGGTGGAACAATTGAAGCTCACGCCCGCCAACGCGGCGACGCTGACTCAGCACCCGGCGTACGTCAGCTTCTTCGAAACCGTGTGCAAGAGCTTCAATCAGCCGGTGAAGGTCGCCAACTTCATCGCTAATGAAGTGCTGCGCGGCGCGAAATCCCACGGCCTGGAAGCCACTTTCACTGTCAGCCCCGCGCAAGTCGCCGAGCTCCTGGCGCTGGTGGAAGCGGGCGAAATCAGCGGCAAGCAGGCCAAGGACGTGTATGCCGCGCTCGAAGGCAGCGACCAGAGCGCGCGCTCGATCGTCGACGAGCGCGGGCTGCGCGTGGTGTCCGACGGCGCCGCGCTGGAAGCGCTGTGTCTCGCGTTGATCGAAAAACACCCGAGCCAAGCGGCGTCGGTGCGCGCCGGGAAGAAGGCGTTGATCGGCTTCTTCATGGGCCAAGTCATGAAAGAGACGGGCGGCTCAGCGAACCCGAAGCTGGTCAATGATTTGTTCGAGAAGCTCCTTGGGGGCGGCGCGTGACCGCTACGCGCGCCCTCAAAATCTACGATCCGAAGCCCCCGTGGCTGAAGGTGCGTGCGCCCGGCGGGGAGAATTACACCCGCCTCAAGCAAACGCTGCGCGAGCTGGACCTGTATACGGTGTGCGAAGAAGCGCGCTGTCCGAACGTCGCGGAGTGCTGGGCATCGGGCACGGCTACGGTGATGTTGCTGGGGCATACCTGCACGCGTGGCTGCCGCTTCTGCGCGGTGACTACGGGCAACCCGCGTGGCGCGGTGGACCCGCGCGAGCCGGAGCACGTGGCGCGCGCGATCTCACAATTGGGCCTGCGCTACGTCGTCCTGACGATGGTGGACCGGGACGATCTACTTGACGGCGGCGCTTCGCACATGGCCCGCGCAGTGCTCGCTCTCCGCGAACACAGCCCTGGGTTGCTCGTCGAAACGTTGGTCGGTGATTTCGCGGGTCGCAAGCGTGACGTCAACACGATGGTGGATTCTGCCCCCGACGTCTTCGCGCACAACATCGAGGTGACGCGCCGCTTGACGCCTTCGATTCGTGATCAGCGCTGCGACTACGATCTTTCTTTGGGCGTGCTCTCGCACGCTAAAGCACGCATGCCGGAGCGCTTCGTGAAGAGCTCGATCATGGTCGGCGTTGGCGAGTCCGACGACGAAGTGCTGGAGACGATGAGCGATCTGCGCACCGCTGGCGTCGACATCCTGACCCTCGGCCAGTACCTGCGTCCGACGCCAAAACACGCCGCCGTGCAGCGCTACGTCCCGCCGGAACAATTCGACGAATACGCGCGGGCCGGGCGCGAAATGGGCTTCGCATTCATCGCCTCTGGCCCGCTGGTGCGCTCAAGCTATCACGCCGCAGAAGGCTTCGTCGAGGCGCGCTTGCGCCCTCCGGCGCACACTGCGAAAGACGGCGGCCCTATCAATCCACCGGTTTTCGCGCTTCCTGATGCGCCCAGCCCCACGCTGATCCGGCCGGAGTCATTGGTACGGCGTTGACCGACATGACGGCTGCGCGATCTTCGGTTAGCCTCCAAAATCGTCACTGAGTCGACCCGTATGACCGCCCCGGACTTCAGCTTGATCGGTAAAGTTGCGCGTCAGCTGACGCAGGCGCCGGCCTATGCCGCCGCCGAAGGCGCAAAGGTCTCGCTGCTCGCGGTTGCAGCTGGCTCCTACGGCTTCAAGGCGGACAACGAAGATTTGACGCAGCCAACGGGTTTTGATCCGGAAGCCGCGCGCCTGTTTGAAGCCGTGGTGGAAGCTGCGTTTCTCGTCGCGAATGCGGACGGGCACTTTGATGATACCGAGCAGGCCGCGTTTCAACACATCGTGGTCAGCGCATGCGCGGGTGCTGTCGCCGAGCGCCAAGTGTCCGCGTTGCTCGCGGACCTGCACGATCAACTCGACGAAGACGGTATGGAGAAGCGCATCCAGATGGTGGCTCGGGCCATCGTTCGGGAAGACCACGCGCGCGAGGTCTTGCGCGTTTCGTCGCTCCTGGCGCACGTGTCAGGTGGCGTGAGCTCGGTCGAGCGCGAAGTCCTGGACAAGCTGGCCAGTAAATTCAAACTATCTGAAGCAGCAGTCGAACAAGCCATCGAGGAGGCCGCCCACGCGCTCAATGAGTAGCATTGGGCTCGGGTCGTACGCGCTCACCCGCGCAGCCTCGTTTTCCCCGAATGGACATGATGCCTGATATTCCCGCGACCTTTCGCCCGGAGCAGCCGGCCAAGGTCATCCGCGTGCTTTCCGACGACGGTACCCTGGACCCCCGTCATGACCCGCGCTTGACCGAGCCCGAAGTGCTCGAGATCTACCGCTGGATGGTGACCACGCGGCAGCTCGACGAGCGGCTAGTGGCGTTGCAGCGCCAAGGCCGCATCGGCTTCCACGTGGGTTCTTTGGGGGAAGAAGCCGCGATCATCGGCTCGGCCTTCGCCATGCGCAAGACCGACTGGCTGTTTCCTTGCTACCGCGAGTTCGGCGCTGCCCTGATGCGTGGGCTCGGGCTGCAGAAGTTCATGGACAACATGTTCGGCAACGCGAACGACACCGTGCTCGGTCGTCAAATGCCGAACCACATCACGTCTCGCGCCACCGGCTTCACGTCGGTGAGTTCGCCGGTCGGCACGCAGATCACGCAAGCCGTCGGCTTCTCCTGGGGCGCCAAGATCGACGGCAAGGACATCGCGAGCCTCGTCTACTTTGGTGACGGCGCGACGAGCTCGTCGGATTTTCACAGCGGCATGAACTTCGCCGGTGTGTTCAAGGTGCCGGTCGTCTTTCTGTGCCGAAATAACGGCTGGGCCATCAGCGTGCCGGTCGAGCGTCAAACCGCGACGCGCACCTTCGCCGAAAAGGCCGCAGCGTACGGATTTCCCGGCGTGCGCGTGGACGGCAACGACGTCTTCGCGATGGTCAGCGTCGTGCGTGAAGCGGTGCGCCGCGGCGAGCAGGGCCTCGGCCCCACGCTGGTTGAAGCGATCACTTACCGCATGGGTGGCCACTCCACGAACGACGACCCCAATCGCTACCGCGCGACGGATGATTTGAAGCCTTGGGCGGAGCGGGATCCGCTGGAGCGCCTGCGCCAATACTTGGAACGTCGAAGGCTATGGGATGACGCCAGGGAACAAGCGCTGATTGCGGAGGTCGACCGCAACTTCCGCGCCGCCGTCGCGGTGGCCGAGAAAACGCCTCCGCCGCCGCTCGAATCGATGTTCGAGGACGTGTACGAGAAGCCACCGTGGCACCTCGAAGAGCAACGCGCGGAAATGCTGCGCGGTCCGCGTCCGCCGTCTGCTCACTGACCATTCCAGGACCAGGGCTCACGCGCCCGGAGCAAATACCGATGCCGCAGATGAATATGGTTCAGGCCGTCAACGAGGCGCTTCGTTCGGCCATGCGCCGCGATAAGCGCGTCGTGGTGATGGGTGAAGACGTGGGCAAGGTGGGCGGCGTGTTTCGCGTCACCGCTGGCCTAAGTGAGGAATTCGGCGAGGCACGCGTGGTGGACACGCCGCTGAGCGAGAACGGCATCGTCGGCTGCGCGGTGGGCATGGCGCTGTACGGCATGGTGCCGGTCGTCGAGATCCAATTCGCCGACTTCATTTGGCCCGCGTACGATCAGATCGTCAACGAGCTCGCCAAGTTCCGGTATCGGTCGGGCGGGGAATACCCGGCCAAGCTCGTGATTCGCACGCCTGTCGGGGGCGGCATCAAGGGCGGTCACTACCACTCGCAGCATCCGGAGTCGGCGTTCATCCACGTTGCGGGGTTGAAGGTGGTCTGCCCGTCGAATCCGTACGACGCCAAGGGCCTGCTCTTGGCCTCGATTCAGGATCCGGATCCGATTCTGTTCTTCGAGCCGAAACGCGTGTACCGCGCGGCCAAGGGTGAAGTTCCGGAGAACGACTACGTCGTGCCGCTAGGCGTCGCGAAGGTGGTTCGCCCGGGCCGCCACGTCACTGTGCTCGCCTACGGGGCCATGCTCTACGAGGCACTGGACGCTGCCGCCAAGGCCTCCGAAAAGGGCGTCGAGGCGGAGGTCATCGACTTGCGCACGCTCTGGCCGGTCGACATTGCGACGATCGTCACCAGCGTGAAACAGACCGGGCGGCTCGTCGTCGTACACGAAGCACCGCGCACCTGCGGTTTCGGGGCGGAACTCGTGTCACTCGTGACGGAGCGCTGTTTCTACCATCTGGAGGCGCCGCCGGTGCGCGTGACCGGCTTCGACACGCCGTTCCCGTACACCCTGGAGATGGAGTATATGCCGCTTTCCCACCGCATTTTGCCGGCGTTGTTGGACTGCGCCAAGTCGTAGTCCGAGCCGCTCCTCCCAGCACTTGACCCGCACGGCTGATTCAGCGAAGTAAAACCTCCCATGGCGAAGTTCGAGTTCAAGTTGCCGGATATCGGCGAAGGCGTTGCAGAAGGCGAGATCGTCAACTGGCTGGTGAACGCCGGTGATGACGTTGCCGAGAACCAGGAAATGGTCGAGGTGATGACGGACAAAGCGACCGTCACCATCGGCGCCCCCAAAGCCGGTAAAGTCACCGAGCTTCGCTTCAAGGTCGGCGACACCGTGCCCGTGGGGCAGGTGCTGATCGTATTCGACACCGGTGCCGGTGCTGAGGCTACGCCTGCGCCCGCTGCAGCGCCTGCGCCCGCTGCAGCGCCTGCGCCTGCGCCCGCTGCAGCGCCTGTGGCCGTTGCCGCGTCCGCGCCGAAGAGCGACGGCACCGTGGCGAGCGCCGTCGGTGACATCCGCGAGACCCTGCCCGGCATGTCGCCGCAGGTCGCGCGTGGCGCTGAATACTTTGCGGAGCGGCCCCTCGCTGCGCCCGCCACGCGTAAGCTCGCGCGCGAGCTGGGGGTGGACTTGCGGCGCGTGGAGCCGAGCGGCTCCGCCGGGCGCGTGACCCGTGAAGATGTCGAGCGGAGCGTCAATGGGGCGCCCGCTCCGGCTGCCGCTGCTCTGGCTGCCGCTGAAGTCAAAGCGCCCGCTCCTGCCGCGCCGCCCGCTCGTCAAGCAGCAGATGAACGTCAGCCGATTCGCGGCCTGCGCAAGCGCATTTTCGAGAACATGGCGCGCTCCAAGCGCACCGCCGCGCATTTCAACTACATCGACGAGGTCGACGTAGCGGCGATCACCGCGTTGAAGGATCGCGCCAAGCCGTACGCCGAGAAGGCCGGGGTGAAGCTCACGTTCTTGCCGTTCCTGGTCAAGGCCGTGGTGGCAGCGCTCAAGCGCCACCCGCGCCTGAACTCGAATGTGGACGAGGCCGCGATGGAACTCGTGCTGCGCAAGACCTACGATATCGGCATCGCCACTTCGACCGAAGCCGGGCTGATGGTGCCCGTGGTGCGCGGCTGTGACCGCCTCAGTATCTTGGAGATCGCCAGCGAGATCGATCGCGTGGCGCGCGCCGCCCGCGACGGCAAGATCCAGAAGGAAGACCTCGGTGGCTCGTCCTTCACGATCACGTCGCTCGGCAAGTTGGGCGGCCTGTTCGCCCCGCCGATCATCAACTACCCTGAAGTCGGCATCATGGGCGTTCACGCCATCAAGAAGAAGCCGGTCGTGCGCGGGGACCAGATCGTGATCGGGGAAGTGATGAACCTCAGCTTCTCCTTCGACCATCGCATCATCGATGGTGATGTCGGCGCAAACTTCGCGCAGGAGATTATTTCGTATCTCCAGGAGCCCGATCGCCTCGTCGTAGAGATGGCGTGAGCCCCGCGCTCGGCCGACACCAATAGCCCGGATGTAGCGTCGCAGCGGTCTCGGCATACCGCCGCTGCGACACAGCCCTACATCGGCATACAGAGTTTCCACACGCTGCTTCGGTTGCACGTGAGGCGCTGCCTCGGCGCGGCGCGCGGACAAACGCGACGATTGACGAAAAACAAACCGGCAAGCGCGCCGCGTTCACGCTATTCATTTACGAGGCCCGCGCGCTCGCCGGGTCCTCAGCAAAGGTGTAGCCTGTTGTCGGCAATTCGTTTTGCACGGGAGTCTTCTACGACGATGAAGGGTCTGTTCAGTACCGCCGCCTTTGCGGTCGTTCTGCATGTCGCAGGATTCGCCAGCGCCGCCGAGGAGTCCGTAGAACCCAGTCCGACTCAGGTGCGCAGTGCCGCTGAGGCTTTCGATCGCGGGCGTGAAGCCTACAAGTCCGAAGATTACGTAGAGGCAGCGGAGCAATTTGAGAGTGCGGACGCAAACGCTCCGAGCCCTGCGGCTTTGGAACTGGCCATCCGCGCACGCGACAAAGCGGGCCAGCTCGATCGCGCCGCAACGCTTTCCGCGCTCGCGCTCGCGCGCCACCCGGATGACCCGAACATTCAGAAGATCGCTCCCGGGATCATCGCACGCGCGAAGGCGGAACTCTTCGAGCTCAGCCTCAAGTGTAACGACCCATGTGACGTGACGGTGGCGGGCAAGCTCGCCCCCGGGCGTCGCTCGACCGAGCGCACGGTCTACGTTTCTCCAGGCAGATATACCGTGCTAGCAGGCTGGTCGGGCGATCGCTCGAGCTCGCAGCAAGTCGATGCAGCAAGCGGCGCCCAAGGCTCGTTGGAGTTCCAAGCGCCAGCGGTGCCAGCGGCGCCTCCACTCGCCATGCCGCCCGCCGCGATGGGAGCAACCGGTGATGAGCCCGCGGACGGTGGCACCCCCCACCAGTCCAGCGCGCTACCGCCCGCCGTGTTCTGGGTCGGTGTCGGGCTCACCGCGGTCGTGGGCGGAGTCTCCATCTGGAGCGGCCTCGATACGCAAAGCAATCCCGGTCCAGACAAAGTGCGCGCGGCCTGTATGATAGGCGCGGGCGACTGTCAGACGCTCTATCAGCAAGGCGTGGACAAGCAGCACCGCACGAACATCTTGATCGGCGTGACGGCTGGCGTCGGCATTGCCACCGGCGTGATCGGCGCGTTCTTCACGGATTGGGGTGGCGCCGCCAAGAAGCCCGCGCCGGACGCCGAGCAGGCCGCGAAAGTCCATAAAAAGGGCTTCAGCATGGAGCCGTGGGTAACGATCGGTTCTGGCGCGAGCGTCGGGGCGCTCGGAAGGTTCTAGCGCGTGGCGAAACTCTTCGACCCAGGCGTAGGGCGTCAGCGCGTCGATCGCTATGAGCTGGTGGGCGAGATCGCCTCCGGCGGCATGGCGA
>JBDTJC010000009.1:0-25541 GCA_039936055.1 Polyangiaceae bacterium | reverse complement strand
GCTGTTTGATCTCGATCGCGGTCATCACGCGCGTGGGCACGCCGCTGCGCTCGAGCGCGTCTTGCAACGCCAGTGCGTTGATCACTGTGGCGAGCATGCCCATGTAGTCGCTCTGCGCGCGATCCATGCCTTCGCTTGCGCCGCGTAGGCCGCGAAAGATGTTGCCGCCGCCGACGACCAAACCGAGTTGGAGTCCAGTCGAGTGTACCTCGGCGAGCTCGCTCGCAGTCGCTTTGAGCGTCGTTGTGTCGATCCCGGAGCCGCCCTCCTTGCCGCTGAGCGCTTCACCGCTCAGCTTAATGATGACGCGGCGATAGCGGAGCTTGCCCGTAGGCGGTGACTCTTCTTCCACGCTGCCATGCGTACCGCTGCCGGCGAACGCGCGCAATGGCCTAGCGCGCCGCGTGCCGCGGCGAATCTGGTACTTTGGCCAGGCCCGTAGTATCTCGGTGCTCCTGCCATGCGGGCCCTTTCGCGTTTCATCTTCGACTCGGTCGCGGCCTTGGCTGTGGCGGCTTGGCTGGGCGCTTGCCACGAAAAGCCGAAACAAACCGCGCTGCCCATGGCCTCGGCCAGCGCGCTGCCCGGCAAGCTCACTCCGGAATTGGCCAAGCAGGTGCTCGCCAAAGTGGGTGAGCGCGAGATCACGCTCGGCGAATACGCTGAAACGCTCGAACGCATGGACCCTTTTGAGCGCATCCGTTACCAGTCGGCTGACCGTCGCAAGCTGCTCCTGAACGAAATCATTCAGGTAGAGCTCTTGGCTCAAGAGGCCAAACGGCGCGGTTTAGACAAGCTACCGGAAACACAGGAACGGCTGCGCCAGATCCTGAAGGATGAGCTGCTGCGCGACGTGCGCCGTGACGCGCCCGCCCCGAGTGATGTTCCCGACGCCGAAGTGCACGCTTACTTCGACGCGCATCACGACGAGTTCAAGGAACCCGAGCGGCGTCGCGTGGCGCACCTCGTGGTCACGAACGAGGCC
The DNA here is from genome assembly GCA_039936055.1 of Polyangiaceae bacterium. Classification (GTDB taxonomy): domain Bacteria; phylum Myxococcota_A; class Polyangia; order Polyangiales; family Polyangiaceae; genus PMG-095. Next base: position 24,556 of record JBDTJC010000009.1, on the reverse strand, counting down.
CAAGCCAAGGCCGCGCTCGTCAAAGCGACCGGCGCTTCCGCGGCGGCTTGGGGCAAGCTGGTTTCGGACGTTTCCCTGGATAAACCCGCGAAAAATGCGGCGCCGGCTCCGGTCGAGCTGGCTGGGGATTTGGGCATCGTGGGCCCACCCGGTCACCCGCGGGGGGCTAACCCGCGGGTTCCTGAGGTGCTACGCGCGGCGGTGTTCGAGATCGCCAAAATAGGGGACGTGCTGCCTCGTATCGTGCCGGAGGGAGGGCGCTTTCATGTCGTGCGCATGACCGGTCGCACTGACGCGCGCGATCGCTCGTTCCAGGATTCCGAACGCACGATTCGTGTCGCGATCGTGCAACAGAAGATCCAGGATCGCGAGGCGCAGCTCGAGGCCCAGCTGAAGCAACGCTTCCCGGTCAGCGTGGATGACGAAGCGCTCGCGCAGGTGAAGGTTCTGGAGGCAGACGCCGGAGCCGCGCCCCGGTGAGCGCCCAATGAGCGATAGCGTGCCTCCGTCGGACGACGACGGCTCGTTGCCTCCGCCAGACCCGACCGGGTTGCGCATGTTGCCTGACGTGGATGCGCAGGATTGGGGGGCGCAGATCCGCAACGCGGTGCGCACCGTTGCCGCCCTGAACGCAAAATTGCGGCTTTCTCCCGAGGAGTTGGCAGGCGCCAGCGCTGCCGAGCGGGCTGGGCTGCCCATCTCCATCACGCCCTATTACCTGTCCTTGTGCGACGTGCACGACGCCAATTGCCCGATTCGGAAGCAGGTCGTGCCGCACGCGCTAGAGGGCCGTGCCGTGCAGGGTGATATGCGCGACCCGCTCGGCGAAGAATCGCATGAAGTCGCACCCGAGCTGATTCAGCGCTATCCGGATCGCGCGCTGTTGCTGGTCACGGACCGCTGCGCGGTGTACTGCCGGTTCTGCACACGCAGTCGAATCGTGGGTACCGGCGGCGGCCCGCGCTCGGAAACGCGGCTCCTGCCCGCGTTCGAATACCTCAAAGCGCATCCGGAGATTCGCGACGTGATCGTGAGCGGTGGGGATCCGTTGGCGATGAGCACGAGTCGCATCGTGCGAGTGCTGCAAGCGCTGCGTCATATCCCGAGCGTGGAGACGATTCGCATTGCCACGCGGATGCCCGTGGCTTTGCCTCAGCGCATCACGAGCGAGCTGATTTCCGCGCTGAAACCGTTTCACCCGATCTGGATCATGACCCACTTCAACCACCCGAAGGAGCTCACCGCGCAGGCGCGTGAGGGCCTGCGGCGCTTGGTGGATGCAGGCTTCCCGGTGATGAACCACACCGTGCTGCTGCGCGGCGTGAACGACGACAGCGCCGTGCTGACCGAACTGTTCCGTGGTTTGGTGCGTGAGCGCGCCAAGCCGTACTACCTCCTGCAAACCGACCCAGTGCGCGGCACCGGGCACCTCCGCACGCCGCTAGATACCGGCTTGCGCATCATGAGTGAGCTGCAAGGACGGCTGAGTGGAATCGCCCTGCCGAAGTTCATCGTCGATACGCCCGGCGGGCTCGGCAAGGTGCCGGTGGGCCCGAACTACGTCGTGTCGCGCGCTGCGGGCGTGACACGCTTCCGCACCCACCGCGGCGTGGAGGTGGACTACTTCGACCCGCCGGAATAGCCCGGTTACAACGGGATATTGCCGTGTTTTTTGGGCGGGTTCTTGTCGCGCTTGGTCGAGAACAGCGACAAATACATAGCCAGGCGGCGGCGCAGCAGCCGCGGCTCGATGACTTCGTCGACGAAGCCGAGTTCGGCTGCGTGGTACGGGTTCGCGAAGCGCTCCCGGTAGTCAGCCACGAACGCGGCGCGTGCGGCGGGTTTGTCGGGAGCCGCGTCGATCGCCTTTTGATACACGATGTTCACCGCCCCGTCCGGGCCCATCACCGCGATCTCCGCGCTGGGAAAGGCGAGGTTCACGTCGGCACGGATGTGCTTGCTGTTCATCACGTCATAGGCGCCCCCGTAGGCCTTGCGTGTGATCACGGTGAGCTTGGGCACAGTCGCTTCGCAGTATGCGTACAAGAGCTTTGCGCCGTGCATGATGATACCGCGGTGCTCTTGATCCACGCCGGGTAAGAATCCCGGGACATCCACGAAGGTGACGATCGGGATGTTGAAGCAGTCACAGAAGCGCACGAAGCGTGCTGCTTTCACGCTCGCATCGATATCCAGTACGCCCGCCAAGACCGCGGGCTGGTTTGCCACGATGCCCACTGGACGGCCGCCGATGCGCGCGAAGCAGGTCAGGATGTTCCCCGCGAACGCCTGGTGCGCCTCGAGCAGGTAGCGGTCGTCGACGACCGCGCGTAGCACTTCCGTCATGTCGTATGGCTTGTTGCTCTCGCTCGGCACCACGCTTTCGAGTTCGGGCAGGTCGCGCTCGATTGGATCGGCGCTCGGCCGCTGCGGCGGATCCTCCGTGTTGTTGGAGGGCAAGAAGCTCAGCAGCTCGCGCACGCGCGCGATACAGGCGGCATCATTGGCCGCGGTGAAGTGACACACGCCGCTCACCGCCGCGTGCGTGTGGGCGCCGCCCAGCGCCTCTTTGCTCACTTCCTCGTGCGTCACGGTGCGAATCACGTCCGGGCCAGTGATGAACATGTAACTGGTGTTCTCGACCATGAACACGAAGTCTGTGATCGCGGGCGAGTACACAGCCCCTCCGGCGCAGGGCCCTAAAATCGCGCTGATTTGCGGCACCACGCCGCTGGCCAGCGTGTTGCGCAGGAAGATATCGGCGTAGCCCCCGAGCGATTCCACGCCTTCTTGAATGCGCGCGCCGCCCGAATCATTGAGTCCGACGATCGGTGCCCCGATGCGCAGGGCGTGATCCATGATTTTGGTGATCTTTTGCGCGTGTGCGGCGCCCAGCGAGCCGCCCAACACCGTGAAGTCTTGCGCGAACACGAACACGTTGCGGCCGTCTACCGTGCCTTGACCGGTAACCACGCCGTCGCCTGGGAAGCGCTGGTCTTGCATGCCGAAGTCCGTGGCGCGGTGCGCGACGAACCGGCCGATCTCGACGAAGCTTCCTGGATCCAAAAGCAAATCCAGCCGTTCGCGCGCGGTCAGTTTGCCTTGGGCGTGTTGCTTGTCGATGCGCGCTTGACCGCCGCCGCGCGCCGCTCGTGCGTCGAGCTCTGCCAAGCGTTGGGATTTGTCGGAGTCCGTCACGGTTCGGGTTTGCCTCGTTACAGGGCGATCTTGAGCACCAGCAGCACGACCAAGAGTGCCAGTGCTGTGCAGGTTAGACGAACGCCTTGCGTTACGCGTGCACGGTCGTAGGCGTCGAGCGACCGGCGCTGCGTTTCACACTTGAAAATGAGGCGATCTGCCCGCTCACTCGAAACCCGCACGCGCTCCAACCAGGGGCCATCCACCGGCACCGAGCCGCGCGCGGCGAGTACGGCGCGGCCGACCTCTGCGAGCGCCGCGCGCTGCTGGGTCTCGCTTTCGCTCAGGCCGGCGCTGCGTGCCTGCAATTCTTCGCGATAACGCTCACCCAGCGCCTGCTTTTTGCGCGCTGCCGTGCGCTCGGCTTGGCGTAGCGCGTCTAGCTTACCGCGGGCCTGGCCCAGTCCCAGCTTGGCCTGATCGCGCTCGGCTAGCGCGAGCGTCACCTCGGGTTGAATGGTTTCGGCGCGCTGCCGCAAGGCAATCAGCTGGCCGGCTTCGGGTTCCGGGACTTGTCCGCCCTGCGGTCCGAGCTTTTGCTCGGCCACGTGCGTGACGGCGCGGATCTCGATGTGCACTCGTTTGAGCTTGGCCTCGGCTCGCTGCGCGAGCTGCTCGCGCTCGCTGAGTACACGGGCCGCCTCTTGCTCGACGGCTTGCTGCGCCATGATGAGCTTTTCGATCTGCGTCAGCTCGGCGTCGAAGTTGGCGCTGTGCGCGCCGAGCTCGGCGTTGACCGAGGACAGGGCTTGCCCGCGCTGGCTCGCGACCTGTTCCAGCTCGACGAGCGGCGTTAAAAAGCGCCGAAAAGCGTCGATTTGTTGTGCGACCGGGCGCACTGTGCGCGCCAATTCCGCCAGCGTGGCCTCGCGTTCGAGCTCGGCGCGGTCGCGCGCGGCGCACAACGCTGCGAGCTGGTGCTTGAGTTCGCGTTGACGCGTAAACACGCGGTACGCATAAGCCGGGCTGAGGTGTACGCTGTGAGGCGCGACCCCGTAGTCTGCCAGGATCGCAACCTCGCCCGGGTCGATGGTCAGCGCTTCGGCGTCGGGCGCCCGCCCGGACGGCCAGACAACGCTGGCCTGCGGGTTCGAATCTGATCCCGTGTGGCGCGTGACTTCCGAGTGTGGCGCGCTGTCGTGCGCAATCGGCGGACCGGCGGGCTCGAGCTCGAACCCGCCGCTAGCACCAAAGTCGATTGAGCTACCGAAGTCGACCACGCCCGGTGTCGCGTGTTGGTTGAGCTCGAGACTCAGGCTGCCGCCGGCGTCGAACGGGTCCTCGTCGAACAAGTCGGGCGCGCTAGAGCCGCTGCCCTTGTATGGCGCGGCCGGGGCTGCTTGCCGGAGTGAGCGCGGCATTGGCTCGACTTCGAGGTCGGGGACTTCGAACTGGGGCGCTGCTGGTTTTGGTCGTTGGGATTCGCTCATGCACCGACCGCCTCGGGAAAACCCGAGCCAACCGGAAATGTAGCCCGGATTGACGGCGCTTCGCGAGAGGCGTGCTTGGCAAGCGCGCAGGCCTGCGCTATGCCCTCGTTCGTCACTGAATCTGTGGGTCCGCCGACAGCGCAACTTGAACCCCGCCAGGCCCGGAAGGGAGCAACGGTAGAGAATAGCGGGTGTGGCGGGCCCGCTCAATTTCAGTGCGCGGAGCGCGCCCGGAACTTCGGCCCGGGCGCGAGGTGCGATGCTGGACCGCGAGTGCCCGATTTGTCAGACGCCGAACATTTCGATGCTCGAGCCGTTGTGGGCGAGTGGCGCATCGAAGGCGTAGTGCAGCAGAGTTTCGGCGACTGTTCCCGGACTCATGCGCGGTGGAAAGCCACTGCCCTCCAGCATGCGGGTGTCCACCGAGCCGGGCAGTACGGCGCACGTCATCAGCCCGCTGTCCGTGAGCTCTGCGGCCAGGCTTTTCATGAAGCCGACGACACCCCATTTGGTGGCGCAGTACGCGGACAGTTTCGCGGTGCCGAGCGTGGAAGAAATGCTGCCCACGAACACGATGCGCCCGCTCTTCTGCGCGCGCATTGCCGGTAGCAACGCGCGCGTGAGCACGAAGGGAGCCGTGAGATTCACACTCAGGTGTTCGTGCCACGACTGCAATGTGGTTGCTTCGATGCTCGTGCGGCCGGCGATGCCGGCGTTGTGAATGAGGGCGTCCGGGGCGCCGAGCGTGCTCAGGAATTGTTGCGCGGCGCGCTCCAGCTCTTCCGCCTGGGCCGCGTCCGCCGGCAGCTCCAGCACGCGTTTTGCGCCGGCTTCTAGGCACAAATGAACAACCTCCGTTTGTTCCGCGGAGGCGTGGCCGAGTAAGCCGAGCTGTGCGCCGCGGGCTGCGCAGGCGAGCGCTGTGGCGCGCCCGATACCTCGGCTAGCACCGGTGATCAGAACGCGCGTCACGCCGCGCCCGGAGCGCGGCCTAGGGCGAGCGCAATCTCAGTCACAGCGTCGCGCCCGGCGAGCTCACCGGCGCGCGCCGAGCTGCGCACTACCGCGCTCACTTGGCGCTCACCGCGCGCGCGCAAACACGAATGCTCGAGCACGAGCTCACAGTACGCGCCACGCGCGCCGGCGTGCTCCATCAGCGCGCTGACCACGTTTTGTCCGATGGCTTCTTGCAGCGTGAGGCGCCGCGCGAAGGCGTCTACCAGGGCGGTGATGGTGCCGATGCCGAGCAGCGTGACGCCCGGCAAATAGACCACGTGGGCGACGCCCAGCGCGGGCAGCAAGTGATGAGGGCAAACCGTGGCCACGGCGATCTCAGTCACCGCTACCGGGCCACCCTTTGCGGCGCTGGAGGCTTCACACGACCCTTTGCGCAGCAGCTCCGTTACGTCTACCGCGTGACCGTTCAGCAGATCATCTGCGAAGGCTTCGGTCACGCGCTGCGGAGTTTCCGCTAGATCCGCATGCTGTTCGGGGTCGAACCCGAGCGCCAACAGGAAGTCGCGAATGGCGCGCGCTGCGGCTTCTCGATCGACGGGCATGGTTCTGAGTCTAGTTCAGCGCAAGTGAGTTGACGCGAAGTATTGGGCCGTTGCGCGGCCCTTGCAGCCTGCGAAGCAGGCGTGGGGTTCCGGGGCGAAAGCCCCGGTGAGACAGACCCTCGCGACGGTGAACCGCATGCCGCGAAGCGGACAATCGCATGCGATTGTTGATGGTACATCACATGCGGTGCACTAGTTCAGCAGGTGCCGGCGTACTTCAACCGTGAGCGGGCGCCTGCCCGGATAGCCGGATTCGAGGTCGTGATAGTAGCCGAGCGTGTCTTCGCCATAGCGCCAACACAACCAGACCAGCTTTTCTCCTACCTGCCCGTAGAAATCCACCAAGCCGATTTGGGGGTCTTTGATCACGCCGCCGAGGCTTTTCACGCGCTGCCAGCCAGCTTCGTAGTGCTCGATGCGGGTCTTCAGATCCCGCTTCAGCTTGAGCACGTCTTTCCGGTCGTCAGCGCCGGCCTCAAGCGAATGGGGCGTGGTGCCCGAGAGGCGGGTGAGCTCGGCCAGGCCGTGCTCGATCTCACTTTGCTCGCGCAATTGGTCACCGACCAGCGAAGAGAGCGCCGGAATCAGCGCGTTGACCTCTGAGATCGTGAAGACGCGTTGTGTGCTCATGATCGTGCTTCCCAAGGTGACGGAACCTTAGCATCCCTCCCGAGTCGTCAACAGCTTTGAGGGACCACGACTTTTTCAGGTTTCGGCGCGCGACGCAGTCAGAATTAGGCCTGAGGCCAAATGATGATCGCGAATTTGGTCAGAAAAAAATCCGCGATCAAAATCGCGATCGAGATCACCACGACGGTGCGTGTGGTGCTGTTGCCCACGCCTGCGGTGCCGCCTTTGGTGGTCATCCCGAAATGACAACCGACGAGCGCGATGATCGCGCCGAAGACGGGCGTCTTGATCATGCCCGCTGCGAAATCCGTCATCGATACCGCGGACAGCGCGCTTCGGAAGAAAAACGCGGCTGGGATACCGAATTGAAGATCGGTGATCAGCATCGCCCCGGCGAAGCCAAGCACGAGCGAGAACGCAGCCACAATCGGGATCACGATCACAGAAGCCAAGAGCCGCGGCCAGACCAGCTTCTTCAGCGGGTCCGCGCCGAGCGCGCGAATCGCGTCGATTTGCTCGGTAACGGCCATGGATCCTAGCTCGGCCGCCATACCGGAACCAATGCGGCCGCCGACGATCACGGCCGTGAGTGTGGGCGCGAGTTCACGCGCGAAGCTCAGTGCAATGACGCGCCCCACGTACTCCAAGCCGCCGAACTTTTGCAGACCGAAGGCAAATTGCACGGCCATCACCATGCCGATGAACACGCTGGTCACGACCACGATGCCGACGGACGCGACGCCCAGATCTTCCATCTGCTTGATGATTGCCCGGCCTTCGAAGGGACGGCGAAACCCGGCACGAATGCTGCCGACGAGCATCAACGAGAGCACGCCCAAATGGCCGAAGAAGGCCAGCGTGCGGTCGCTCCACTTCGAGACGAAGCTCGGCTCCGGCGGCGGCGGCAGGAGGCTGGGCGTCATGCTCATGCGGCCCCCGGGTTCGGAGGCCTGCGGATTGCTGGGCGAGGAAGCGATCTCCATCCTTCACTCGAGCGTCGAAAAACCCTGCACGAAGTGCTCGAATTCGGCGCTCGCGCCAGAGGGCACGTCAGAGGGCGCGGCGATGTACATGAAGTCGTACACGCAGCCGTCCTTCTTCAGCACGTACACGATGTAACGTTTCTTTACGCCGTCCAGCGAGGCGTTGAGCTCGGTGCGCAGTGCTCCGCGGCCGTCCACGGTCAGCGCTTGCCGAGCAATCGGTTCACGATCGGTGAATTGCAAAAAGAGGTGCTGCGTGAGGGAGGCGAGCGGTACGTCATCGCCGTCGACCCCACAGCGACCGTTGAGTGCGACGGTGGCGTTCTGCGAGTCGTCGCGGAAGGCCAGCCTCGTGTCGTCGACCGTGATGCCGCGCCAGGTGCTCGGGACCGGGCCGACGCGAAAACGCATGCTCTCGTCGTGATAGACGCGGCCATCGAAGCCGGACGAGGCGCACCCGGAGAGTGACAAGCTCCCCGCGCCTACCCCCAGAACCAAGAGAGCGACCTGAAACCCGCGCAAATGTGGGCGTCTCGACATAGACACGGCGGACCTTAGCATTAACCTTTGCGAGCGGAATCGGGCGCGTGAGGTCGGGCCGGGCTGGCGGGCGGATTCAGGCTAAAGTGTCGCGCCGATGATCCCGATCAGCGACCAGAACCCGACGCGGACCACGCCGTACGTCAATTACGCCTTGATCGTGCTCAACGTGCTCTGCTTCGCGCTCGAATCGTGGCTGCTCTCCCGCCACGGTGACTCGTATGTGGTCGCCGGTTACGGACTCGTTCCCGCGCGCTTCGCGGCCGACCCAGCGGGTGAGGCGTTCACGATGCTGACCAGCATGTTCATGCACGGTGGCATCGGTCACCTCGCCGGGAACATGCTTTTCTTGTGGATCTTTGGGGACAACGTCGAGGACGCCATCGGTCACGGTCGCTACGTCGTGTTCTATTTGGCGTGCGGGTTGTGTGCGGGGGCCGCGCAGGTGCTCACCGGACCAACCAGCCAATTCCCCGTGGTCGGCGCGTCGGGCGCCATCGCAGGCGTGCTCGGCGCGTACTTGGTGCTCTACCCGCGCGTGCCCGTCACCGTGTTCATGGGGTTCTTCTTCATGGTCCTGCCCGCCTGGGTCGTTATCGGCTTCTGGGCGCTGCTGCAGTTCACCGGTGGCTTGCACGCGCTGGGTTTGGAGTCAGCCGGTGGGGTCGCCTATGCCGAGCACGTGGGCGGGTTTTTAGGCGGGGTGCTCGCCGTCCGCCCGTTCATGCTGGGGCGTGAGCGCGCGGAAGTCTCGCGCTTCACTAGCTTTCGTCACGTGCGTTCAGGTGGTCGTTTCGGACTGCCGCCAGCGCCGGGCGGATCGGGTTTGCCTGGGCCGGGCCCGGGGCGCTGGGATTCCTGGCGTTAGTGGTTTCACCGCCTGCCGGTGCAGGTACAATCGAATCGTCTATGACTTCGTTTCCGCGGCTCTACAACACGCTCACGCGCACGACCGACGAACTTGCTCCGAAGGGCGATCGCGTCACCATCTACTGCTGCGGGCCCACGGTTTACGACGTGCCACACGCGGGCCACGCTCGTGCGGCGCTCGCTCCGGACCTGCTCGTTCGCCGCTTGCGCAACAAGGGTCACCAAGTCACGTACGTGCGAAACATCACGGATGTCGACGACAAAATCCTCGCGCGCGCTGAGCAAAACGGCGAAGCCCCGCTCGAGCTCTCGCGCCGCATGGCTACGGTATACCAAGACCAAATGCGTGAGGTCGGGTGCTTGGCGCCGGACCACGAACCGCGCGTCAGCGACCACCTGCAAGAGATCTACGACCTGTGCGGTACGCTGCTCCAAAACGGCAGCGCGTACGCCATCGAGCCTGAACCCGGGCGCAAGGATCTCTACTTCTCTGTTCGCTCGTTCGAAGAGTACGGCAAGTTGTCACGCCGCAAGATCGACGATCTGATCGCCGGTGCGCGCGTCGAAAAAGACGGAGCCAAGCAGGATCCGCTGGATTTTGCGCTGTGGAAGAGCTGCGGTTCCGATGAGTGGGGTTGGGAAAGCCCGTGGGGTCGCGGTCGGCCCGGCTGGCACATCGAGTGTTCGGCGATGTGCAGTCACTACCTGGGCCACGGCTTCGACGTGCACGCGGGTGGCATGGACCTGATCTTCCCGCACCACGAAAATGAAGTCGCGCAGAGTGAGGCCGCGCACCCCGGGCAAGGGCCGCTGGCCAAGCTCTGGATGCACAACGGTTTCGTGAACGTCGACAAAGAGAAGATGAGCAAATCCCTCGGCAATTTCGTGACCGTGCGGGATGTGCTGGAGCGCAACGACGCCGAGGGTTTTCGATGGTTTTTGCTGGGTGCGCAGTACCGCGGGCCGCTCCAGTTCGATACCGAATCGCTGCCGTCGGGTCGCGTCGTGTTCCCGGGCGTTGATGAAGCGGAGCGTCGCGTGGACTACGTGTATGGCGCGTTGCGGCGTCTGACAGATTTGGTTGCCGCGGGCCTGACGGCCCCCGCAAAGCAGCCCCCGGAGCTCGCGGCATTTCTCGAGCGCGTCGAAAAAGCCGAGGCCGCGGCCGACGCAGCGCTCGACGATGACTTGAACACGCCGGTCGCGCTCGCCGCGCTCGGTGAGATGGCGCAGGCCTCGAACGAGGTCTCGGACCTGGCCAAAAGGCGCAGGAAAGACGCCATTTTTCAGGGTGCAGCTGGGGTGTTCGCGCGGCTCGCGCTGATGGCCATCGGCAAGCTCGCGCGTGACCTCGGGCTGCTACACGCGACGCCTGAGGAATACTTCGAACGAGTGAAGGTTCGTCGCATGGCGCTGCGCGGGCTCACACCCGAAGCCATCGAAGCCAAAGTCGTTGGCCGCGCCGACGCGCGGAAGAACAAAGACTTCGCCGCGGGCGACGCGATTCGCGATGAGCTTCTCGCGCTCGGCGTCACCCTCTGTGACACACCCACCGCGACCGAGTGGTCCATCGCTCAGTGAAGATTTGGGGAGGCTGCACGCACCCTCTCGCGAGGCACCGTGCGCAGCCTCTCCGAAGGCACCCTGCGCAGCCTCTCCGAAGGCACCCTGCGCAGCGCGCTCGGAACCAAAACGAGCCCGGAAGTCTTGGAAGACCAGATCACGATCTGCGACTGAGAGGCGAAGCCAACGAAAGCTGACCGACCAGGCGCATGCGATCTCAACCCGCAGGCGGATCGGCCACCACGGTGCGGCGCACCACTAGGCAAAAACACAACACTCAAGCTGGCCTCGCCAACCCGCCTGAACTCACACCCCAATAGGAAGTCTTGGAAGACCAGATCACGATCTGCGACTGAGAGGCGAAGCCAACGAAAGCTGACCGACCAGGCGCATGCGATCTCAACCCGCAGGCGGATCGGCCACCACGATACAGCGCACGACTGGGCAAAAACACAACACTCAAGCTGGCCTCGCCAACCCGCCTGAACTCACACCCCAATAAATAATCTATGCGCGAAGTTGCGTTCGAGCTTCGCGCGCAGGACTTTGTCCGCGGCGGTCTCGATGTCGTATTCGACGCGCTTGAACTCGAAGCGTTTGCGATCCGAGTCGTACAGCGTGTAGCTGGCGCGGTTGTCGTAGTCACGGGGTTGGCCGACCGAGCCTACGCTGACGATGTACTTCCGGTCAGGCTGCAACTCGAAGTCGATTGGCGGTAGCTCCTCGACCGTATTTTTGGTCAGGGCGAACACTTTGCACAGGTGCGAATGGCCGATCAGCGTGATGTGGCCGAGTTCGTCATAAATCGGCAAACACTCACGCGCCTGCTCGGGCGCGAAGATGTACTCGAACTCTTCCAGACGCACCGGCGAACCGTGGCACAAGTGCACACCAATTTCGTCGAACTTGATCTGGTACGGCAGGCCCTTGAGCCAAGACATGTTCTCGTCCGAGAGCATCTGCGCGTGCGTGTCGAGCGCGTGTCGAGCGGCCTCGTAGTAATACGAGTAGTCCATGCGGCCCGCGACGGCGGCGTCGTGGTTGCCGAGGATGGTTGCTTCGACCAAGTTGCGCACGATGTCCGCGCACTCGTTCGGAGAACCGCCGTAGCCGACGGTGTCACCAAGACAGTAATACTTGTCGATCTCTTCCCGTTTGAACGCTTCGACAACGGCACTCAACGCTTCATAGTTGGCGTGGATGTCGCTCAAGATACCGAGTCGCATGGGAGACTTTTGAGGCTAACACGCTCGCCAGAGAACGTAAGGCGGCGTATTCGTCCGGGTCGCCTTCCGGCGTAAGCGGAACGCCGTTCTTGGGCACCGCCCGCTTGGTTCTGCGCCGCCAATTGGCCTGGTTTGGGCCGAATTCGCAGGCAAGGGCAGTCTTTTATGGCATCGCTCCCTTGATTCGGGCAATGCCAGGCCCCCCATACCGCAGCGCGGCATGCCCGCGGGCCGTCTCAAAGAGAGCAGATCGAGCGATGACCGAGTACCAGCCGCCTCCCGAGCCTCTTCCCGACTACGTGACGGCCTGTCTCGACTACGTGCGGCGGGCGCTCAAAGTCGACCTCGACTTCACGCCCGATACGCTGCCGCTGCTCGACCACTACGCAACGCTATCACGCGAGACGATCCGTGAGCGCCCCGAACTCGCGCCGCTGATCACGCGCGCGGCCGGCGCTTACTTTGGTGAGGTCGTGCGTGGTCGCTTATCAGGATTTTGGCGCGTCCCGACCAGCAACGTGCACGACTGGTCGGTGTGTTCCTCCACCGTCTTCTTGTGGTTCAATCCGATCGGCATCGCGTACGACGCGGTCTTCTCGGGCACCGAGCACGATGGGCCGCGCTCGATGCTGCGCGTCGCTCCCGAAGAGCATGAATTTCTGGCGCAGCGCTTGGCTTCGTTGCCGCCGCTTCCGGAAGACGAGTACTTCTCCTTCTCCACGCGCTTCGAAGTGATCGAGGTCGCGACCGAAGCGCTGCACGCCAAAATGAGAGAAGACGGCTACGAAGGCACGGAATTCAGCCTGGAGGACTACGAACTGGGCTCGCGTTCGCTGGATTCCTGAGTCAGTGAATTTTCTCGGGCTCGTCGCCGAGTGCGAAGCGCGCGGGCACTTCGACGACCTTCACGAGCGTGTCGTCCGAACTGAAAAAGTCCCGCGCTGCCACCTGATACTTGCCGGGGCGCAAGCCGAGCAGCAGCTGCTCGGCGCCGGACGGTAAGCGCGCAGCCGGCGCGCCGTCTACGCTGATGTAGCGGAGGCTTTCGGTGTGATTGACCACGAGCAAGCCGGCCTTGGGTGCGTTTGGGTCCAGCTTCTCGGTCCGTGCAGCGGGACGCAGTCGAAAGTCGCTGAGCTGGCTGTCGGAGAGCAGCGCGTTGGGTGCGGGCGGAGGTAGCTCGCTTTGCCGAAACCTGGCATTTGCTGGGGGCATAGCCAGCGAACTTGGGTTCAGATCGCTCCGACGGGTGAGCCGTGACACTTCGAACGCGAAGTGCTCGCCGTTTGGCCAGGTGTACTCCGCCCGCAGTGGCACGAGATCCGAGCGGCACACCGTGCTCGTCGGAGAAGCGTCCGCGAGCTCGACCAAGAGGTGACACAGACTCGCCCCGCTCGCCCACGACGCATTGGGTGGCAATGGGTTGGCGGCGCGCGCCTGCTCGATCTCCAATTTGCCGGTGGGGGTGCTCAGCTCGGCGCGTTCAGTGGTGAACCCGAACAGTGACCCCCCGGGCATGGCGCCCACGCGCGCGCGCACCAGCGGCACGACATCCGCGCGTTGTTCGGATAGCACGGAGCGCAGAGCGCCCGCGGAAAATACCGTATAAACCACGCGATTTGGCCACAAGAGCGCGTGCCCGTACAAGTCATCGCGCGCGTGGAGCTCGCTGCCGGCGGGTAGCGTGAACGCGCGCGAGGTCAGCGCAAAACGCATGCGCCCGCCGGCCAGATCGACGACCACGTCGAAGCCCACCGCATCGCGCGCGCGCTGCACGCCATCCGCATTGAGTTCCGGTACGCGCGGGGGCGGTGCGGCGTCGGGCCAGCGAAAGCGCGCGGTCAGCGTCAGGCCCAGCGCTTCGTGCGGGGTCTCGCCGGGCAGGGTTTGATCTTCGCGCAGTGCGTGTGGCTCGGGAGCGGGGGCCTCCGCGCCCGCATCACTGATCAGGTGCGTCGACTCGTGGTGACCGGCGTCTTCCTCACCGGCTTTACCCGCCCCCGTCGCCTCCAGGCCGCTGGCCAGAGGAGCCGGCAAAATGCTGGCATTCGGGCTGGGTTCGGTGAGGCCAGCATCGCGCGGAGCATTGAGCTTGTGGTCTTCGCAAGCCGCACACAACGCGAGCGCCACAGCTGTTGAAGCCAGTGCATTGAGCCAAGCGCCGCGCGGCACGAACGGCATCAGCCTTGGCTCGACTCGGGCAAAATTTCCCCGGTGTTGGGGTCGAGGGTGATGCGCATCTCCAAGGCGTCTTCACCAGTATCCGAATAGTAGCCGCGACGCACGCCGGTCGTTTCGAAACCGAAGCTTTCGTAGAGCGCGATCGCCGCCAGGTTCGAGCGGCGCACTTCCAGCAGGATCAGGCGCGCCTGCTGCCCCCGGGCGTGGGCTAACAGCGCAACCAACAGCGCGCGCGCGAGGCCTCTCCGTCGTTGTTCAGGGTGACTGGCCAATTCCAGCAAGTGCAGTTCATCCACAACGCTCCAGGCTAACAAAAAGGCCAATGGCGGGCCGCCGTCATGTTCGCGAATCAACCAGGGCAGCGCGATCTCGCGCTTCAATTCGGCCTCGATGTCCACGTGCAGGTTACTGGGCTCCAAGATGGCGCGTACGGCTTCCAGATCTTCGGCGCGTAGGCGGGTGATGATCCGCGTGTCGGGCCTGCTCATGGCGCATCCGTCGGGCGTAGGGTCCAAGCGCGAGCGGCGATCAATGGCGCATCGAGCGCTAGCAGCAATGAGCCATCACTACGCAGGACCGCGCCGCCGTAGGGGCCGCGCTCAGCGAGGATCTCGGGCAGCGCGCGCAGTCCGACCTGTTCAATCTGGCCGACGGCGTCGAGCCCGATGCGAATTGGCGCGATCCCGTAAACCGTCAGTTCGAGCGAGACCGTTGCGGGCTCTGCGCACTCTTGCCCCAGGCAGCGCGCCAGCCGAATCGGCGAATTTACGCCGGGATCTGCGGGGTCGACACGGCCCGTGAAGCTCACCGGGAGCGCAAAACGCTGCCCCATTTCTTCGAGCCACAGTACCTCCACCACGGTCTGATCGCTCGGCACCTCGAAGGTGGCGGTGAGACCGCCGCCGGCGCGGCTGCGCAAGCGAATCGTGCCGCCCAAGCGACGCACCGTGTTCTGCACCAAATCCAGTCCGAGCCCGCGGCCCGCCAACAAATCAGCGCGACTGTGCGTTGTGAGCCCCGGTAGGAACAACAAGGCGAGTAGCTCGTCTTCTTGCGCACGGTTCGCGGCCTCGCGCGTGACGGTGCCGGCCGCGACCGCGAGCTCGCGAATGCGCTCGACGTCTGCGCCGCGGCCGTCGTCTGCGACCGTGATGCGCAACCATTCACCTATCTGCTCGGCGAACAGCGTCACCCGACCCAGCTCCGGTTTACCCGAGCGCGTGCGCAGGCCCGGGGCTTCGATGCCGTGGACCACGGAATTTCGCGTCAATTGCAGCACAGTATCCAGCAAGCGTTCGGCAATTCTACGGTCAATCGGCACATCACGCCCGCAGATTTCGACCTCGACGCGCTTGCCTTCGGAGTCTGCGTCGCGCTGTGCGGCGCGCGCCACGCGCTCGAACAAGCCGTGTAGCGAGGTCTGACGCAGCGCTCCCAGCTCGCTGCGCATCTCACTGGTGTGCGCGCGCAAGAATTCGGCGCTACGCCGGAACACGCCGGCGGCGCGCTCCGCGTTAGCCGCATTGGTGCGCAGCTTGTGGCTCGCCACCTCGATCCGCGCCAACGCGACGGGCTTCGGCTCGCAGGGTGCGCTACTGATTTGACGACGCGCTTCGCTCAGGCTCGTGCCGATGTCGCGCAGGCGGCTGGCCAATTGCCGGGCCGCTTCGCTGGTGCGGAGCAGCTCGTCGTAGACCAAGTCCACGCGCTCCAGTCGCTCGCTAAAGCCGTCCAGGGCGGTCGCAGGCACGTGCAGAAAAGCCTGCGAATCCAGCTCGGGTTCCGCGCTCGGCGGGCGACTCGGGGGACGGCTGTGGGCGCGCGGCTTGGGGTGACCTGGACCTTGGGCGTGGCGTTGGGCGAGCGCGCGCAGCGTGTCCAAGCCGCGCACCTGATCTTCGAGCAGGAGAGCGACTAGCGCGCGGTGTCGCGCTAAATCCACGAGCGCGTCCATCGCGAAGGCGGGCTCACGCGGGACGCTGCGCAGGGCCGCCTCCAAGCCGTGGCAGTACCACGCGGTGACGTCATCGCCCAACGCAGCCGCAGCGCCCTTCATGGCGTGCACGCCGCGTTGCGCGCGCTCCAACCCTTCGAGCGCATCACCCGTACTGGCCAAAACAATGTCCAGCTCGCCCAGCCGATCGCGAATGGTCGTGAAATACTCCACTCGGTACTTGGGGTCGATCAGCGACGGTCCCAAGAACTGCGGAGGTTCCGGCCAAACGCTGGAAAACGGCGGCAAATCATGGGTTAGCCGGGTGAGCGCGTGCTCGAGTAGCAGGCGCGTGTCGGCGAAGGCTGCCGTGCCCCGTTCGCGCAGCCGGTGACTGTACTGGCCAATCACGAGCGCCAGCTCGGTTTGCCCGGCCATGCCAGCCGAGCCCTTGAGCGCGTGCAGCATCGCGCGCACTTCGACTTCGGTGGTGCTCGGGTTCGCGAGCAGGTCGACGCGCCGCGCGATCTCGCCCGCGAGCAAGCGGCTGAGTTCGAGCGACGACTCGGTCACCGCGGCGGTTCCTCGTCACGCGGCACGAGCGCTAACAGCGGGCCCAAGAGCTCTCGCAGTTCACGCACGCCGAGCGGCGCTCGTTGCGCCAGATCCAGCAGAGAATTGGCGATAGTTTTCACTTGGCCCGCGGTTTCCGTGAGCGCGCGGGCGGCTTCCACATCAGTGCCGAACAGCTCGCTCAAATCCGTGCGCATTTCGGCGAGCAGTGCAGTCGTGAGCTGGCTCTGTTCCTTACAGCGACCGAGCGCGCTGCTGGTTTGGCGCGTGTTGTCGTTGCTGCGCGCAAGATCCATGTGCGCCCGTTCGCGGTCTCGGTCGACCTCGACAAGCAGCGCGGTGTGCTCATCCAGTGCGTCTACGGCGCGCGCCAACAGGTTACGCACTTCATCGCCCATGACCACTAGCGCTTTGCCGACGGGGTCGCCCAAACGCGCGCCTTCGAGCCCCGCGTTGAGGGCGCTGAGTTTGGCGCGGTCCACGGAGTCACGCAGTAATTGCAGGCTATTTCTCAGGTCACGGCCGCGTTCCCCGACCCTCTGCCCGGCTTCTTGCACCGCTTCCAGTTCGGCTTGTTGGCGGCCTAGCGCGGCGCTCGCGCCGCGTTGCTCGGTGGTGACGCGCGCCGCGGCTGACGTCGCGGCGTCGAGGGTAGCGAGAATGCGGGCGCCGCGCAGCGCGGAGAGTTCGGGTTTGGATCCGGAGTCGAAACCTTGGCTCATGGTGCGGCATCCTTTGCGGTCTTTGCGCTATTCTTAAATTGCCCCAGCACCGCGCCCAGATCGAGTGCCGGCACGTTCACGCCGTCGACACGGACGCCCGCGTCGCTCGCGGGCCAAAACCCAACCTGCTCTGCGTCCAATCCAGACAGCGCCACAGCTTGCCCCTCGTGCTCACAGAGCACGAGCACACCGGAGGGTGGTCCGAACTCCACCACCGCCACGAGTTCCCCGCCAACTAGCGCCATCTGCGCGGAATCCCAGGGGAATTTCGTGAGGCGCGGGAGCGGCACCAAATGCCGAGCCAGACGTGCCGAGAGGAATAGGCGTTCGCCGCCGCGCTTCACCAGGAGCCCAGCACGCGACGCCATGGGCTCAAGCGGCGCGACGCCGTACCAACCGCGAGTTGAGGAATTGGTACAGGATCTTGCACAGCTCGAAAGAGCTGCCACCCGTGAGATCCACGATCTCGCGAATCGTGCGCTCGCCGTCGATGGCGCTGAGCACGGCTCGCTCTTGGCGAGTCAGGTTCGCGTCTGGGCCGAGCCGCTCGATAGCGACGGTGTCGTGATACAGCACTTCATCGAAGTCGAAGCTGCCTTCGATCATGCGCCACTCGTCCACGCGGCGGAAGCCTTCCATCACCAAGCCGCCGGTCTCGATGCCGAGCGCGGCCTTCGTAGCGGCCAGGTTGTTCACGCCGACGGTGAACGCAAACCGCCCCGCCTTCCAGCGCACGACCTCATAAACGAGTTCGGTGGTTTGGCGCACCAAGGCCCGCCGAACGTGCTCTTCCGTGGTCATGCCGAGCTGAATGAGGAGCTCGCCCAAGAGGCGCTTCGAGCCGGCGCGGTTGTCCAGCACGGTGTGCAATTCTTGGCGGGTGATGGCGCCGTCCTCCACCAGATAGCGGCCGATTCGAAACTCGACGCGCAGCCCGCGTGAGGCGGCAAACTCCAGACGGCCCATCTTCACGTACAGCGTGATCTCAGTCTGGCGCGTGAAGATGCTGAGCACGCCGGTCTGACGCTGCAGGTCCAAGAGCTGCAGCACCTCCGCGATCGAGATCACGGAAATGTCCCCGGACAACGCGTCGCGGGTGTTCTCGCCGAAGGTCAGCATCTTGAGCAGCGTGGACAACGCTCCCATGTTGTCGGGCGTAATCGCGCGCTGGATCGCCAAGCCGACGGCCTCTGTGGTCTCGGGCGTGAACTCGGGGATCCTTGCCAGTTCCGGGCCCACGACCTGGCTCAGGCTCAGGCCGAATTCCTGCGCGGATTGCACGCGGCGCAGGCCAGGGTCTTCACTGAAGCTTGAACGGCTCGGACGCAGATTCTCCGCGTTCGACTCTTCGTCCTCGGGCATCGAGTCCGCTTCGGGCACCGGACGCCCGCGACCCTCGGTGTGCTTCTTGAGCGCGCCCTCGACGACAGCGATCAAGCCGCGTGCATCGAACGGCTTGGTGATGGCGTCGATAGCCCCGGTCTGCTGCACGAACTGACCGCGGATCTTGTCGCCCTTGGCGCTCATCAGCACCACGGGCAAATTCTTGAGCTCCGGGTGGGCACGCAGCTCGCGGCAGAACTGGTAGCCGTTCATGCGCGGCATCACGAAGTCCAGCAGCACCAGATCGACCTTCTCATTTGCGAGCAAGTCGAGCGCGTCTTGGCCGTCCACCGCGAGCAATGCTTGATACGCGCGCGCCTCAAGGATGGCCCCAACCACCTTCCGGATCGTGGGGCTGTCATCGACAACGAGGATGCGCGCGCTCATCAGACTTTCCCCCCAAGTTTCACCGACAACTCAAGCTCAAGTCGAGGGCGGAGAAGGGGAAACCCTCCCCCAACCCAAAAAGGTGACGGTGTAGTCGAGTTGGCCCGGCTGTCAGCTTTCGCCAACGGTGCGGATTCGCAGCTCAGCGAGCTGGTTCGGCCCCACCAACCCCGGAGCATTACTCATCAGATCGGTGCCCTTCTGAGTCTTGGGGAAGGCGATCACGTCGCGAATGCTCTCGGTACCGGCGAGCAGCATCGCGATGCGGTCCATGCCGAGCGCGATGCCACCGTGTGGCGGCGCGCCAAAGCGCAGGGCCGAGAGCAAGAAGCCGAACTTTTCCTTGGCCTCTTCGTCTTTGATGCCGAGCGCCGCAAACACCCGAGCCTGCACCTCGGGGTCATGCAAACGGATCGAGCCACCCGCGATCTCGAAGCCGTTGAGCACGAGGTCGTACCGGTAACACAGCACCTTGCCCGGATCCTTTTCGATCAGATCCACGTGGTCATCGTGCGGGCGCGTGAAGGCGTGGTGGGCCGCTGCCCAGGTTTTGTGCTCGTCGTCGTACTCGAACAGCGGCGGCTCTACGACCCACAAGAAGTTCCACTCATCACCGTGGCCGACCTCGGGAATGAGGCCGAGCTTCTTGGCGATGTGCACGCGCAAGTTGGCTAGCACCATGTGCACAAGCGAAGTCTTGCCGAACTGAAACAGCAGCAGATCGCCTTCTTTAGCGCCGGTCGCCTGGTTGATGGCCAGCACCATCTCGCGCGTCACGCTCTTGGCCAGCGGTGACTGCACCCAGGTGCCGTCCGGGCCGACTTTGGCGCGGGCCAAGCCGCCCGCGCCCATGCCCTTGGCCAGCTGCTCGAGCTTCTCTTGATCCGTACGCGACATGCTGGCGCTGCCCGGCACGACCATCGCCTTGACGATTTCAGTGGGCAAGTCACGACGGTAGGCGCCGCTGCTGAACTTCTCGGCGATCGGTTCCCAGAAGGGCACGCCGCCGCCCTTGTGCGCGATGACCACGTCCGTGATGTCGACGTGCGCTAAGTCGAAGCGTAGATCCGGCTTGTCGTTGCCGTACTTCTCCATCGATTCGTCGAACTTGAGCCGCGGAAAGTGACCGGTCGGGTAGTGCTCTTTGAGATCGATACCGAGGCCGGCCTTCCAGATCGTGAAAATTAGGCCTTCGACCAGCTGAAAAAGATCGTCCTGGTTGATGAAGCTGAGCTCGATGTCGATCTGCGTGAACTCCGGCTGGCGGTCGATGCGCAGATCCTCATCGCGGAAACAGCGCACGATTTGGAAGTAACGATCGAAGCCGGCGACCATGAACAGCTGCTTGAACAACTGCGGGCTTTCGGCCAAGGCATAGAACTTGGAGGCGTGCAGGCGCGACGGCACGAGGAAGTTGCGCGCCCCACCGGGCGTGTATTTGACCAAGAACGGTGTCTCGATCTCCATGCAGCCCTGACCGGACAGGTAGTTGCGCGTGGCCAGGTTCATGTTGTGGCGCATGCGCAGCGCGCGCTGCAGCGGTTGACGACGCAGGTCCAAATAGCGGTACTCGAGGCGTACCTCTTCGCGCGTGTCGACGTTGTCTTCCAGGCTAAAAGGCGGGGTTTCGGCCTTGTTGAACACGAAGGCTTCAAGCACGGTGATTTCGATTTCACCGGTCGCGATGTTCTTGTTGGCAGCGCTGACGAGCTTGCCTTCCTTCTTGCTGAACTGCTCGCCGCGGGAGCGCACCGTGCCGCGGATACCCACGACCCACTCGGGGCGCAGCGCGCTGGCGATGTCGTGCGCTTCCTTCGAAGCGTCGGCGTCGAACACGATTTGCGTCACCCCCGCGCGGTCGCGCAAATCCACGAACACGAGGGAGCCGTGGTCGCGGCGGATCGCCGCCCAGCCGAACAGCACGACCTCTTTGCCGATGTCCGAAGCGCGCAGGGCGCCACAGTCGTGAGTGCGTTTGAGCTCGTCGATGAAGCGCGCCAAGAGGTCGTCCTATACTGTTTGGGGTCGGGCCCCAAACCCAAACTCGGGGGTGGGGCCCCGCTGAATTCAGTTCAGCGGGCGTGGGAGAATCCCCCGATGAAGGACGGCGGTTCTAGCGCTTCGACCGGTGCCGCTCAATTCATTCGCCCTGGGTTTTGGGGTTGGGGGCGCTCAAACTGGCGCCAGAACCGCACTGGGGCGGACAATGTGCCGAAAACTAGGCTGTTTTCTCGCGTTGTGGCACCGAGAACGGGTGACCCTCGAAAGCCGTCCCCCGCCTTCGGCCGTGGCCCGCAGCGCGTCCGCTGGCCCTTTCCCGAGCACCCGGCATTGGCTCGATGCTCTGTTCTCTCAGGCCGCTTTCGCGATTCCGATGCTCGTGACCGTGTTTCGGGCCAGCTCGGCGCCCGCGTGGCGCGACGATCTGCCGATCGTGCGCGCGTTGGGGTTGGTCCCCGCTGGGACCGAGGGCCGGTTGACCACGGTGTTGGTTCAGCTCGCGTCGCTGCTGCCCATCGGCGGGCGCTGGCTGCGCGCGTCGTGGGTTGGTGCGCTCGCACTCGCGTTGTGCTCGTACCTAATTTACGTGCTCGCTCGGCGCGTGCTCGAGCGCTCGGTGCACACGCCGCGGCTCACGCCCCCGCTTTCGCTCGCCGCGGCGCTTACCGCGACGCTCGCGCAGAGTTTTCAAATCGAGGGCACGGTCGCGGGCGGCGCGCCGTTGGCGACCGCGCTCGTGCTCGCGGGCTTGCTGCTCGGGTTCGAAGCGGTGCGGCGCAAGGACGCGCGCATCGCGTTCGTCTTGGGCGCCCTCACCGGGCTCACGCTCAGTGAGGCGCACGCGGCGGCGTTGGTGCTGCTATTCGCGCTGACGGTGCTCGGTGCGGTGCACTGGTCGCTACCGCGCGGCCGCGCGGTGCTCGGTTTTTTAGCGGGTTTTGTGGGCTTGGAGGCGTTCTCGCTGCTGCCCTTGCTGCTCCGACCCTTGGGCGCCCACGCGGGGCTGGACTTTGGGCACGGGCTCTCCGCTTCGAGCTTGGCCTTGGTGGATGCGTCCGACGTGCGCGTGACGGCCCTCGGCGCGTGGCTGACTGACGTCGGCGTCATCTCGTTCGGGCTCGCGATCGGCGGCTTGCTGGTCGGGCTGTGGCGCAAGTCGACGCGCGGGTCGGTGGCGCCTCTGTTCGCCCTCGTGCTCGGCGATCTGGCGATTCCGGTGAGTCGCGTGGGCCTGCTCACGCCGGATGCCTTCGGCTCATTGCGACTCCTGGCGATCGTCGCGCTTTCGGTGTGCGCGGCGCTGGCGGTGCAGACCGGCGCGGTGGCGCTCAAGCGAGCGCGCATTCCGTTCGCTGAACCGGCCAGCGTGCTGCTGGTCGTGTTCGACTTTACGCTGGTTTTCGTGGGTGCTGAGGACTCGGCGTTCGCGGCCGACCGCCGCGGCGAGGCCGCCGCTGAGGTGTGGACGGACCGCGCTCTGGCCAGCGTGCCCCCGGACGGCTTGCTCCTCCTGCGTTCGGAGGCGGTGGCGTGGCGGCTCTTGGCGTCGCGCATCGTTCGCGGGCAACGGCCGGACATCGTGGTCGTGCCCATGCCGCTCCTGGAGCGCGGCAATGTGCGCTCGCGCTTGCTCACGAGCGAGCCCGCGTTGGCCCCGTTGATCCGCGAGATCGCGCTCAGCGGCCGCCCGAGCGAGTACGCCATGTCGACCTTGGCGGACGCGCGCCCGCTGTTCGTGGAGTTCGACCCGCAGTTCGATCACGCGCAGCTCGAACACCTGATTCCGCAGCCATTTTTCATGCGTTTTGCGGCGGAACCGTTGGGGCGCTCGGACCGTGTTGCAGGCCTCGCGAGCGGCCTCGACGAGTTCAAGAGCGTGATCGCCGAAACCGAGCATGACGGCTCACGCGATGAGGCGACGCGCTCGGTGTTGCTCGCGGAAGCGCGCGGCCAGGCGCTGGTTGCGGCCGCCCTGAACGACCGCGCGAACCTCGACAGCGCGCTCGCCACCGTGCACGGCCTGGACGAGCACGACACGCTGGGACGTGATCTGGCGGCGAAAGCGAAGAACAAGGCGCGCGCTGAGCTCAGCTTGGCGCGCTTCGCGCCGGAGCCGACGGCTCGTCCGCGCTGAGCTCGGAAACAGCGCCGTGGCGCGAGGTGCGTTGCGGGATCGCGATCGCCCGACTCTGGCCTTCGCTCGAAACTGCGCGGGATTGTGCGAAATAGGTTACGTTTCGGGCATGACGTGGAGGCACTGTTTTGTGGTCGGGCTAGGCGTGGGTTTTTCCGTGGCGTGCGCGGTGGCTCCGCCCAGCGCTGAGGTTCCGATCGCGACGAACTCGGCGAGCGCGGCCCCTCCGCCCAGTGCGGCGCCGAGCGCGGCCCCAGTCGCGAGCGTGGAAGCGCCGCCGCCGGTAGCGACTGCGGCGGCTCCAGAAAAGGCTGAGCCGGTGGCTCCGATCTGCATGGCCAAGTGCGAAAAGCTCGTGGCCAAGTGCAGCAAGACGGCGCTCGAAACGTGCCGGCTCAACTGCAGTAAATACGAGCCGGCGCCGACCGAGTGTTTGGAGCAAGTGCGCGCTGCTTTGGAGTGTGCGCGCGCTGCCAAAGACCTCACCTGCGCGAACGTGGCGCCCGAGAGTTGCTTCCCGAAATTTCGCGAAATTGCCAGGTGCAGCGCCGGCGAGTCACCGACGCAGGCCGCCGGCCCGAAGGGTTTGCCGGAAGGCTGGGAAAAGGTCAGTGACGCAGCGGCTGGCTTCTCGCTCGCCATGCCCAGTGGCTCGACCGAGAAGGCTGGCCCGGAAGGCTCGGTGCGCAGCGCCACCGCGCCGGATGGCACCATCTACACCGTGAGTGTGCGGCCGTTGCTCAAGGACAAGCCGAGCGAAAAGTCATTGCTGCACTTCTTGATGAAGGTGCAGGGCCGCTGCAGCGACAAGCTCAAGCTGGATGGCTTCGTCGAAAAAGAAGGCGGTTCGTCCATCCACTACACCGCGCACTGCCCGGACAAGACGGACTGGAACGGCATGATCTACATCAACACCAAGAACCTGATCTTGCTCAGCGCTCAGGCGGCGGTCGGTAAGCTCGGCATCACGGACCCGTTTTTCTACGAATTCGAGTTCACGAAGTAGTGAATTTGCGCTGTTTGCGTGGCGCGTGACGTGATTTCGTGACACCCCTCGCATTGCGCGCGATGTCCGGACCGCTCCTTGTTGCACACCTCACGATCCCCGAAGCTGAGCTTCGGTGGACGGCGGTGCGCGCGTCGGGGCCCGGCGGGCAGAACGTGAACAAGGTCTCGAGCAAGGTTGACCTGCGCTTCGCGTTCGAGGAATGCGCCTTGCTGAGTGAAGAGCTCAAACAGCGGC
>JBDTJC010000008.1:0-2753 GCA_039936055.1 Polyangiaceae bacterium | reverse complement strand
ACGCGACCCTTCGGTCACCTCGGTTCCCGGAGTTCGACAACGAGGGCGTTGCGCTCTTGCTCAATCGTGCGCAACGTCTGTTGGTCGGGCGTGCTCAAGCCCTCGGGCAGCGCTCTGCGCGGGTGAGTTTAGCGCAAGGGCGTGAGCTCAGCCTGGATCCCGTGACTCTCGAACCGCGGATCACTGCGGCTCGTCCGAGACCGCGAAAGCGCTGATACGGCCGCCGCCCGCCATGCGAGTCGGCGGTTTGTGCCAGAAATGTTTCCGGTCTTTTCCGGCCCCTAGCGGCAAAAACCGATACGAGCGTCCCCAAACGTGCTTGCGGCACTTACGGAGGACCCGAAATGGCCCCAGAAAACAATATGAAAAGCGTGTCTACTCTGGAATCGACGTCTGGCCGTTCGGATGGCATGCTCAGGGAAGTTTTAGCCACGAGTCTCCGAGGTTTAGAGTGAAACAACCGCACAAGACCCTGTTGTTGTGGGTCGTCCTGATTGTTGCGTTTCTCGCGATTTGGCAATTCCTAAATCCCGAGAGCCAGCCGCATCTGGACAAGCCGTATAGCGAATTCATCGCGCTTGTGAAGGCGCCCCACGACCAACGCCATATCGAGGAGGTTCAGATCAAGGATCGTGAGTACACGTTCCAGGTCAAGGACCCGAACGGCAAGGGTGCTCCCGAACGCGGGCGCTCGGTGGGTCCCGCGGAGGACAACGGTCAAGAGCTGCTCGCCAACCACGTGCGCGTGACCTACGAGAAGGACGAGGGCAGCCCCTTCCTGACTCCGGTGCTGACCATCGTTCTGCCGATGGTGTTCGTGATCGTCATGTTCTATCTGTTCATGCGCCAACTGCAGGCGGGTGGCGGTAAGGCGATGAGCTTCGGCAAGAGCCGTGCGCGCTTGCTGAGTGAGTCCCAGAACAAGATCACCTTCGCGGACGTAGCCGGTATCGACGAGGCCAAGGACGAGGTCGAGGAGATCATCGCCTTCCTCAAGGACCCGAAGAAGTTCCAGCGGCTCGGTGGGCGCATCCCCAAGGGCGTGCTGATGATGGGCCCGCCGGGTACCGGCAAGACGCTGCTGGCGCGAGCCATCGCGGGTGAAGCCGGCGTGCCGTTCTTCAGCATCTCGGGCTCGGATTTCGTCGAGATGTTCGTGGGTGTCGGTGCGAGCCGCGTTCGTGACTTGTTCGAACAGGGCAAGAAGCACGCGCCGTGCATCATCTTCATCGATGAAATCGACGCGGTCGGTCGTCATCGTGGCGCCGGCCTGGGCGGCGGCCACGACGAGCGTGAGCAGACGCTCAATCAGCTGCTCGTGGAGATGGACGGCTTCGAGTCCAACGAGGGTGTCATCATCATCGCCGCGACGAACCGCCCGGACGTGTTGGATCCCGCGATCCTGCGCCCCGGTCGCTTCGACCGCCGCATCACGGTGCCCCGTCCGGACATCCGTGGCCGCGAGGGCATCCTGGCCGTGCACACCAAGAAGGTGCCGCTCGCGGGTGACGTGCAGCTCGGGATCATCGCCGCCGGTACGCCGGGCTTCGTCGGTGCTGATTTGGAGAACTTGGTCAACGAAGCCGCGCTCCTCGCGGCCCGTCAGGACAAGGACGCGGTCACGATGGAAGACTTCGAGCTCGCCAAGGACAAGGTCCTGATGGGCACGGAGCGTCGCTCGATGGTGATGAGCAACGAGGAACGCCGCACGGCGGCTTGGCATGAGTCGGGTCACACCATCGTGGGCAAGCTCGTGCCGGGCAATGACGCTGTGCACAAGGTCTCGATCATCCCGCGTGGTGCGGCGTTGGGCGTGACCATGTTCCTCCCGGTCGAAGACCGTCACCTCATGACGCGCGGCCAAATGCTGGCGCGCATCGCCATGGCCCTGGGCGGTCGCGTCGCAGAAGAAGTGATCTTCGGCGAAATCACCACCGGCGCCTCGGACGACATCAAGCGCGCCACACGCTTGGCCCACTCCATGGTCTGCGAGCTGGGCATGACCGACAAGCTCGGCCCGATCGCCTACGGTGAGAACGAGGAGAACGTGTTCCTTGGCCGCGAGATGACCTCACGCCGTGCGGACTACGCAGAAGACACCGCGCGCGAGATCGACGAAGAGGTTCGCCGCATCGTCGAGGAGCAGTACCAGGTGGCAAAGAAGGTGGTCGTCGAGAATCGCGAAGCCATCGACCGCCTAGCCATGGCCCTGCTCGAACGCGAAACGCTGGACTCGGAAGAGATCAGCGCCGCGCTCGATGGCCGCGAGCTGCCCACGCGCCACCGCGTCGTCATCCCGTCCTACGCCGACAAGCGCAAAGACAAGGTGGAGAAGCGCCGCCCGGCGAGCATCTTCGGCGCGCCGAAGCCTGCGGGTACTTGACTAGGTAGCGGGTTGAGCCTGCGTAGCGGGTCGAGCCGAGGGGTTCGATCCGCTGTCGTTTTGTGCGGCGTGCTCGACGCAGATATCCGGGCGTACTTTGACACCATCGACCACGGACATCTGCAGCGATTCGTCGAGCATCGAATCGGGGACAGCCGCATGGTCCGCCTACTGATGAAGTGGGTGAAGGCCGGCGTGCTGGTGGACGACACGCTACACGAAGCGCGGGAAGGGACGCCACAAGGGGCGATCATCTCGCCCCTACTGGCCAACATCTACCTGCACTACGTGTTCGATCTGTGGCTCTGTCAGTGGAGAAAGCGGCAGGCGCAAGGCGAGGTGTACGCCGTGCGTTATGCGGACGATCTGC
>JBDTJC010000007.1:0-8143 GCA_039936055.1 Polyangiaceae bacterium | reverse complement strand
CAAACAGCCAGATTTGCTTTGGATGCCACGCGCTAACGATCCTCTCCAGGAGGTCGCCCGTCGGAGTCAGGTCGATCGGAGCCCCGAGTCGATCGCGAGCGCTCAGCGGAGGCAGGGCCCCCGAGGCGAGTGTCGCGACCTGCACGGAATTCATTCGATAAGGTTACCACCGCGCATCGGTCTGGAACCACCCGTTTGATGCGACGGCCTCCCTCCATTCCGCGCGCAGGCCGGAGGCCGAGCACGGAATATGGGGGAGGCAGGAAGCGCGCAGGCCCGCAGGGCCGAGCACTGGACGGTGGGGGCAACCCAAGCCTGCCGAGGGGTCGAATCCCTCTCTCCGCAGCGGCGCCCACCCGTCGGTGCTCACCCGTCGCCCTCGCCTTCATTAGAGCGGGCGGCGTGACCGACGAAGAGCTGACCGTCTCCGCCGCGACCATCACCGAGGTGCACCCGCGCAGCACTGAAGGGGTTTGATGGTCACGAAGCGCGCCGCGGCCGGCGCTGCCTTCGGCGTCGTGGCGAGAAACAGCGCTCGGCTGTCGATCTCGGGAGGGTTCGTTCGTCGCCGTACTGAGGGCTTGGTATCGCCAAGTTCAATTTTACCGAGGACGCAATCAATCGCTCAGCGCGGCGGCCGAAAAGGACCGCGACGCGCGGACATGGAAGCATTTCGGTTTCGCTCCGCACGCAACCCCGACGGAGGCATCAATGTTGCGTTCCTCGACGCCGTTTTCCAACCCAAGAAATTGCTCCAAGCAGAGCGTTGGATCTGCACCGGCACCACACTACGGGCTGTTTGCTCGGGTTGCCTTTAGTGATACGTTTTTTTTGGTCAACCCATGCGGCGCCTAAGAGGTCGGAGTTCGGTGCAGCTGGGTGTTCTGGTCACAGCGCTCGCTTGTGCAGCGTTCGTTTTCTGGCTTGCGCTGAAAAGCCGGGGAGGCGACTGGTACATCTCCGAGACGCGAGCCGACATTCTCTATACGGGAGTTCGCAGTTTTCACCAGTTCCCCTATTTTTCGTTCGCGATCAATGGGGGCTCGTACTTGTTGCAGGATCCCGAAGGGCCGTTGCTGTCGCCGACTGCGCTGGCGGTCCTTCTAGTCGGGCCGACCCTCGGGCTGCGACTGATGACCGGCGTTTGGGCTGCGCTCGGTGTGCTCGGCTTTAAGCAGTGGTTGACTGGCCGCGTTCGTGTAGAGGCCGCGTTGCTCGCGGGTGTGGCGGCGGTCACCAGCCTCGCAATGCTGTGGAAGGTCGCCGTCGGAAACGACATGTTTTTGTGGGCACTCGGTCTTCCAGGTTTCCTCTTCGCCGTACGTTGCGTGATCGAGCGAGAAAGCGTGCCTGCTGCCGTCGTCCTAGGGTTGTGGATCGGCTTGTTCCTGTTGGGACCGACATTTCTTGTCGGCACCTATCTGTTCCTGCCCGTCTTACCGCTAGCAGTGCTGTTCGAGCTCGTGTCAGTGCGGGCTCATAAGAGACTCAGCTCAAGAACGCTGCCGCTGCTGATATTCGCGTGCGTGTTGGGCTGCGCGATCGCCAGCCCGAAGATTGCCATGTGGCTAACCCTGCCGATGCAGCGACCTACGGAAGACGTCGGCGTGCTTTCGCTCACCGACGGTTTGCGCGGCCTGTGGGACTACGCCGTTACCAAGTCGACGTTCTTGCCGGTGACTTCATACGACGCAGGCAAGGCCGAAGTGGGAGGTTGGGACATATCTGAGGGAACCATGGCGCTTTCACCGGTTGCGACGTTGCTTGCGGGCGTGGGCATCTTTTGGGGACTTCGCAAGGGACCTCAACGGCAACTTGCGCTCCTTGCTCTCGCCTTGGTCGCGCTGGGGCTCACGCTGTCTTGCTCTTGGCCAGCGTGGCACGCGATTCGAACGCTGACTCACAATGGTATTCGCGTGGCGCCCCGCTTCCTGGTCGTTGCGAGCTTCGGTGGGTGCATCTTCGTCGCCGTAGGGGCGCACGCCGTGCTCAGCCGCTTGCAACGCTCGGCGCGCTGGCTCACCACCGTCGCGCTCGTCGGCTCGATGCTAGCGTGCGGCGTCTTGTGGGTTTATTCCGCGAGCGACAACGAAGGCGTGACGCGCAACGACGCCGTACGGCGGGACGCAGTGCACCTCTTCGACGTCTTCCGCGACGAGAAACGCTCTGGTTCCAACGTTAAATCGTTTGCGCGCGTTGTGCCCCTAGACCCCACGAAGCGTAGCATCTTGGCCGGGGCCTCGCTCGTCGACATGCGTATCGTCGGTAACGTCGCCGAACCAGTCCATTGGTGGCATGGCCCGCCGCACGCCCTGTTCACCACGGCGCACCCCGCGGACGCAACGCGCACTACGGTCACGCACCTCAGCGTGCAGACTCACGATTTGGCGGCGGGCGCACACCGGCAGTTGCGGCTCGGTCTGCCTAGCCACGGATTCCGGATCGAGACGTCCCCTCCGGGCTTGACGGCAACGGCGGACCTCGTGGGCAACTACTTGGTGCTCACCAACACCAGCCAATTTCCCATCCAAAGCTTGACCTTCAAGGCAACGCTCCCGATCTCGCCGCTGTGGTTCGTGCTCGCCGGTGGCACGTTGTTAGCCAGCTTGGCTTTTCTGAGCGTGTGCCTCGTCCGCAAGCGGCGCTCTGCGCCGTTACCTTGCCCCTAAAGCGCTGACCGGTTTGAAGCCGGCCGTCATGCGGCCGCGGTGGGTCCAGTGCCGGACAAATGCAGCCTTGATTGGTGAAGGGGCCGGGATGGGGAGTGGGAGCGGCTGATCGGGTGGGGGATCGGGAGAGGATCTTGGGGTCAGGTTCGGAGGGATACAAATTCGCATCGGCAAGTGGGATGGGGTTTTGGGCCACGAGGAAAAGGGCGCGCTAGCCGAGCTGGTTGCGCTGGGCCACCGAGCGACTCGGAGGTCGTGACAGCGGCCACGCCTGCCCGCCCTTGGGACGGGTTCGGCTTGGAATTCGGGCTCGGGAGCGGCAGCACGAGCGGGCCTCGCGCGCAGCCGCTGCTACGGGTCGAGAGTGCTCGAAGGCGCTTGTCACTGGTCATTTGTCATGCGCGTGCCTAGAATCATGCATCGTGACGGATGCGGGGACGGCGCTAACGATAGGGAAGCAAGACGCTGTTCAGGCGCATCGCCCGGTGACCCGCCTTTGGGGTTGGGGTGCGAATTTGCGAGTGGATTGCTACCTTCGCGAGCCTGAAACACTGACTCAGGTGGCCACTTGGCTCGACCGCGACGGCACCGTCGCGCGCGGGTGCGGACGAAGCTACGGCGACGCGGCTGTCAACGCCGGCCGGCAGGTCCTCGGTCTGACTCGGCTCGATCGCTACCTAGACTTCGACCACACTTGAATCGTGGCTATGGCCGTCGCGGCTTTACTCAGTATCAGTTCGTAATCCCGTTTGCCGACGGCGAAAGACAGATGCGCGCAATCCTGAACGCGATCTTCTCTGCGGGCGAGCTGCCATTTCTCAACGTCCTGAAGCGGCTAGGCAAGGAAAGCGGAGGGGTGTTGTCGTTTCCGCGCGAGGGATACACCCTGGCAATCGATTTCCCGATCCGCGAAAACACGGTGGCGCTAACGAAGCGCCTCGACGGCATGGTGCTCGACGCTGGTGGTCGGGTGTACCTGGGCAAGGACTCGTACCTTGATGCCGCGATGTTTCGCGCCATGTACCCGGAGACCGAGCGCTGGCTCATGAGCAAAGCCAAGTACGATCCGAAAGCCGTCTTCACCTCAAACTTGGGGCGCCGTGTCGGCTTGGTGACTTAGTCGACGGTGAGCAAGCTGCGGGCGACGCCTAGCTGCCACGGTTCTCTTCGCGTTGAAGAGTGCCTTTCAAGGGCAATTCGACGTCGGCCATCGTCTGGTCGCGGCCCTCGGTGAAACGCGCTTCGGCGCGGATCCGTGAAAGTCGACGAGCGTTGTCGCCTAGGGCTCCCCGTTGGAACGTTGGAACGTTGGAACGTTGGAACGTTGGAACGTTAATCGTCGTGATGCTCGGCGCCATTCGCGCACTCTCACAAGAGCCTACGCCTGCGGGATCAAGGTTCGATCGTGACGGGATCACGCACCCGGATGCCCCTCCCGATACTCCTTCACCATTTCCGCCGAGACATCCTTCGCGTAACAAAGCGGCGCCTCCCCCCCCGGTCGGCTATAGGCACTCCGCCTTCCACACCGCGAGCCATTCCGCGCCGTGCTGTATGGGCAGGGACAGTTTCCGTCGTACGCGGCGATCGATTCGTCGATCAGAAGCTGCCTGATCTGCGCGTCTGACAGCGGCTTCTTCTGCTTGCCGTCACTGCCTGCATCCTCGCGCGCGGCCGCTCCAACCGCGCCCCCGTATGACGATGCGCTAATGAAGGCCGACGAGAGCAGCAGAATAAAACCCGCGGCGATCGATGAGCCCCTCATCGTTCCAAGCTATCCGCGTGCCCGCTACTTGTCTACGTTCGGTAGATACGCCGATGAGGAGAACCAAACGCGACTCGTTCGGATCGCCACGGTCTCGCTGCTTGCCTGCGCGACACACGCGCCCGATCGTAGGTGTCTGTAGGTAACGGTTTCCTACGCGCGGGACGCCGCCCGCGGCGGCTTTAGTCATCGCGAGCGCTGATGCTGGATGAGCCGCGTTGGCGCTCGCTCCAGGCGCTTGCATACGCTTGCGCCAGCAGGCGAGCCAATGGCTCGCCTGCTGCTTTTCCAGGGCGTTTGAGCAGTGTCGAAACGGGCCGCGCGGCCAGCCAAATGGTCCCCGGAGCGGCGTTTGACTCGTTGCCAACGACCCGTGTAGAACAGGCTCGGTGTGGGGTTTTTCACTTGGAGGATGGCAGATGCGGAATATTGTGAAGTTGTTGGGCGCCGGCTTGTTGTTGATTGCTTACAACGCGGCAGCGGAAGACGCGCCCGCGGACAAGAGCGCACCCGAAGCAGCCAAGGACGACGTGAAGGACGTCGCTAAGGATGCCGGCATGAAGGGCACGGAGACGTCCGGCACGGCGAAGTACGGCCCGGCAGGCTGCGGCTTGGGCTCGTTGATCTTCTCGCCTGATTCTGGCTTTACCCAGATCTTCGCGGCGACCACCAACGGCACGTCGGCGAACCAAACCTTCGCCATCTCGTCGGGTACCAGCAATTGCGATACCGGTCCGAGCAAGAAGCAAAGCGCCCGCGTGTTCGTGCAGACGAACCGCGCTGCTTTGGCGAAGGACATTGCTCGCGGCCGCGGCGAGACCATCGCTAGCTTGGCTGAGCTCGCTGGTTGTTCCAGCTCCAGCGCCGTGGGCGTGAAGCTGCAGCACAACTTCCGCACCATCTTCAGCAGCGCGAAGGCGACTGACGAGCAGGTGAGTGACTCGGTCGTGAACGTGCTGTCCAGTGATTCGTCGCTGAGCTGCTCGAACCTCGGCTGATCTCCGGAGTAGCGAAGAAGACGGGCTGCGTGGCGGAAGCTGCGCGGCCCGTTCTTTTGTCCGGAGCCTAGAAGTACAGATACGACATGAATTCGAGCGACTGCGTGCGCGGGTACAAATGGCCTTCGCCACCGAGCGCGAAGTTCTTGAGGTAATTCACGCGCAGCTGCCCTGCCAAATCCCAAGTTTGAAATGGGTGTTGCGCCGGCAGATACGCCCATTGCCCGGTGACGAGCAGCGCGGCGGCATCCCCAAAGCGCATGCGCGCGCCCGCGTACGGCCCGAGCTCGAGGCGGAAGACATCCAAGTAGCCGGACTTGAGCGGCGCATCGAGCTCGGTCTTCGCCAGCGCGAAGAAGGTGAAGAACGGCAACGGCTGCAAGGCGAAGCCAAACCCAAAGCGAGCCGCGCCAGTGTAGCATTGGTCACAGCCGACGTCGTGGTTGCGGTGTGAGCCTGCCTCCACCATCCACGACCAGCTGTGACTGAAGCGCCCGAGCGGCACGAGTGATTTCACGCGTACCACCGTCAGCTCTTCCAAGCTCAGCTTCGGCGACTGGATGTAATAGCGAAGTCGCGTGGGCAAGAACTCGATTTCGGAACCGAGCGGAAAACCGGCGCCGGGGTCAGCCAAATCATGCAGCGCGAGCCGGAAGCTGAGCGCGTGAAAGTAGCCGCGCTGGTGATCGTAGCCGGAGCCCAGGCCCAGCCGCTGCGAGCCATGGCTCAGGTGCGGCATTTGGTCCTCAGGCAGCGGGTAGTGCGGCTCATCCGTCTGAATGTCGTAGCCGGCGCGCCGCTCGAGCAGCGCCTGCTGGCGCTCGGCGCCCGGTTGATCCATCTGCTCTCGAGATTTCACCGTATCGCGAGCGAGCTGCACGTCCAGCAGATCGAGCGCGGTGTCGAGCACCTTCACTTGCTCCGTGGTGTCGAACGCGCCAGGTAGCACGGCGTTCGGATCTTTCATGAGCAGCGCGACTGCGTCTTCTTCTGCCCCCGTCAGCTTGGACATGCGCTGCAGGAACTGTGTGCGGTTCGAGGGGCGATACTTAATGCGCTTGACCAGCCCCGGGTTCTTGAACAACGCCTTGACCGTATCCGCGGGGATCACGGGCTTGTTCAAGCCCTTCAGCAAACGCAAATGCGGATCAGCGACCTCGAGCGCGCTCAGGATCTGATACGAGCAGTTCTCGGTCATGTAGTAGTACGCGAAGTAGGTCGAGCCGAGCTCCCAGATGTGGTCGACCACGCGCTGTACCTGCGGCTTCGATAGGTTGAGGTCGTACTCCCAGAGGTCGCGCGACTCGAAATCATTGTACTCGCGCACCTTCAAAGAGAAGGGCACACGCCGAAAAGTGCCGGGAAATAGCCCGAAAATGCCCTTGATCGCGTAGAGCAGTGCGTTGCCCGTGTCGACGTTCGCCGAATAGTCCACAGCATAGTCGAGCAGCTCGCGCGCTTCGTCTCCCGTTTTCAGCGATTGGTCGATGCGCAAGAACGTGTGCCCGAGCGCCGACGCGGGGTTGTTCAAGTAGTAGGACGAGAACACCAGCGTCAGCGCTTGCGGCTTGAGCAAGCCGAGGAACTCGCGATACTCTTTGCAGTCGACGTGCGGGAGCTGCGCATGATCGAAATGCAGTAATGCGTCGAGCCAGCCAAATCGCGCAGGGAACTGGCACAGCGCGTGTTGGAGCTTGGGATCTTTGGGTAGTGGCGCGAAGAACGCGCGGATCGTCGCGGCGAGCTCGTGCTCCGGCTCGGTCTTGCCATCAGCGGCGAGGAAGAACGGAGGGCCATCGACCTCGCTCTCCCAGCCGCCGAACAGCCCCTTCCGGTAGTGCACCAAACGCAGCCACTCTTCGTCAGAAGCGAGCCGCTGGTCGTGCGCGAGCCGCACCAGCCGATCCAAATACGCGCTCGATACCGCCGTCTGGGCGCTCGCTGCTCGGCCCCAGCAAACAATGGCAAAGACGACCAGGAAGGCGAAATAACGACCCCTCACCGAGGCCCGCTGAAATTGATGCAACACCCTTGTTCTAGTGCTCCCGGCGCCTCATACGGGCGGGTCGCTGGCCAGTCAACCGGATTGCGGCCGAGTGCGCGCGCGCCGCTTAGATGATGGCGTCGCGCGCCGACAAGACGCCGTGCGTGTGGGCCGGTCTGCGTTAGACCGTGCTCCTCACTCACGGTCGTTGCACGCAAGGCCCTTGCGTGTCGAAGGACTGCATCAAGAACTGGCGATCGCCCGCGCGCCGAGCAACTGTCACTTCTGTCCAAAGCCGAACGTTGGTGTTCAGCGTCCGCGGGCCAGTCAGCACAGTCCCTGCCGCGCAACCACCGCCGACATCCACCATGCACGACGCTCAGAATTCGATCGACGGTGGCCAGCCGCCCGTCGAAGCCGGTTCCGACCCGGCGGAGGCCGGAGGCGGAACTTCCGGCGACGCGGAAGGCCGTGGCGGCTTCCCGGAATGTGCGGAATACTTGGGTGAGGTGCCGCATTCGGACTCAGAGCAGGGTCTTCGCTGGCGCGTGGGTTGCGCGGCGTGTGCAGCGTTGCGCCTGGTGGGGCCTTTGTTGCTCATGGCCCATGCATCCATGGCCAAGGCCCAATGCGTGATTCATGCGCGTGGAGTGCGGCTCTCACGCATTGTCGTGCGCCCGCCGCAGGCCGAGGCCTTCCAAGTCGATCTCGGCTCATACCTCCCGGG
>JBDTJC010000006.1:0-9821 GCA_039936055.1 Polyangiaceae bacterium | reverse complement strand
GCGGTGCTCGCGAGCACCGCGGCCGCCGCTAGCTTCTCGCCGCGCGCGTGCTCAAGCGTGCTGAGTGCACGCGCGATTACTACATCCGCCGGATTGTCGGTGTGCAATTGTTCGAGCTCTTTGCGAGCGGCATCGGCCTCGCCGCGCAGCACGGCGCGTAGGGCGAGTACCGTGCGCAGCGCGCGCGCCATGACGGGGTTCGTCTCTTCCGCGGCCAACGCGGCCAACGCGGCGCCGCTGGGCTCGGGGTTCGCAGCCAAACTGCGCCGCGCTCCCGGATCTTCGCCGGCGGGCTCGGGCAGGAGGTCCAACGCATAGCCCGCCAGTGCGTTGCCGAGCCACGCGCCGCCGGGCGCGGCAGAGAGCCCGCTCAGTGCTTGCGCGGCAGCCGCGCGGTCACCGCGTAGCACGCGCGCTCGGGCCAACTCGAACCACAGCCCTGCTTGTTCGTCGGGCGTCGCGCCCTGCGCGATCAGCCGCCGCGTCGCTTCTTCATACCAGTTGGTGTCCTCGGAGAGTGCCGAGAGCAAGCGAGCCACGCGCGCCACGACCGCGGGCGCAGCTCCGTACATGCCGGCCTGCGAGAGCGCGGCGCGAGCGCCTTGTGGGTCTTGGCACTGGCGCGCCCAGACGTCCGCGCTGAGCAGGTAAAAACGCGCCTTCCCGCTGTCGTTCGGGAAATTCTCGGCGGCGTCTTCGAGGGCCGAAGCGAAGGCTTGCGGATCCTCGCCCATGCCCAACAAGTCCAACTGCAACGCGCGTGCGGCGATGCTCGACGGGTCTTCTGTGAGCGCGTGATTCACGGCGCTGAGAGCGCCCGCGCCGTCACCTTCGCTGGCGCGCGCTTCGGCGACGCGCAGCCACAGCGAGGCGGCAGCGGGACCTTTCGCGCCCCGATCGAGCTCAGCTTGCGCGACGCGCGCGGCGTTAGCCGTATCGCCCAGCGCGTCGGCCGCATGTAGCCGTGCTCGGAGCAGCAGCGGGTCACCGGGAACCGCCGCCAAGGCACGCTCGATGAGCTCCGTGGCGCGTGCATTGTCGCCATTCTGGCGCGCGAGCTCGGACGCGCACAGCCAGGCGTCCGCGGCATGCGCAAGCGAGCGCCGATGGCTGGGGATGCCGATGGCATCAGCGTGTGCCGGATCACTCAACGCGGATGCAATCGCGTCGCCGATGCGCGTCTGAGCGCGCATGCCCATCGTGTGCTCGCCGGTCTTGCGCGCCAGCTCAGCCAACGCGCACAGGCACTCGAATGTTGCCGGACTGCCCAGCGTGAGTGCTTCTTCGAGCGCGCGCTCGGCCGCTTCATGATCCCCGGACGCAGTACGCTGCTCGGCGACGGACAGCAGTAAGAGCCCCTTCCAATGCGGGTTGTTGGTCAGCGCAGCGCGCGACAACAGCGCTCGCTCGCGCAGTTCGGAATCACCGAGTTTGCCAGCAACCAGCTCGAGCACGAGCCACAGGGCGGCGTCGCGCGGCATGTCGTCCGTTGCTTGCTCAAGCAGCGCGCGCGCCTTGCCGACGTCTTCGTCGTGGTCGAGGAGGTAAAATGCTTGGTCCAGCAGCGCGCGCGCGCGCTCTTCGGGCTTTACCGCGAGCGAGACCAAGCGCTCCAGCAAGCGCCCCAGGTTCTTGTGCGACTGCCGGCGCTCGATGATCGCGATCAAACGCTCAAGCGGTTCTCGAAACGTGGGTTCTGCGCTGACCGCACCCAGTTGGTCACGCGCGCTGTCCGTTTCCTCTCCGAGGCGCTCTTCGAGCACGCCAATTTCGTGCAACAAAATCGCACGCGTTCGGCCGTCGTCGGCGGCATCGTGTTCGGCGCGCAAACGCGCGATCACCGACGTCACGACCGTCAGGTCCTGCAAAGGCGACTGGGCCTGGGAATTTCGGCTGGGAGTCGACATGGAGTCTGGCGAAATCACTGAGACTTTGGCAGACCTACCCAGAGCTGCCTAGTGCTCTATCCAGCCGGAATTGGATCCGGCCACTCGACCCGCGCAGCGGGGCACGGGCGGTGGCGCATTTCGCTTACACGTAGCTCAAGCTTGGGCGCGGCCAAGCCACGAACCCGCGGCCTACCCGCGAGCCCGTACGAGGGCTCAGTCGTTGCGGCGTATGATCCAGAAGCCGCGCGGCGTGTCGATCACCGCGGGGTTGAGGGTGCCTTTGTTCAGCATGAACAGCACATATTCGACTGGCGGTTCCAGCACGCCGCGCGGGATCCGCCCGGCATCGGAGGTGGAACCACGGTCGCCCTTGGCGACGGCCGCGACGAAATCATGCTTGGCGAGCTCCAAGATCTCGGTCGCCTTCTGGCGGGCCGCCTCTTTGGTGCGCGCGTCGCTGCCAGCGAACTGTGCGCCTTGGTAGGCGAACTGAACCACGCCGAAGCTGAGCTCTTGCGGCGCAGAATCCGGCAGGTCTGGCACTTTGCCGCCGTCCGGGAAGCTTTCGAAACCCTCCGTGAACGCCACGACCCCGGCGTCTTCGGGTGCGCCGCCGTCTGGGGCCGGTGGGGCAGCGCTAGTCGCTGGCCGCGTCGAAGCGCTGGCACTCGACGCCGCTTTCGTAGGCGCCGGCTCGTGCTTTTGGGGCGCGTGATGCGTCACCACGATGACCCCCACGAGGGCTACCGTAAATCCCAGTCCCAGGAGAGCTGCGGTCGAGCGCTGCATGCTGCGTCGCGCCCTACCACGGATGGCGAGGCAAGCGGCGTGGAATTCGGTGCGGGCTTTGGGCCGGGACAACGGACCGCGGTTGCTGCTAACACTAAACGAGTGGGACGAGCGCGCCCGCAAACGGCAAACGATAGGAGTGGCGCTGCCCGAGGTCGGCCGAAGGCGTGAGCTTTTCGTAACTTTCAGGCAGTGCTGATAAGAGTTCACCGGTATGTTCAAAGTCGAGTGCCCGGGCTGTAAGGCCCCGTATCAGGTCGACGAGCGACGCATCCCTTCCAGCGGGCTGAAGATGCGTTGCCCGAAGTGCGGCACATCGTTCAAGGTCGATCCGCCGAGCGAGGGACGCGCCACAGGACCCAATGCGGTCGTGCTCGGCGGCGCGCTCGGCATGGGTTCCGCAGGCGAATCAGCCCCGCCGCCTGCGCTCGCTGGCCCCAAGCCCGCAGCGGATCTGCGCGGCACCACCGTTGGTGTGGCTCCCGGCGGCGCGCTTCCCGGCGTGCCGCCGCCGCCAAGACCGGCAGTCCCCGCGAACCTGAAGGGCACGATGATGGGCGTCGCGCCGGCCGCAGGCGTTGCTCCTCCGCAACCGCCGCCGCGCCCCGCGCAAAATCTCAAAGGCACCATGATAGGTGTTGCGCCGGCGCCCGCTGGAGCGCCCGTGGGCAAGCCCCCGCCGACGCCGCCGCGCCGTACTGCGGACTCCAAGCCAGAACCGGATCTCTTCGACGATCCGGATCTGCCGGCCATGCCGCGGCCCC
Organism: Polyangiaceae bacterium; assembly: GCA_039936055.1. Lineage (GTDB taxonomy): Bacteria > Myxococcota_A > Polyangia > Polyangiales > Polyangiaceae > PMG-095. The sequence goes on along the minus strand of JBDTJC010000006.1, from coordinate 6,379 downwards.
CGCCGGCCGCCCCGCGCGCTCAAGCGGTCAGTGACTCCAACCTGCCTGCGCCTCGCGCGCCGCAGCCCTTTGCGGACCTGCCGGCTGCGCCGAAAAACGCCGTTTTCGACGATCTTCCGGCGGCCGCAGCGCCCCGCGCCGCAGGGAACTCCGGCGCTCTGGATTGGGCCCTGGATTTGGATTTGCCCTCACCGGGTGGGCGCGCGCCGGTGGCCAGTGTGCCCGCGCGACCTTCGTCACCGGACATCGATCTGGACTTGCCCGCGGTGGGCGAGCGCGCGCCGGGTGGCATCGGCCTGCCTTCGGTGAGCGCGCGCGCGCCGAGCCCCGCGCTCGCTCCTGCGGATCTGCCCGCGCGACCGAGCGAGCCGGATTTGCCTGCTGGGCGGCGCTCCGGTGACGTCGGGCTGCCGTCCCTGCCTACGGGCTTACCTGAGTTGCGCAGCGTTGCGCCGCCCGCAGTCGCGACGCGGGGCAGCGTCGACCTTCCATCGCTTAGCGCGGCGCGCGGGCGTCCGTCCAGCGCAGGTTTCGAATTGGATGATGGGTTGCCGCTCGTGGGCGGCGATCCGCCCGGGCTCGGCCGCGGTGTGAGTCTTCCTGCACTTGGCGGCGTGGGTTTGCCCGAGCGCAGCAACGCCGGCCTGCCGTCGTTGGGTGGCTCGTTGCCGGTCTACCAGCATTCGGGCTTGCCCAGCGCCTCCGGCTCCGGGCTGCCTGCACTCGGCGCGAGCTTGCCAGTGTCGAGCGGCGCTGGCTTCGCGTCCGAGCCACCTTTCGAAGAAGCGTTCGAGCTGGATCACGTCGACAGCCTCCCGCCTGACTTCGGCGCGGACGCCGTGCGCTCGTCGGGCGCGCGTGCGAGCCGCAGTTCACACGCAGATTTTGGGGGCTTGGAGCTGCCGCTGGGTGGTGGAGTGCCAAGCGCCCCGCCGCCGGGCAACGCGGGCTACGGGGTCGAAGCAGAGGAGGCTGATCTGTTCGGGGCTCCTCCTGGCCAGGCGCAGGGCCGCGCGGCTCGCGAGCGTGAGCGCGCACCCGCGCCGGATGCCGCGATCGTTCGTCAAAGCGGCGGCGGTACGGCCTACGGCGAGGTGAACCTCGGCGACGAAGGCGACGAGGCCGAGATGCCCATCGACGCCGCGCCCGCGCGCCGCGAGGAGGACATGGAGTTCGGCGCGATCCCGCAAGAGGATCAGCCGCGCGGCCCTGCAGGCGGGGCGACGCACGTCGCTATGCCGGTGGGCCGCGCCGTCGGTGAGGTGCTCCCCGGCAAGCGCAAGTCGCGGCTCAAGTTATTCACCGGTTTGTTCGTGCTGGTCGTGGGTGGCTCTGCACTCGCGCTCTTGCCGAACATCGGTCCGTTCGGCGCGTACGTGATCATCGACCGCCTCAAAGCGAGTGACTACGCGCAGCTCGTGTCGAGCACCGTGGCGGTGGTGCGCACGGACATGGCAAGCGACACTTATCCCGCCGCCAAGCAGGCGCTGGCGTCCGTGGAGGTGGCCCGAGCTTCGGCCAAGCGAGTGCGACAATTGCCCGCCTATACGGCATTTACGGGCTATTCCGAGGAACTCCGCTTCGGTGCGGATCCGGAAATCCACGCGCGCGCCTCGGTGCTCTTGGATGAGTTGGCCGAGTACTCGGACACGCCGTACGTCGCCCTCGCGCGCTGCGCGCGCGCCGCCGCGGAAGGTCAGATTGCACGGGCCAAGCAGTTATTCGACAGCTTGCCGCAAGCCTCGCCCTCCGATCCGGATCAAGCCTTCCTGCGCGGCGAGATTGCGCTGCGCAACGGGGATCCGAAAGCGGCCGTCGCGGTTTGGCAGCAAACGGTCGCCGTGCAGCGGAGCGCGCGTAGCGCCTATGGGCTGGCGCGCGCCAGCTACGCCGCCGGGGACGCGACCGCCGCGGCAAAGGCGGCACACGACGCGCTGGCCCAAAATCCGAATCACGTGGGCGCGCGCATCTTGCTCGCGCGCATCAGCGGCGCGGCTCGCAGCGGCGAGGCTGATGCGCTCCAGTTGCTCGGTTCGATCGCCAAGAACCCGAGCGGCGCCAGCCCGGATGAGATCGTCAGCGCGCAGACCTTGCTGGGTGATATTCACTTGGCGCGTTCGCGTATGTCGCAGGCCGAGGCCGCGTACAGCGAGGCGCTGAAGATCAACCCCAAAGCCGCCCGCGCGTTGAACGGCCTCGGTGATGCGCTGTATCGCGCCGGTCGCTACTCCGAAGCGCAGGCCCGCTTCGAAGCGAGCACGCAGGCCGACCCGGATGACTTGTCAGCGAAAATCGGCGTGGCCAAGTCCAAGCTTGCTCTGGAACGCGTCGAGGACGCGACGCTGATGCTCAAGAAGCTGCGCGACACGTACCCGCAGGCCGTACCGGTCGCGTACTGGTATGGCCGCGCGCTGGAAGCCTCCGGTAATCGGGCCCAAGCCGAAACGTTGTATCGCGGCGCGCTCAAGGCGCCCTCGGACGACCCGCAAACGGTAGACGTGTACATTGCGCTGGCACTCCTGCAGAGCCAACAAGGTCAGAACGACGAAGCGCAGAAGACCTTGGCCGAGGCGCGCACGAAGCTGCCCGATCAACCGGCGATTCACAAAGCACTCGGTGACGTAGCTTTGTCGCAAGGTCGCTACCCGGAGGCAACTGCGGAGTTCCGCCAAGCGGTCGCCATGGATTCCGAGGATCTGGGCGCGAAGTTTAAACTCGGCGTCGCGCTGCGTCGCGATTCGAAGTTCGACGAGGCGGGCAAATCATTCGACGGAGTCGGCGCAGTCGATAAGGATTATCCCGGCCTCGCCTTGGAACGCGGTCTGTTGTACGAGGCCTCGGGTCGCACGGAGGAGGCGCTCAATGAGTACGAGCGCGCGCTCGCAAAGGCCCCCAAGGACCCGGACCTGATGCTGCGCGTGGGTTGCGGCAAAGTCTCGGCTGGGCGCGAAAAAGACGCCGAAGCGCTGCTGCGCAAAGTGCTCTCTGATCGTCCTAACTCTGCCGAGACCAATCATTGCCTCGGTCGCGCGTTGTTGATCGAGGGGACGCGCCTCGCGGAAGCATTGCGCCTGTTGGAGCGCGCGGTGGAGCTGGATGCGAATCGCGCGGAGTATCAGCTGTACGCGGGGTGGGCCGCCAACGAGGCGGGCAACGTGCCCAAGGCCGAGCACGCCTTGGCGGAAGCGCTGCGCTTGGATCAGGGCCTGGCTGACGCGTACTGGCAGCGCGGAGTGCTGCGCCAACGCCAAGGCGCCGCGCGCGACGCGATCACCGACCTCAACAAGGCGCTGGAGCTGCGCCCCAGCCGCTACGAAGCGCACGCTTCGCTAGCGGACGCCTACTATGACCTTGGCAAGGAGCAGCAAGCGCTCTCGGAGTGGCAGCTCGCTATTCAAGCCCAGCCCGACAACGGCACCTGGCGCTTCCGCTACGGCAAGCTGCTCTCGGCCAACCACCAACTCGATGCCGCGCGCGAGCAGCTCACCAAAGCGCTGGAGTTGACGGCTAACGACGACCCCGTGCAACGGTGGGCGTGGGAAGCGCACAACCTCCTAGCGCACGCGATTGGCCTCAAGCCAGAAGCCGTGAAGCACTGGGAAGAGTTCTTGCGCCTAGGCCCGCGTGACTCACCATACCGAGCTGAAGCCAAAGCCGCGCTTGAGAAGCTAGGTCACCCCTGGACTGGTGATTGAATCCCGTTCTCGTTTCTTCTCCCGCTCGACTCTCCTCCCGCACGCCTTCATCCGCACGCCTTCTCCGCCGCTCGCGGAGAGCCGGCGTGCGCGAAGCGTGTCAGCGCATGCCCGGGACCAAAACGAGCGAGAAGTCTTGGAAGACCAGGTCTTGATCTGTGAATGAGACTGGGCCTACGAGAGCCGGCGAAGCCGCTTCGGAACACCCGAGGAGTGGACCGGAATACTACTGTTTCGACGGAACGCGATTGACGCAGGACAGTGCTGTCGATCCGAACCCAAAAATCTCCCACAAAAACGAAAAAGGCCGCCCGGCATCACCGGACGGCCCTTCCTTGCTAACCCGCGCCTACTTCAGCCCTGAGGAGCAGCTTCGGCGGGCGGAGTCGGACCGACCACGAAGTGGTACTCGAACGTGCCGTCACCCGGGTTTGCGTCCGGGGGCGCCAACGCGAGGCCGTCGAGCGATTTCACGACGCATTGCGTGAGCACGTCCGGGGCTTGGGTTTTGGCGGTGTCAGCTGAGATGTTGCTCAGTTTGCCGGTCTCGGCTTCGACCGTGAAATGCACGGTCACTGTGCCCGCCAGGTCCGCCGCGCCCTTGAGCGCGCCGTCGTAGCAGGTCTTGATGTCCGCGCCCTTGCTGTCGAGCAGCGCTTGCGTCGCGTCCCGGTACTCATCGGGGCTACGCGCTTGGAACGAGCAGCCCGCGGTGAGCGCGAGCAAAATGAGCATACCGAAAGACTTCGTCATCTGGTTTCTCCGAATCTAATCTTGAAGACTGGGGTTCCGGGTTACTTGCCCGACTTAGCCGGAGCGGGAGTTGCGGCCTTTGACGCCGCGGGGGTGACAGCCTTCGGCGCGGGACCCTTCAAAGCGGGCGGCTTCGGCTGGGCCTTCTTGTCAGCGACCTTCTTGTCCTTGTCGTCCGTCGGAGCCGGGTCTTCCTTCTTCTCCGTCGACTGCTTCTCTTCCAGGACCTTCTCTTTGCCGGTCGTGGTGTCGATCTCGACCTTCTTGGAGGTCACGTCTTGTTCCACGATGTTGAACTCAACGCGGCGGTTCTTCTCACGACCCTCTTCGGTGTCGTTCTCCGCGATCGGCTTGCTCGAACCGAAGCCCTTGGCAGAGAGGCGCGCCTTGTCGATGCCGTGATCGACGAGGTACTTCATGACCGACTTCGCGCGGTCATCCGACAGCTTGAGATTGACGGCTTTGTTGCCCTCGCTGCTGGCGTGGCCTTCGATGGCGATCTTCTTGATGTGCGGCGCGTTCTTGATCACGCCGGCGATCTCGTCGAGCAGACTGAAGGAAGCTTCCAAGATTGTGGCCTTGTTGACCGCGAACTGGATCTTCTCGTGGATCTCGATCTTGTTGTCGCGAACTTCCACGCGCGGCGGCGGTGCCGGCGGGGGCGTGGGAGGAGGCGGGGGTGGAGGAGGAGGCGGGGGTGGGGGAGGCGTACCCGTGACGGACAGGGCTTGCTTGCCCTGGAACGCCACCGTGCCTCCGCAGCCTGCGACCACAACTGCTCCAGAGAGCAGAATCAACCGTGCGAGATACTTCTTGCTCATGCCAAACCTCATCGTCGACTCCCCTGGTAAGCACCAGTCGAAGTGGAAAGCCCTTAGCGAGCGGTTCTTTTGTCACCCTTCGCAGGCGCCCGTCAAGCCTCGCTCCCGCGTCTCCGCCTGGAGCCTTGAGGACCAGTTAGCCCCGACAAACCAGCGGCGGATCGGCTGCTCGGCCGGCGCAGCGCGTGCGCTGCGTACCGCATCGGCAGTCAAAAACGACGACGCCCGGCGTCGAGTCGAAGCTCAAGGCCGAGCGTCTGAGAAGGACGTGACCCGATAGGCGGCGTCGCGTCATCACTGCTAGGGGTTAGCGGCTCAGCTGTCTCGATGGCTGAGCCGCGCTCAGCTGTCTCGATGGCTGAGCCGCGCTCAGCTGTCTCGATGGCTGAGCCGCGCTCAGCTGTCTCGATGGCTGAGCCGTCTCGTTGCCTCAGCTGTCTCGATGGCTGAGCCGTCTCGTTGCCTCAGCTGTCTCGATGGCTGAGCCGTCTCGTTGCCTCAGCTGTCGATGAAGCTCTTCAGCTGCTTCGAACGGCTGGGGTGACGCAGCTTACGCAGCGCCTTGGCTTCGATCTGGCGAATGCGTTCGCGCGTCACTTCGAAGTCCTGCCCGACTTCTTCGAGCGTGTGGTCGCTCTTCTCACCGATACCGAAGCGCATGCGCAGTACCTTCTCCTCGCGCGGAGTGAGCGTCTTCAGTACGCGACGAGTTTGCTCGCTCAAGTTCATGTTGATCACGGCTTCCGCCGGGCTCACCACGCTCTTGTCTTCGATGAAGTCGCCCAAGTGGCTGTCCTCTTCCTCGCCGATGGGCGTCTCAAGGCTGATTGGCTCCTTGGCGATCTTGAGGACCTTGCGCACCTTGTCGAGCGGCAGCTCCATCTTCTCGGCGATCTCTTCCGGGGTCGGCTCGCGGCCGAATTCCTGAACGAGGTAGCGCGAGGTGCGGATCAATTTATTGATCGTCTCGATCATGTGCACCGGAATACGAATGGTGCGGGCCTGATCGGCGATGGCGCGGGTGATCGCTTGGCGGATCCACCAAGTGGCGTAGGTGCTGAACTTGTAGCCGCGCTTGTACTCGAACTTGTCCACGGCCTTCATCAGGCC
>JBDTJC010000005.1:0-2659 GCA_039936055.1 Polyangiaceae bacterium | reverse complement strand
GTCGTCGGATCGATGAACAGGATGCACTCGTGCCCCTTTGCCAAGTTGCGCGGCTGGCGGGGCCGACCGTGGCTCTCCAGGTAGCTGGGGCTCGCGCAAGTGACGATGCGCGTGCGTAACAGCCGTCGCACGATCACTCCGGCGGACTCCGGATCGCCGAAGCGCAAGGCCACATCGAAGCCCTCGGCTACCAAATCGCCAGCGTGATCTCGCACCACGATATCCAGCTCGAGCTCCGGATGGTCGGCCAGGAAGCGCGGCAGGTGAGGTGCGAGCACCGAGCTGGCAAAGAACGGATCCGAGTTGACGCGCAGGCGGCCGCGCACGCTAGCCGCCGAGCCGCCCGCACCGTCCACGGCTTCTGCTAGCGCACCGAGCAGCGGGGCAACCCGAGCGTGAAACGTGCGACCCTCATCCGTCAGGCGTACGGCGCGCGCGTTACGGTCGAACAGCCGCACGCCCACGCGCTCTTCCAAGCGTTTCACCGCGCGACTGACACCGGACTGCGACAAGCCCAGCCGCTCCCCGGCGCGCACGAAGCTGCCCGTCTCCACCACGGCTGCGAGTAAGTCGAGACCGCCCAGCAACCTGGAGTCTGAAGCCATAGATGATTTTATAGCATCTATGGAATGCAAAGGATGCGTTCGCCGCATGGGGCGTGGCGCCCTAGATTGGGGCTCAGGAGGCATTCGCCATGTTGAAGGAAAAACGCATCGTAATTCTGGGTGGCAGCTCGGGCATTGGTCTGGCGGTGGCGCGGCGCGCCGTCGCGGAAAGCGCGCGCGTTGTCGTGGTCTCGAGCTCGACGGCGCGCGTGCGGCATGCGCTGGCGGAGCTACCCGGCGCCGAGGGCCACGCGCTGAATTTACGCTCGACGAGCGACGTGCGTGCGCTGTTCGAGCGTCTGGGCACGCTGGACCATCTGGTGTTCACGGCCGGAGAGGAGCTGTTGCTCGGCCCGCTCGCTCAGGTGGACTTGCTGCAGGCGCGCGCCTTCTTCGAGCTGCGCTACTGGGGGGCGCTGGCTGCGGCTCAGGCTGCGGCGCCGCGCCTGGCGCGGGACGGCTCAATCGTGCTGACAGGCGGCACGGCCGGCGTGCGACCGCCGCCCGGCTTCTTGATCGGCGCGGGCATCTGCGCTGCGCTGGAAGCGACCACACGTGCCCTGGCGTTGGAGCTGGCGCCAATTCGGGTCAACATCGTGGTCCCAGGCTTCGTGGACACCGGGCTGTGGTCGAACATTCCAGAGGCGGGGCGCACGCAGATGTTCGCGGATGCGGCGGCGAAGCTACCGGTCGGGCGCATCGGCAAGCCCGACGACATTGCCGAGCACTACTTGAGCTTCATGCGCGGCGGGTACGTGACCGGCCAGTCGCTGGTCGTCGACGGCGGCGGCGTATTGGTGTGAAGCCCTCTGCGGACGTGCATGGGTAATCTCTCCGTTGCCATCCCCGCCGTGTGGGCGGGTCGGGGACGGAGACCCCAGCAGCACGTCGCTGGCTCGTTAGCCGAACGTGATCACGATGCGCCGTTTTGTGTGATCACGATGCCGCGGAATCGGTGATCACGATGCGCCGGAACACGCAGCTACCCTGCCAGAGCGGAACTCGAACACGCACACGAACACGCCTAGCCCGGACGAAAGTCGGGGCACGGCCGCCCGAGATTAGCGCGGACGACCGAGGAAGATCACGCCGCACCGGACCAACCCAAACCTCACTTGAGGTGCGTCGTGCGTGCAAAATCCGTTCGTGCAATTGACCGTCAGACGACAATCCGAGTCGCTGGCATGGTTCCGTGTGACCCGCGCTCCGTTGACCGATACTTCGCTGGGCGTGGCCGCTCCTACTCCGTAACAAACGGGATTCGAGTCGCGCTTGCCGCGCTTGGCATCCCCGATCCTCGCGTCGCGCAGGCGCCCGCAACCGAGGCGCAGTGAGGCCGTGTCGACAAATCCAAGTGCGGCCGCGCTGCTCGCGCAGGTCGCGGTGCTGCGTTCGCAGGCCGACGCAATCGAAGCGATCGCGCGCAGCCTAGAACCCGAGGACGATCTCGGCGTCGACGACTGCCGCGAAATATTCGGCGTCGGACGCGACGCAATCAAGAGCGCGGCCGCGCGCGGCGAACTCGAAGTGACTCGCGGCGTGAGAGGTAAGTTGCTGGTCAAGCGCTCGGCGCTGCAAGCGTGGCTCGCGAGCAAGCCGTACGTACCTCCCGCGCGTGACGAGCCCGCGCAAGACGCGGAAGCCTGGCAGCGCTCTGTGCTGCGCAAGGGGGCCGCGTGAGCGAGCCGCGAGCCGGCGCGATCCAACACACGTGCGCGGCTTGCGGCGTGCGCAAGGCTTCGTACGCGCTGCCTCGCGGATGGGTGTCGCTGCGTACGGGCAAGAGCGTTTGCTTTCGGTGCTCGGGTACGCCGACCTCGTCCTCGCGTCCTCTGCCACGCTCGGAAGCGCGATGAACACGCGCGACAGACTCCGGTGTGATCGCTGCCGTATACTGATCGTGGATCCGCGGAGCGCCATGCTCTTCTGGAACGAAAACCCTAGCGCGACCACGGTCGTCATGGCCGACCTCCAGATACTCCACAAGGCCTGCGCCACTAGCGCGCTTCGACGATGCCGAGAGCTGCGAGAATTTGCAGAGCCGGAATCGGCGC
>JBDTJC010000004.1:0-7153 GCA_039936055.1 Polyangiaceae bacterium | reverse complement strand
AACGCGAACAGCCCGCAGGCCAAGAGCACGATTGCAAAAACGAACGTGGCGATGCGATGAGAGAGTGAAAAATCGAGTAGCCGTTCGAGCATCTGGAGTCGGACCTAGGTGCGCAGGGGTGCCATCTGAACGATCTGCGCGTGCGGACGCGGCAGCATCCCGCACCATAGACCGCAATTGTAGAAAAATGGGCGAGTCACAATTCTACGCGTGGCGAAATGACCCCAGTCAAAACCTTGAAATCCGCCTTGGGCGGCACTCGCTCGCATTCCGCCCGATGACCAAATCGTGCTGGACCCGCACCCCTGGGCCTGCGGAGACTGCGGCCCAGATCATCGACGCGGCGCCCGCGCGCCCAGCGTCAAGCGTCGCTCTCGCCAGCCGCGCTATCGGAGCAGGAGGTGTTCGGGATGAACGCCGCAGCTGTGCTGCAATCACTGCCCAACGCGCACGCAAACAGCCCCAAGCCGGTCCCAGTTCGCGCCGGCCGTGCGTCGTCAGCAGCCCAAAGTTCGAGCGCAGCACGAGGCGCGAGGCGTCACTCGGAGCCGTCACCAGTTGACTGACCGCCTGGAACGCTCCGTTGGCGCTTGCGTGCGTAGCTGACATCAGCGCGCCGCGAGCAAACAGCGTGATTGCCCAGCCAGGCCGGCGATCCGAGGTGTTCCATTGTGTGACGAGCGGGTGACATAATCGGGAACAGGGCTCGGAAATGCCGGGGGCGATTTCTCGAACTGTCGCGAAGTCGTGACAATAATGACTCGGGATAGCGTGACACTGCTTTCTCCTTTCCACCGCTCCCTCTGCGAGTAAACCCCACCCATGTCTTCCGACTCGAGCCAGCCCGATAGCGAATTTCGCAATCCCGAATTGTACGTGAACCGGGAGCTGTCGTGGCTTGCGTTCAACGAGCGCGTGCTGGACCAAGCCAAGGACGCGAGTTGGCCGCTGCTCGAACGGCTCAAGTTCCTGGCCATCTTTGGCTCGAACTTGGACGAGTTCTTCATGATTCGCGTGTCCGGCCTGCACGAGCTGATCGAGTCGCGCGCGATCAGCAGTGCCCCCGACGGCCTCAGCGCAGCCGAACAGATGACACGCATTCGGGCGACGGTCTCGCGTCTGACCCAGGAAGCGGTCACGCTTTGGCTACGCGAACTGCTGCCAGAGTTGGCCAAGAAAGAGATCCGTATCAAGTCCTTCGCTGAGCTCTCTGCCGCGCAGCTGGACTGGGCGCGCGCCTACTTTCGACGCGCGGTGTTCCCAGTGCTGACCCCGCTCGCGGTGGACCCGGTCCATCCCTTTCCGTTTCTGTCCAATCTGTCACTGTCGCTGGCGGTGGAGGCGGAGGATCCGGCCACTGCCGAGCGCCGCTTCGCGCGCATCAAGGTACCGGAAAGTTTGCCGCGTTTCGTGCTGATCGAGGTGCCAAACCACGACGCGTCTGCGGGCGCGGCAGACTACGTTGCGCTAGAGCAGCTGATTGCCGACAATTTAGGCGATCTATTCCCGGGCGTGAACGTGGTCGGTTGTTACCCGTTCCGCGTCACGCGCGACATGGACCTCGAAATTCTCGAAGACGAAGCCGCAGATCTGCTGGCCACGATTGACCGTGAGTTGCGCAAGCGTCGCTTTGGTGCCGCGGTACGGCTCGAACTCTCGCCGGGCGTGCCTGAACGCATTCGCTCGCTGTTCCTGCAAAAGTTGGAGATCGACGCAGAGGACGTATACGAAACTGCGGGCTTGCTCGGCCTGTCGGGCTTGATGGCGCTGGCACAAATCCCACGCGCGGACTTGCATGATGCGCCGCTCGTGCCACGCGTGCCGCACGAGTTGAGCGAGCACGCGGATCCCTTCGATGCCATTCGTTTGGCGGACATTCTGCTGCATCACCCGTACGAGGCGTTCACGCCTGTGCTGACGTTCCTGCGCCGCGCCGCGGAGGACCCGAACGTGTTGGCGATCAAGATGACTTTATATCGCGCGGGATCGAACTCCGAGACGGTGCGTGCGTTGATGCGCGCCGCAGAAAACGGCAAACAAGTCGCGGTATCCATCGAGCTAAAAGCGCGTTTCGACGAGGAAAACAATATCGGTTGGGCTCGCGCGCTGGAGCGCGCCGGCGTGCACGTGTTTTACGGCGCGGCCGGCCTCAAGACGCACGCCAAGGTGCTGCTCGTCGTGCGCCGCGAAGGCACCGAGCTGCGACGTTACGTGCACCTTTCTACCGGTAACTACAACGCGACGACCGCGCGCTTCTACACGGACACCGGGCTCTTCACGGTCGATCCGGAGATCGGCGAGGACGCCTCGGAACTGTTCAACTCACTATCCGGGTTTTCCACCAGCTTCAGCTACCGCAAGCTCGCGGTCGCCCCCATCACGTTGCGCAGTACGTTGCTCGAGCACGTTCGAGCCCAAGCCACACGCGCTCGTGAAGGCAAGCCCGCGCGCATCTTCGGCAAGCTCAACGCGCTGGTCGATCCGGAAATGATTCGCGAGCTGTACCGTGCTTCTTGTGCGGGCGTGACCATCGAGCTCGTGGTGCGTGGTGTGTGCTGTCTACGCCCTGGTTTGAGCGGTGTTTCCGAGCGAATCGTGGTTCATTCCTTGCTCGGGCGCTTCCTGGAGCACGAGCGCGTATTCCTGTTCGGCCCGCGCGGCGAGGAAGAGTTCTTTCTTTCTTCCGCCGATTGGATGCCGCGTAATTTGGACCGCCGCGTAGAAGTGCTATTTCCGGTGACGAGCGAAGTGATTCGCGCGCGAATCCGCAATGAATGCCTCGCGCCACTCGAACTCGATAATTTACGCGCGTACGAGATGCGCGCTGACGGCAGCTATCGGCGTCGCGTCCCGAGCGATCACGAGGTCGCGGTCGATTCGCAGCTGCGCACGTGGAGCGTGGTGGCGAAACTCGGCAGCAACGGGAGTTCCTTGTTACCGCCGCCGTCGGTGGAGTCCTCGCGTCTCCCTGACTGATTTGCGCGCGGCTGCGCCATCACCGTGGAGGTTTGGCGCGGTTTCCGAAGCGTGCGCGGGCACGCGCAGCTGCATAAGTGGTGCCATACTGGCGCGCTCTTCACCACCTCACCGCGCGAGTGGTGTGCGATTGGGCCTGGCCAGCGCGCGATTCTGGCGTCACAGTACCCACATAGCTTTGATGAGACTTCGCTTACTTGAGCGGGTTGCTCTGTCTTTCCCGCTCATTTCGTGTGTTTTTGGGTGCTCCTCCGGGAGTGAAGCGTCCGCCGGTTCGCGCGCTCCGGACGCCGTCGGCTCCGGAGCGAGTGCGAGTAGCGCTGGCAAGCCCTCGCAGACCGGGAATACGGGCGGTTTTGCCAGCATCGTCGGCGAAGGCGGGAGCGCCGCCCAATTCGGCATCAATGGCAGCGCCGGGAGTTCGGCGAGCGACGAGGCTGCCGTTGCGGTCACCCCTCCGCCAACCTGGAACAGCGCGAAGGCTGAGACCGTCACGGACGAGCAGCTGCAGGCAGAGTACGCCGCCTGGAAGACGGCGCACGTCGAGTCGTGCAGCAATGGCTCGTGGGTCGTCGTGAAGGACGGCAGCACCGTCTCCGAGGGCATCGGCTACGGCATGCTGCTCGCCGTGGGCATGACGGACCAAACCTCGTTCGATGGGTTTTGGAAGTACTACCAAGATCACCTCGACAAAAACGGTCTGATGAATTGGACCACCGGAAAATGCGAAGCTCCCGGAAACAACAACTCGAACGCCGCCACCGATGGCGATCTCGATACGACGATGGCTCTGGTGCAGGCCGCCGCTCGCTGGCCGAACGGCGGCTATCTCGCCAAGGCGCAAGCGCTCGCTGCGAAGATCGTCTCGTTCGAGTCGGAGATGTGCAGCGGTCGGCGCGTGCTGCGGCCCGGTGACGCATTCGGCGGTTGCACTGACCCGAACGATCAACGCATCAACCCGTCGTACTTCTCGCCCGGCTACTACAAGGTGTTCGCGCACTACTTCCCGGACCAAGCAGTGGCTTGGACGGCGCTGGCGGACGGCTCGTACCAGCTATACGCCATCTACCAAGCACGCATGGCGAACCTGGTCCCTGATTGGAGCGGCCCAGACGGCGCCGACAACGGCTCGGGCTACTCATACGACGCGTGCCGAACACCCTGGCGGGTTGCGGTGGACTACGGCTGGAGCGGTGACACGCGCGCCAAGACCTTCATGCAGAACATCTCCGGCTGGGTGGACGCAAACGGTGGCCTGCCCACGGCAGCGCAAGTTCAGAACAGCGCGTTCGTCGGCGCCTTCGCGCTGTCCGGCGGCTACGAGCAAGGCAAGTTCGACGGCTACCTGGCAGGGTGGCTGGGCGCCAAAGTGGATGACCAGCCGTACTATCAAGGTACCCTTCGCGTGCTCTATCTATTGGTATCTGCTGGTAAATTCTCGTCAACACTGTGAAGTCAGACTGAAGCTTTCACTTCGCGCGATTGCGAAACGCTCGTCGTGTTACGTCCTGGCCGCCTCACGTGGTGGTTGGGTTTTGAAAGACGACGACTCGCGCTTGCCGTTCCTCGATCTGTTGCGAGCGGTCGCCTCACAGGCGATCGTCTGGCATCACCTCGCGTTCTACGGGCCGCTTTCAGACTCCGCTCGCGAGGTCGCAAGCTCCCTGATTGACGGGCTCGCGCACCACGCACGACTTGCCGTGCAGGTGTTCTTCGTGGTCAGCGGTTACTTGAGTGCGGTGGGCCTGCACGGCCGTGAGCCGACGCGCTTGCGCGAACTCTTCAAGCTGCTCGCTGGGCGGTACCGTCGCATTGGCCTGCCGTACTTGGGCGCGTTGCTGCTGGCCGTGTGCGCGAATGAAGTCGCGCGTCACTGGATGGAGCATCCTTCGATTTCAGCACGTCCCAGCGTTGGCTCGCTGTTTGCGCACGTGTTCTTGATCCATGACTTGGTGGGGTACGAGCCGCTCAGCGCGGGCATCTGGTACCTGGCCATTGATTTGCAGCTGATCGCGCTGGTCGCACTGGTGTTCTGGTTGAGCGCGCGCGTGAGCGGCGCGCTGCGTGGCCCGCTGCTCGGGCGCGCGCTGCTCGGTGCGCTGGGCGTGGCGTCTTTGTTTTGGTTCAATCGCCACGCGGCACTGGATCACGTCGCGATCTACTTCATGGGCGCGTACGCATTCGGCTTGGTGACCGCGTGGGCTGCGCTCGGCTCGGCTCGGCGTTCGCTCTTTTGGGTGTACGCGCTGCTGCTCGTCGCGGCCGTCGCCGTCGATTTTCGATCGCGGCTGTTGGTCGCGCTGGCGACCGGCCTAGTGCTCACTTTTGCGCAGCATTTCGGCTGGATTTATCGCTGGCCGCGCTCGCGCTCGGTGCGTTGGTTGGCCAGTATCTCGTACAGCCTGTTCTTGGTGCACTTCCCGGTCATGCTGGTCGTGAACGCGCTTTGGTCGAGTCATGTGCCGGCCGCGCCCTGGTTGTCACTGCTCGGCATGTTCACGGCGTACGCCCTCAGCATGGGCGTGGCCGTCGTTTTCCACTACCATGTCGAGCGTCCGCTGTTGGCTCTGGGCCGGCGGCCGCGCGTGCCGCCCAGACCAGCCGTGCTGCTCAAGAGGGAAGCCGAAGGCGGGGAGGGATGAGCGCTACTTGACGCTGTTTTGGCAACCGGCGCCGCGGTTTTTCCCCGGGTGTCAGAAGCCCCTGCAAGGGGACGTTCGCGTTGGGTTACAATCGGCCGCCACAGCTACTGCTGGCGCGCTGTCCGTTAGTCCACCTCAGGGAGAGCAGAATGAGCCAATACGATTTCGATCCGAATTACGTCTTCGAACATCACGCGCCGACCGCCGAGAAGCTGGTTCACTACGATGCGATCCACCGGGCGGCGAAGGAGTTCGCGGCCGTGATCTTGAAGCACACCGCGGCTTCCGAAGATCAGGCCGCGGCGTTGCGCTTGCTGCGCGAGGCGACCATGACGGCGAATGCCGCGGTCGCGCTCGACGGGCGCTTGAAGTAGTCCGTTCGCGCCCTGTCGCCCGACCTGTCTCAGTGACCTATGACTTACGTCTTCAGGTGCTGCGCGAGGTAGTGCTCGCGGCCAATGTCCTTGACGATGCTCGCTTGGGTCTCGAGCCAGTCCACGGACTCTTCTTCCTCTTTGAGGATGCGCTCGAGTAAATCCCGCGTGCCGTGGTCGCTCTTGGCGTTCATCAAGTTGATGCCGCGGTGCAGGCGCTCGACGGCTTCGAGTTCGAGCGCCAGATCGAGTTTGTTCATCTCGAGCGGCTCTTCACCCACGCGTACTGGCGCGAGGCGCTGCATGTTCGGCACGCCGTCCAAGAACAGGATGCGCTCGATCACGACGTCCGCGTGCTTCATCTCTTCAATCGATTCGGTGCGCTTCTTGTGAGCCAAGGCGCCGTAGCCCTGGTTCGCGCACATCTTGTAGTGGATGAAGTACTGGTTGATCGCCGTCAGCTCGGACGTCAAAAGTTCGTTCAGGAAATCGATGACTTCGGGGTCGGAGCGCATGGGCGGAAAGTACCACCCGGGCCGCTCAATCCCAAGCGGTCACTAAAGTTCGGTAATTGTTGGGCATTTCTGGATTCGCGCGATCTCGCTGAACATGTAGTTGATTTTCATTATCAATAAGCTACGGTTGATTCACCCCTTGATGCTCGTCTGTCATTGCCACGCCCTCACTGACCGAGATATCCGTCGTGCCGTCCGGTCTACCGGCGCTTGCAGCGTCGCAGAGGTCGGGGATTGCTGCGGCGCTGCCACAGGCTGCGGCGGTTGCTACGAAGTCGTCGCGGAAATTGTCGTGGCCGAGAAGCGCCGCCTGGCGATGTTTGCGGAAGGTTCGGATCCCGCGCGCACGGGTCCGGGCGTCGAGCAGGCGCTGCCCGCGCAGGCCCACCTCCAGCTTACGGGCTGAACGCGCGGCGCCAGCGCGCTGCGCGGCTCAGTCAGCCTTGATTGGGGCCGGGGCGGGGATAAGGATCGGCTGATCGGGTGGGGGATCGGGAGAGATCTTGGGGTCTGGTTCGGAGGGATACAAATTCGCAGCGGCAAGTGGGATGGGGTTTGGGGCCACGAGGAAAAGGGCGCGCTAGCCGAGCTGGTTGCGCTGGGCCACCGAGTGACTCGGAGGTCGTGGCAGCGGCCGCGCCTGCCC
>JBDTJC010000003.1:0-4257 GCA_039936055.1 Polyangiaceae bacterium | reverse complement strand
CGGTGCACCGCTACTTGTGCGCCGCCCTTGAGCTGGCCGCCGTGCCGCGTTCGAACACCAGTACATGCCCGGCCTCGATACAGGAGACCGCTCGCGCGTCATTGGCGACGACGCAGTCACTGAACTTGCTCGCGTCCCCGTGTTCGTTGAGAGCGCTGGTTTGCCAGAGCTCCTTGTGATCACCGACCACCAGCAGGCCGAGCGCGGTCGGCGTCACGAGCCAGCGCCCGTCGGGTGAATGGGGCGTGCCCATCCTGGGCAGGCTTGCCGCTCTCGACGGGCCCGGGGCGCTGCTGACGCGGGAGCCGGCCACCAATGCATCCAGCCCGCTTTCATCGAACGCGAACGGCGCGATCGAAACTGCGGGACCTGTGCCGCGGCCGGTGCAGCTCGCGGGGCGCGCGGCGAGCAGGCGCGACGTCAGGGGCGGTAATAGTGCGTGCTGCGCGTCGCTCTGGTTGAACAGCAACTCGGAGCGGTCGCAGGCGTGACTGGTGCCCGTGATACGTTGGCCGCTCGGGGCGGTCAGCTCCAGCGGCCAGCTGGGCACTCCGCCATCCTCGGAAACGGCTTGTTCTCCGGAGCGATTGGCGGCCACGCGGGTGACGCCGCTGTTCCCGCGGATCAGCAGTGCGCCGTCGGCTTCGAACCAGAGCGGGCTGTAGTGGGGCAGCTGCGGCACGGTTGGTGCCGCGTGAGCGACGAACGGCGCGGCCAAATCCAAGCGGCTGACCGCGTGCAGCAGCTCGCGCTCCATGGTCTTGCGTTGCGTAGGGGAGAGCGCGCGAAAGTCCCAGCCATCGCGACGCAGCGTAGCAAACGCCTCGAGCACGTCGCCTTGGGCGAGCGCGTAACCGAGGTTTGCGGCGGCCAGCGAGTCGATGACGTGCGTCAGTTCGCCGCAGCGAAACGGCGCGCCGTCCTCGTCGAACAGCCGCGCTACGCCGCCCTCCGCACACAAGCTCGACAGCAGACGCTGGGCGTTGGCGGCGCTCTCGGGTTTGTAGCCGCTGTGCTTGATGCGCGCGCGCACGCTCAGCTTGTTGCCCAACTTCATCAACGACGCGACCGGTTCACTCGCGGATCGCGACGACCCCGCAGCGCGATCGAGCCACTCCAGATCTGCGCTCGCCGGCTCCCCGCCGCCGCCCGTGCCGACGCTGACCGTGACCCGCACGTCGTCGCGACCGTCTCCGTCTTGATCCGAGGAATCCACCCTAAAATCTAGGGTTTCGCCGGGAGCGGCGTCGGCTGCGCGCAACGTGATCAGCACCGGCCGCTCGACGCGGGGCGAAACCACGAGCAACGCGCGGGCCGGAGCACGCGAAATCAACGGCATCTTACACGTTGAGCTGACATCCAACGTTGCGCTGTGCACGCTTGTTTGCGTCAAGGTCGGACTGAGCGTGCAGTCCGGCCCCGTTGGGACGAAGCCCGGTAGCCCGGCGAGCTTCTTGGGCGTAGCTCCGTTGCCGAAGTACCAAAGCTCACCGGGCGGTGCGGTCTTGTCGTGGGGATCGGGCACTAACCAGGCAATCGCATCCGGCTTCTGATCGTCGTCGAAGTCTGCGGGCAGCACTTGCGCGAAGCGACGCGACGGCGGGGCCTGGAGGTCCAGGCCCGAACCTTGCCAGGCCGCGGGCGCGCCCGGGACGAGCTCGGCCCTGCGCCGCGGGAAACCCATCGGCGCCGCGACGGCGATCGTCGGTGCTGGCGCTGCGCTCGGCGCGACGTTGGCGCTGGGCAGGGACGAGGCCACGCCGAACGGGGTGTACGGCTTTTCGGAGCCACAGCCGTTGCACGCCGAGACGCCGCACAGGGCCGCGCCGAAGACGGCGAACCGGAGCGCCTGCATGACGCCAAAGCGCTGATTCATTGCGGGTTTATCGCAAGCTTCCCGGGGCACTTCAACGGGCTTGGTACGTTGCGCGGCGCTTGGCCAAAAATGCCGTGAGGCCCTGCTTGGCGTCGTCGGTCGCGAACAGCGCCCCGAAGGACCTCGCCTCCAACTCGCACGCGCTCGCGAGGTCCGCATCGAAGCCACGGTTGAGCGCGCGCTTGCTCGCGGCGACGGCCAAGGGCGCCTGCTCGGCGATGCGACGCGCGTGCTCTTCCGCGCTGGGCAACAGCTGTGCGGCGGGTAGCACGCGATTGACGAGTCCGATCTGCAGCGCTTGCTCGGCGCTGATTGGTTCGCCTGAGTACACGAGTTCGCGCGCGCGCCCGAGCCCCACCCTACGTGACAAGCGCTGCGTGCCACCAAAGCCCGGAAGCAAGCCAAGGTTCGTTTCGGGTTGACCAAACTTCGCGCGCTCGGAGGCGAAGATGTAGTCCGCACACAGCGCGAGTTCGCAACCGCCGCCAAGCGCGAACCCGTTGACCGCCGCGATGATCGGAAACGAGACGTCTTCCATCAGTCTGCCTAGACGATGCCCAGCGGCGCTGAACGCGTACGCCTGCGCGGCACTGAGCCCGGCCATCTCTCCGATGTCCGCCCCCGCAACGAAGGCTTTTTCGCCTGCGCCCGTCAGAATTGCGGCTCGAACGCGCGTCTCGGGGGGCGCGGCCTCGAGGCTTTGAAATGCGGCGGTCAGCTCTGCCAGCACCAGCGCGTTCAGCGCGTTGAGCTTGCTCGGGCGATTGACGGTGACCGTCACCACGTGGTCGGCCCGCGTGACCAGTAACGTTTCGTACATGTCGTGATCCTTCAGGTAGCGCGCCCGAGTTTGGCGCCTTTGTCGTCGTACACGTAGAAGCCGCGTCCGGTTTTTCTGCCCAAGAAGCCAGCCGCCACCAAATTCTTCAGTAGCACTGCAGGACGGTACTTCGGCTCCCCGAAGTCTTGCTCCAGCACGCGCGCGATTGCGAGCACCGTGTCGAGGCCGATCAGGTCGGCGAGTTCGAGCGGGCCGAGCGGATGATTGAGCCCGAGGCGTGCACCTTGATCTATATCTTCGGCGCTACCCGTACCTTCGTCGAGCGCCAAACAGGCCTCGTTCAGGAACGGGATCAGCATACGATTGACCAGAAAACCTGGTCGATCCTGACTCACGATCAGGGTCTTCTTTAGGGTTTCGCCGAGGGCGCGGATGGTGCCTAGTGTTTCGTCACTCGTCTGCAAGCCGCGCACGATCTCCACGAGCTTCATCACTGGCACGGGGTTCATGAAGTGCATGCCGATCACTCGCGTGGGCCGTTGGGTGCGCGCCGCCAACGCCGTGATGGAAATGCTGGACGTATTCGAGGCCAACAGCGCGCTCGGTTTGGCCAAGGCATCGGCTTGCTCGAAGATCGCGAACTTCAGCTCGCGGTTTTCACTGGCGGCTTCGATCACCAAGTCCGCGCGCGGGTACGCGAGTTCGGCGCTCGTGGCTTCGATGCGCGCGGCGGCAGCATCACGCTGCGCGGCATCCAGCTTTCCCTTTTCGACGAGGCGCGTCAGTTGCTTCTCGATGCCAGATTTGGCGGAGACGGCGTGCTCCAGCGCGGCATCCACGAGCAGCACTGCGTAGCCGGCCTGCGCGCACACTTGCGCGATCCCCGCGCCCATTTGCCCCGCGCCAACCACGCAGATCGCCGCATTGTCTGAAAGCTGCATGGCACGAGCTTCGCTCACGTCGCACGAGTCGTCGAGCTGGCGAAGCAGCCTTGATTGGTGAAAGGGCCGGAAGCGGGATGGGGAGCGGTTGATCGGTAGGGGATCGGGCGAGATCTTGGGATGGGGTTCGGAGGGACACAAATTCGCAGGAGCAAGTGGGATGGGGTTGGGGGGCCACTAGGAAAAGGGCGCGCTAGCCGAGCGGGTCGATCGTGGGCCGCCGAGCGACACTCGTGTCGTGGCTGCGGCCACGCCTGCCCGGCGCAGTGGACGGGTTCCCCCTTCGGGTGTCACGAAGCGCGTCGGTTGAGGGAGCGAGACCGCGAGCGGCCTCGGGTGAGCTACGGCTCGTGGCCGGAGTTGGGGTCTGACTCATGCGAAAAGCGCACGCTCCGTGCCGGCGCCGACAGTAAGAGTCGAAATACGGTGGGGCCCTGGTTGGCGTCGAGCGCACCGTCACGGCCACGCTCACTTCCAGCGCGACCAAGCCCCCGCACTCAAACCCAAATACCGGATTCTGTCCGAGACCGATCCCAGCCAGCGCGCGAGCGCGGCCCCGGCCGCGCCTTGCCCGACGCGCTTCGTGATACCCGAAGGGTGAAGCCGCTGCCGAGCCCCCTCCCGCTCCCCAACCCCAACCCCTTCCCGGGGCCGCGCTC
>JBDTJC010000002.1:0-3429 GCA_039936055.1 Polyangiaceae bacterium | reverse complement strand
CGACGATGTCCAGCGGCTTGTTGGCGCGCGCGGAGATCAGCAGGCGCATCTGATCCCAATCCGTGATGGCGACGCCGTCGATATTGACGATGGTGTCCCCCTTCTTCATTTGCGCGGTCTTGGCCGGCCCGTCCAGGGGCACCACCGTGGTCGTGAGCACGGTTTTGCCGCCGATCATCAGCGCCGCGAAGAACAATACGGAAGCGAATAAGTAGTTGGCGAGCGGCCCGGCGAAGATGGCGGAGATGCGGCCCGTCAGCGAGGCGTTCGCGTAGCTCGTCTTGTCGTCCGGGTCGACGTCCTCGAACGGGTTCATGCCCGCGATTTGCACGTAGGCCAGAAACGGGACCAGCGCGACTTGGTAGACCGTTTCACTGCCGCGCGCCTGGTACTTCCACAGCGCGGGGCCGAAGCCGATGCTGAAGCGCACGACGCGCATGCCGAAAGCACGCGCCGCGAGCAAATGCCCGGTCTCGTGAACGATCATCAAGACAGCGAGACCTAGGATGGCAACGAGCACGCCTGCGTTCATGTAGCCTTGCCTCTATATAGCGTCAGGACCCGCGTACCGCCATCCGCGCGCCGTCGGAAAAGCTCTACATGAAGGAAACTCCGACCGAAAACGTAGGGTAGCCGAGGCGCATGGTGAGCGTCATCTGGTCGGCGAAGTGCCAGCGGCCGCCCAGGTAGAATTGTGCATCAAGGTTCGTTTGGTGTGCGCCGGGCAGAGATTCATAGCGCAGGGCCACGCCCGGCTCGCCGAATACCGACCATTCCCGGCTCAGGAAGAAGTTCCATTGCATCACGACCGGGAACCAAAAATTGTTCACGCTCTCGGAGTCGCTGAAGTTGCACACTCCGCTCGTCAATGGGTCAACGGTGCAGTGCTGCCGGCCGTGGCTGTAATGGACGATGTCCAAACCGAAGCCGATACCGACCGAGTTGTTGATGGTTGGCACGAAGCCGTTCGGGACGATCACCACCGTGCCGCGGAATCCCGCGCCGAAGCCGCTGCCGCTGGCCACGCCCGGCGGATCGATGACACCCAGCACCAGATGCGGTTCGGCCTCGAAAACGTAACGTGAGTGATCACCAGGATGACGAATGATCAGGGTGTCGGCGCGCGCGAGAGCGGGCGTCGCAAAGATACAGGCCGCGCCCGCCAAAGCCAGCGCGGCTGCTCGTGTCGAAATCGAGTTCCAACTCGCCATGGCGGCACTCTACACTCGTTTGTAGAGCGGTCCCGCGCCGGAGTGGGACACGGTATTGCCGGGCTACGGACGGACTGCTAGACAATGCCCCCCGATGACTCAGCCGACCCCGCCTGGAAACCCGAACGCCG
Organism: Polyangiaceae bacterium; assembly: GCA_039936055.1. Taxonomy (GTDB): domain Bacteria; phylum Myxococcota_A; class Polyangia; order Polyangiales; family Polyangiaceae; genus PMG-095. Next base: position 2,087 of record JBDTJC010000002.1, on the reverse strand, counting down.
CCGCGAATCTCAACCTGCAAGGCGGCGCCGCCATCGTTGCGCCGGTCAGCGCCTTCCCCGGCGGAGTTCCCGGTAACGCGCTGATCGTCTTGCCGCTGAGTAAGCCGACGGATGAGCTCTCGGACCTGCTCAAGAAGGGCCCGCTCGCCCTCGAGATTGACAAGATGTGGGAGCTGCTCGGCTTCAACGGTCCGGCCGTGCAAGTGCAAGACGCCGAAGGCCGTCCGATTGCCATCGGCTTGGATGACTTGCTCGGCGGCCTCGAGAAGCACTGGAACGAAGACCCGAATGACTTGAACCGCGGTCGCTTGTTCGTGCAAGAGCTGATGAAGTACAGTCGCTTCGAGAAGGCCGAGAAGGTGATGAGCAAGATCGTCGCGCTCGGTGGCGGCGGTGAGGACTGGCTGGGCCTCGGTGTCGCTCAGCTCCAGCAAGAGAAGTGGGACAAGGCCGAGGGTACGCTCAAGGGCGCGCAGAACCTCCTGCCCGAGAATCCGTTTCCAGTCTTGCACCTGGCCAAGGTGTACCAGGGCAAGAAGGACTCGGTGAACGAGCGCGCGATGATTGAGAAGGCGATCGGCATCGACCCGAACTCGGTGGACGCTTGGGCGTACTTGTTCACGCAGGCTAAGAGCCTGGAGGACGAGGAAGCCGCAATCAAGGTTGTGGTCGCGCTGGCCGATACCGAGGCCAATAAGAAGACGGCCGCGCCGTTCATCGCGCTTCAGGGCCTGTATTCGGCGGACGAAGCCACGCGCGACAAGGCACTGGTTTGGGCCAAGAAGGCCGTCGAGCGCAATGAGAACGACCCGCTCGCGTTGATCTGCCTGTCCGCGCTGTACGGCCAAAGCGGCGATCTAGACGCGGTGATCAGCACGCTACAAAAGCACGAGACCAAGATGGTCAACGACGTGCGGTTGGCGAACAACTACTTCGAGGCGCTGTTCCAGAAGCGCCAATTGGATCGCGTCACCAAGTTGTTGAATGCGCTCGCCGGTTCTTCGAATCGCGAGGTCAAGCAGTTCGCCATCGAGCGTTCGCGCGCCGTAGCGCAATTCCTACAGCAGCAGCAACAGCAACTGGTGGCGGGCGCGCCGCGCGCCTGAACACCGCGCAATTCGCCGGTTTTGTGGCGGAAGGTGGCTCGCTCTCGCGTGCCACCGGCCACTCGGCTACGCTCGCGCCCGCGCTCGAGTGACCGCGCGCACCGATGCTGATTCTCGTTCTCACCGTTCTGGGTTCGCTCACGATCTCGTTTTGTTGCTCGATCGCGGAAGCGGTCGTGCTCAGCGTGCAACACGCGCAAATCGAGGCCCTGGGTAAGTCACGCGCGGCCGAAATCATGCGCGAATTCAAGCGCGAGATTGACCGGCCGATTGCCGCGATCGTGTCGTTCCACACCGTGGCGCACACGATCGGCGCGTCCGTGTGCGGTGCCATGTACGTGCACGCCATGGGTGAGTCGTCCCTGTGGGTGTTTTCGCTGACGTTCACCGTGGCCGTGCTGCTGTTCTCCGAGATCATCCCCAAAACGATCGGCGTCACGTACGTGGCGGAACTCGCCGCGCCGGTCGCGTACTTCGTCACTGGGCTTTCGTTCGCGCTGCGCCCGGTGCTCTGGGTCACGAGCTTGGTGGCGAAGGTGCTGCGCGGCGATACGCAAAGAGCGGTCACGTCATTGGAGGAAATTCGCTTGCTCGTTGCGCTCGGACGCACCGAGGGCGCGCTGGCCGGTCGCGTCGCGGACATGATCGAAGGCGCGACCGCACTGCGCGAGCTCACCGCGTACGAGGTGATGGTGCCGCGCGCGCAGGTCACGTTCCTGTCCGGCGAGCGCACCGTCCAAGAGAACTTGGAGCTGATTCGCCGTTCGCAGCACAGCCGCTTCCCGTACACCCCAGATGCGGATCTCGATCACGCCAAGGGTGTCATTCTGGTGAAGGATTTGCTGTTTCGCGACGGCGCGCTCGCCAACGGCGCTGATCTCGACTTCGACGCACTGCAAACGCCGCTGCTCGTGGTGCCAGCGAGCGCGCCCTTGGAAAAGGTGCTGCGCACGTTCCAAGAGTCACATCGTCACATTGCGA
>JBDTJC010000001.1:0-12601 GCA_039936055.1 Polyangiaceae bacterium | reverse complement strand
CTTCGACGATCTCGTCGATCTCGCCGAGCCCTTTCCAATCGGCGAAGCCGTCGGCCCACAAGTACGTTTCGGCGGTCACCTGACCGGCGTTGTATGCGGCGACGATCTCAGCGACGGTCATGTTGCGTTGATCACCCTCACCGAGATCCACGGAGTAGGACGAGCCGCCTGCATCTTGCTCGACTGCAGCCGCGGTGGCTGCGTTCGGCGCTTCACCGGCTGCGGTGTACACGTTCGCCGGGGTAGTCTTACCATCGATGACGATCGTTGCCCCGCATTTGCGACACCGAATCTTGGCTAGACGGTCGGTAACTTTCTCGTCTGCAATCGAATACTTAGCTTGGCACGCCGGACAGGAAATCTTCACAATCAGCCTCGCGGATGCGCGTTCTGGACGTTGGAAACGATGCGAGAAAGCTTGGCGCTTTCGGTTCCCGGAGCGCTAGCCTAAACATTAGCTACGCTTCCGCTCAATTTTCGGTCTCGGCGCGAGCCGAGCGGGGCCCCTCTTTTATCATTCCTGGCGAAGATCGCTAGACCCCACGCAGGGTTCCGAGCCTGGGACCTCGCTTTCGGGCGTTGCCTTTGGCGCCGGAAAATTCCAACGGGCGGCGGCCGGGCGCGGGTCCTCGGTGAGGGTCAGGCGCCCATGGCGAACAACGCCAGATCCAGGGCGTCGAGTCGTTCTGCGAGCTCGGGGCTGGCCGCCTCGCCGTCTTCGCGGATCGCCAGCATTAGCTCACGCTTGGCGCCCGTCAGATCCCCCTCGGAGATCAATTGGTCGGCCCGCGTTGCGAAGCGTTTGGCGGAGGCCGTCCCACACAGCTCATCGAGGGATTTCGCGCCCACACCCACATTGGCCACACGCGGCACCTCGCTGCCGCCGAGGCGCAGTTGGCCTTTGGCCAGCGCCAAGTCGTAGCGCGGGCGCAGCTGCGGGTGGGACAGGACTCGATAGGCTTCGGCCCCGCGCTGGAACACCTGAAGCGTGAGCCGGGTGACTTCGGGGTCGTGGTCGTGCTGCGCATCGGGGTGGAAGGCCAGCGCGAACTCGTGGAAGGCCGACTTCAGCGCCGCGTCATCGGCGATCTCGAGTACGCCCAAGAGCTCGTAGTAACTCGATTCGTCGAGCGCGGCCGCCCACTCGTGCACGCGCTCCACGTCGGCTTCGTCGGCCAACATGCGAACTCAGATCTGACGCGCGGCATTGCGCTGAGTCATGTGCGCGATATCGCCGGCGTCGGGTAGTGCGACGAGGCGTACCTGCGCGCTCGTGACGCGGCCGGTGCCGACGTCCTGCGCGCTCACGTTGAGCATGCCATTCGTGTCCAGCGAGAAGCTGACGGCGATCATCACTTCGCCGCGCGGGGCTGGGCGCAGGCCGCCGAGTTCGACTTCCCCGAGCAACGTGTTTTCGCCGAAGTGAATGGACTCACCCTGGCTGATACGCACGCGCACAAGCGTCTGATTGTCCGCGGCGGTCACGAACACGCGCTCGCGTTCGCACGGGACTTGCGTGTTGCGCTCGATGATCGAATCGCAGAACCCGTTCACTGTTTCCACGGCTAGCGTGAGCGGTGTGACGTCGATCAGCAGCGGAACTGGCGGGTTCGAACGCCCGACGGGCACCGGGTCGAAGCCGCCAAATGCGAGGGGGGGCGCAAATGCTTGCGGCGGGGCGAACGCGGGCGGCGGCGCAAACGCTGCGGTTTGCGCATACGTGGGTGGAACGGGCGCCCCCGTTGTTGGCGGCGTGGGCGCCGCCACGAATGCGGGCGCCGGCGGAACGTAGGGCGGGGGCGGTGCGACGACGGGTGAGGCCTGCGCGCCATCCGGCTGCGTGGAGGTTTGCGGGATCCGCGGCGTGGCGATCGCGGTCCTCAAGAACGGACTCGAGGCGCTCGGCGACGCCCCGGGCTGCGCGCCCACGCGCGTGATCTCTTCGTCCGGCACCTCCGGCAGCGGCAGATCATCGTCGCTGGCTAGGCCTGCAGACACGTTGACTGGGGGGGCGACGGAGCCGCCCGGCTGGTGCAGTGCGGGCTGGATGGGCGCGGATTCGAGCTCGACGAAGTCGTCGTCACCGAGCGTCAGCGCGATGCTCTCTTCTCGCCGCGCGGCCTGGGCGGGCTGAGCCGCGAGCGGCAATGTGCCGAATTTTTGGGCGATCTGCTGCGCGTTCAGCGTCGGCTTCACGGGTGCGGGTGCGGGTGCGGGTAAGCCCACGAGCGGCAGGCCGAGCTCGTCATTCAGCGCTTCACGAGCGCTCCGCGCGTCGTCGGACGCGCTGGCTAGCGTTGGGCCGCTGAGCGCGCGCGTGACCTGTGGTCCGAGGCCGGCACCCGTTTTCACGCGCTGACGCGCGCCGAGGCCGCCCAGCGTGCCCATCGGCGGCGCAGAGGGTGCTTTGCCGAGCGCGCCCAGCGTAGACTCGTGCGTGACTCCGGGCGGACGGGCGGATTGGCCCGGCTGCAACCCGGGTTGCGTCGCTTGGTGCGTGCGACCAAAGAACGGCTGTGTGCTCGGGATCGCCGGCGAGCTTTCGAAGCGCGGGCGCGCCGGCGGCAGCGTGCCCGGTCTGCGTGCAGCATCGCTCACGTTCGGTTGCGTGGTGCGCGCCGCCGGGTTTGGCGCGGGCGGGATCGTGCCCTTGCGTTTTTCGGCGCCGCTCAGCGCGGCAGCTTGAATCGCCGCACCAATAGCCACGACTTCGTCGGGATTGATGTTCGCGCGCATCGGCTTCTTGAAAAACTCTTCGACGCGCCGACGCACCAGCGGAATTCGCGTAGAGCCGCCGACCACGAGCACGTGATCGAAGTCGTTGGCAGTCAGGCGCGCAATGCCCATCGCTTCACGACACACGTCGAACGTGCGGTCGACGATCGGTACGGCGATGCGTTCAAGCTCACTGCGCCTCATCGAGAATTCGAAATTGACAGTTTTTCCACCTACGCTGTGGCCGACTTCTTCCACCGTCACGCGCGCTTCGTGGTCGACCGAGAGCTGGTGTTTGACGATCTCGGCCGCAGCGCGCAGGCGCTCGAAGATCTGCCTGTCAGAGCGGGCGTCGATGCGGTGCTGCGCGAGCAAGAGCTCAGCCATGCGCTCGGCAATGGCGAGGTCCAAGTCATCACCGCCGAGGAAGGTGTTGCCCGCGGTGGCCAGGACCTCGAACACGTTATTCGAAAGATCCAGCAGGGTGACGTCGAAGGTGCCGCCGCCGAAGTCGTACACGGCCACGCGCTCGGCGCTGGCCCGCCCATAGCCGTAGGCGAGTGCGGCCGCGGTGGGCTCGTTCAGGATGCGCATCACCTCCAAGCCGGCTACGCGCCCAGCGACTTTCGTCGCCGCCCGCTGCAAGTCGTTGAAGTTCGCCGGCACTGTGATCACGGCGCGGTCGATGGCCACGCCCAACGCGGCCTCAGCCACGCTCTTGGCTTTGCGCAGCACGAACGCGCTGATTTCCGGCAGCGTGTACGTTTCCCCGCGCGCGACTACGAGTGAGGCTTGGCCGGGGCCTTCCCGCATTTCGAACGGGAAGCGCGAGCGCGCGCGGCGCACCTCTTCCGATTCCCAGCTGCGCCCGATCAGCCTCTTGATTGAGTAAATGGTGCTGCTTGAGTCGACGACGCGGCGTTCCTTCGCGGCGCGCCCGACCAGCACGTTCCCGTTCGGATGGAAGGAAACCACGGATGGGATCAGCACTTGCCCGGCTTCGTCCGTCAGCGCCGAGGCTTGCCCGTCGCGCACGACCGAGACGACCGTGTTCGTGGTGCCGAGATCGATTCCGATTACCGTGGACATGATGAGTTCAGCTCGCGTCTTGCGGGGGGGGCAACCGATCCAGGGGCGGCAAGGCTTCGAGCGCGCGATCGTACCAGGCTTGTACGCTGCGCTCGAACGGCCACATCCAGCCGTAGTCCGGGCCCGTGAAACGCGCGACGATGTGCGCCCGCAAATGTTTGGATCGCGCGGCCTCGAGCCCGAGGAGCTCAGCCGTGGCGCGTAACGTTTCTTCGTACGCCTCCCATTCGATACGCGCGCGGCAATAAGCCAGGCCGAGCGGGAAGAATGGGATCAGGTACAGAAAGGTCATCAGGAAGGCACCGTAGCGGCGGCGCTGACGCAAGTGAACCCGTTCATGACGCAGCAAGATCACCCGATCGAGATCGCCCATGGCGTCCCAAGTGGACGGTACGAAGAGAGTATTGCCGATCACGGTGTGGTAGCGAGTGAGATAGCTGCGTTGGCCGCCGAAAGTGACCAGCTTCAGCGCGAGATCGATGACGCGTGACGGCCAATGCCCGCTTTTCGGCACGATGCGAAACGTCGGAAACTCAGCCCGAATCGTCTCGACGAAGCGAAGCGTTAGCTCCATCAAACGGGCCGGATGGTAGCGCGCTTTTGGATCAGCCGCCGAGTGGTCACTGCGGCCGGGGGGCCGTTAGCCCCGTTCCCGCGAGAATGTAAGCCGCGAAGCCGCGACGCTGAGCGGCGCGGTGTCTAACGTCCGAGTATGTCTCCGGCTTTTAGCGCTCGGCCGTTGATCAGCTCGAGCGCCGGTAGCTCTTTGCGCCCCTCGAGCTGCGCGCGACACAACTCGAACGCGCCATCCACGGTGCTCACCAACACGCGTTTGTGCTCCACGCTGACAAGCCCCGCTTCACCGCGCACAGCGCCCTCCGCCAAGCGCGCCTGCGCGATCTTGAACGGCCGCCCGTTGAGTAAGGTGTGCGCGCCGGGCCGCGGCGCGAGGCCGCGGATCAGATTCACCAAATCAACGCTCGATTTCGAGAAATTGAGCGCGCCGTCCGCGCGTTCGAGGGGCGGCGCGTGGCTCGATTTTTCATGCTCCTGCGGCAGCGCATCGAGCTCGCCGTTCACGGTGCGAGCGAGCTCTTCGCGCACGAGCTCGACGGCGGTTTGGGCCAGGCGCTCGGCCAATTCACCGGCAGTTTCTTCGGCTCCGATCGGGATGGCGCGGCGCGCGTAGACCGGGCCTGTGTCGAGGCCTTCGTCCATTTGCATCAAGCAGATCCCGGTCTCGTGGTCGCCATGCATGATCGACCAATTGATAGGCGCTGCACCGCGCCAACGCGGCAGCAGCGAGGCGTGCAAATTCATGCAGCCGCGACGCGGCGCAGCGAGCACCGCGGGGGGCAAGATGCGGCCGTAGGCCATCACGAGTGCAACATCCAGCTGCCGCTCGCGCAGCCACTCGTCCAGGTTTCCTGTCTTCACCTTCACGGGTTGGTGGACCTCGAATCCGAGCTCGAGCGCGGCGACCTTCACCGCGGGCGGTTGCAGGTTCAAACCGCGGCCCGCAGGCCGATCCGGCTGGCAAACCACGCCAACGATTTCAGCCACCTCCGCCAGTGCCTTCAGCGCCGGAACGGCAATGGCCGGAGTTCCGAAAAACACCGCTCGCACAGCGTTGCGTATAGCACCTGCGCAGCTCACTCAGAAAGCGGTGCTACGGGTGTCGGGAGCGCCCCAATCCCATCAGCCGAGTGCAGGCAAACCTTTCAGCCGCCCGCCCGGAAAACGCCTCAGCCGCCTGCCCGGGAATACGTCGGCGTCACGGTCTTGGCAGGATCAGATCGCCCGGAAAACCCCTCAGCCGCCTGCCCAGAAATGCGTCGGCGACACGGTCTTGGCAGGATCAGATCACGATCAGCGATCGAGGCTGGGCCCACGAGACCTGACCGAACACGCGCGTGCGATCTCGCACCTTTAGCCCCCGCGGCCTAGCGCTTCCGGAGGCCGCTAGGCCAGAAATGCTTACATCGCGCCGACGCACCTGGCTCGGTCCAACCTCGAAGCCGCATAGCTCCGATCTACCTAGTCTGACAGCCCTGGCGTGACGTATTGGTATGGTTAGGTTCTTGAACTGTAGCGAGACGGCGACGTACCAAGCGTGCTCGAAGCCACCCTCTGACACGATCAAGGGGTGGAAATAGAGGGTGCCCTTGGTCCGTCGCGAGTGACAAGATGAGGACAGCAACATGAGTGAAAAGAAAAAGCCGTCGCCGCCTCCGCAGCCTCCGCCTCCGACCGAAGACGAAATCAAGTTCGGGGACGAGCTAGCGGTTCTGCCTATTCGCAACGCGGTACTTTTCCCGGGTGCCGTGGCCCCCTTCGACGTCGGCCGTGAAAAATCGGTCGCGCTCGTCGAGGACGTGCATAACCTTTCCACCCCCGTCATCGCGATCTTCGCGCAGCGGGACCCCGCGACTGATGATCCGGGAGCTGACGACCTGTATCCGGTCGGCTGCGCCGCTCGCGTGCTCAAGGCGCTCAAGCACAGCTCCGGCAACTACTCCTTGATCCTGCAGGGCCTGACCCGCATCCGTTTGGATGCGGTCACGCAGACGTCGCCGTTCCTGCGCGCCAAGATCACCCGAGTGGAAACGCCGGCAACGGAAGACGTGGAGGCGGAAGCGCTGGCCATGAGTTTGCGGGACGTCGCCAAGCAAGTGATTCAGCTGATGCCGGAGCTACCGCGTGAAGCGGGCTCGCTCATTGACTCGATCCAGGCGCCCGGTGCGCTCGCGGATCTCGTGGCCGCTAACTTGGATGCCCCGGTCGAAGAAAAGGCCCAGCTCATCGAAACGGTCGAAGTGAAGGAGCGCATCCGCAAGGTGTTGCGTTTGCTCACTCGCCAACTCGAAATCTTGAAGATGCGCGAGCGCATCAACTCCCAGATCAAAGAGGAGATGGGCAAGAATCAGCGCGAGTACGTGCTGCGCCAGCAGCTCAAGGCGATCAAAGAAGAACTCGGGGAGGACGAAGGAGATCAAGGTGATCTCGACGGCCTCGAAGAGCGCGTCTCGAAGGCGAACTTGCCGAGCGAGGCGGACGGCGTCGCCAAAAAGCAGCTCAAACGCCTGCGTTCGATGCAGGTGGGCAGCGCGGAATACACCGTTGTCCGCACGTACCTAGATTGGATTTTGGATCTGCCGTGGTCCATCCAAACCGACGACAACATGGACATCGCCGAAGTGCGGCGCGTCCTGGACGAAGACCACTACGGTCTCGAAAAGGTCAAGAAGCGTATCGTCGAGTACCTGGCTGTCCGCAAGCTGAAGAAGGACAAAAAAGGCCCGATCCTGTGCTTGCTCGGCCCGCCCGGCGTCGGTAAGACGTCGCTCGGTAAGAGCATCGCACGCGCGCTCGGTCGTAAGTTCGTGCGCGTGTCTTTGGGCGGCGTGCACGACGAAGCGGCCATCCGTGGTCATCGCCGTACGTACGTCGGTGCCCTGCCTGGTCAAATCATCCAAGGCATGAAGAAGTCGGGCACCATCAACCCGGTGTTCATGATGGATGAAGTCGACAAGATCGGGCACGACTTCCGCGGCGACCCGAGCGCGGCGTTGTTAGAGGTGCTCGACCCTGAGCAGAACAACACCTTCGCCGATCATTACCTGGAAATTCCGTATGATTTGTCGAGCGTGATGTTCGTGGCGACCGCCAACATCGCCGACCCGATCCCGCCTCCACTGCGGGATCGTATGGAAATCCTGGAAATTCCAGGCTACACGCGGCGGGAGAAGCTGGCCATTGCGCGCCAACACTTGATCCCGAAGCAACTGGAGGAGCACGGCCTGAAGCCGGAGCAACTCACCATCACGGATGAAGCCGTGGAGGAGCTGATCGAGCACTACACCCGTGAAGCCGGTGTACGCTCCTTGGAGCGTACGGTGGCGAGCGTGATCCGCGGGGTCGCGGTGAAAGTTGCCGAAGGCGACCTCACTCCGCGCACCATCAAGAACGAGGATGACCTGCGCGAGTTCTTGGGCGCGATCAAGTTCACGAGTGAAGTGGCCGAGCGCACCGAGGAAACGGGCGTGGCAACGGGCCTGGCATGGACGAGCGTGGGCGGTGAAATCCTATTCATCGAGTGCACGCGCATGTTCGGCTCGGGCAAGCTGCAACTCACCGGTCAGCTCGGTGAAGTCATGAAGGAAAGCGCTCACGCAGCTTTGAGCTACGTGCGCACCAACGCCGAGAAATACGGCATTCCGAAGGACTTCCTGGAGAAGAGCGACGTGCACATTCACATTCCTGCGGGCGGCATGCCGAAAGACGGCCCAAGCGCAGGTATCACGATGTTTACGGCTCTCGTCTCGCTCTTGACCGGTATTCGCATCCGCCATGACGTGGCCATGACGGGCGAAATCTCACTGCGCGGTCGGGTGCTCCCCATCGGCGGTCTGAAAGAAAAGACGCTCGCCGCTCACCGCGCCGGCATCAAGCGTGTGCTCGTGCCCGAGCGCAACAAGGCTGACTTGGACGAAGTGCCCAAGGAAGTACGTGACGAACTCGAGTTCGTGTTCGTGCACAAGCTAGATGAAGTGCTCGAAGCCGCGCTGGAGCGCATGCCCCAGCCGTCCCAAGCGTACTTGGACGAAGTCGCGAAGAAGGAAGCCTCGCCGCAACCTTCGACCAACTGAGTCGCTGAGCGCGCAACAAGCTGAAGAAGCCCGGGAGTCAAAAACTCTCGGGCTTCTTGCTTTTGTTGATGGTCACGCGCTGCGGCGGGCGGCGCCTCCGCGTTCGGCGTCGGGGCACGGCGGGAATAGCGGCGCGCTCGGAGGTGCGATGCCAGGTCGCGAGCGCCCCTCAGACCTGCGCAACCGTCCAAATACGGACGCCGCCGGCCATGCCTTCAACGTTGCTGAATAGCTTCACGTTGGCGGGCAGATCGCCTTTGATGTGTTCGGCGTTGCCGCCGCCGATGTACAGCGTGTCGTAGTTAAAGATGGGTTGGAGCTGCTCAATCATCTCAAGGACGCGCTTGGACCAGTGCTTCTTGCCGATTTCCTGCAGCTCGGAGTCGCGCAGGCGATCTTCGTAGCTCTGGTCTTTTTTCCAGGGGTGGTGGCCGAGTTCGAGGTTCGGCACCAAGCGCCCGTCTACATAAAGGCCGGCGCCCACGCCGGTGCCGAGCGTGAGCGCAAGCTCCACGCCTTTGCCGCTGATTACGCCGAAGCCTTGAAGATCAGCGTCGTTGATCACGCGCACGGGCTTGTTCGCTATCGCTTCGACGCGCTCCTGGAGCGGAAAATTGGTCCAGTACTCGTTGCCTAGGTTCGGCGCGTTGATGGTGATGCCGCGCTTCACGATGCCAGGGAACCCGACGGACACGCGGTCGAACGCCGGTTGGGCGGCGACCATCGTCTTGATGACGGCCAGCACGGCCTCTGCGGTCGCAGGCTTGGGGGTGAGGGTGCGCGCGCGCTCGTTGATGGGCTTGGCGTCCGCGTCGAGCACGAGCATTTTGATGCCCGTGCCGCCGATGTCGATGGCCAAGGTGTGGGCGCCAGGGCCAGGCTCAAGGGGGGCGTTCAAGGGGGCGCTGACGACGGCGCTGACGACGGCGCTGACGACGGCGCAGGAGGTGGCGGCAGGGGTGTTCGGCGGCTCGGGCGACTCAGGCGACATCGCGCGACTATTAGCATGGGTGCTTGCGCGGTTGCCTAGGAGGGCGCCCTCGCGCTACCGTTTTTTGCTTGGGCTTGCGATGCGCTTTGGGAGTCGCGCTGGGAAGCGTGAGCTTTGCTGCGGCGAGCGGCTGTGCGCGCCATGACTCGGGGAGCGCGGGGCCTGGGTCTGCGCACGTCGGTTCGGACACGGTCTCGGTCTCGGCAGTTGTGTCACAGCCCGGCGCGCCGAATCTAGCGCCAGCGCCGGAGAGCGCGGCCAGCTTGGCTTGTGCCGAACGCATCGCGCAGCTGGAGGCAGAGCCGGCACTCGCGGGCGCGTCGGTGAACGCGGGCTTCGAGCGGGCCGCCCTGCTCGGGCGGGCGCGCGCAGAGCCGGTCCTGTTTTTGCGCGCGCCGCAGGTAGCGGATGCAACGGTGTCGCCCGATGCCCGCACTTTGCGCGCGGACCTGGGCGCAGCGGCGCCGGCGTTTGCTTTCGAGCGCGCGCTGGGCCGGGCGCAGAAGAACCCCGAGCTGGCGCGCGAAGTATTCTTGACTGAGGGCTACCTGTACACCGCGTCGCCTGAGCTCGCCGCGCTGTTCGTGAACTACCTCGCGTTGGGTTTGTTATTCCGCGAGCCCGAGCTGCGCCTCGCGCGCGGTTCGGAAGTGTGGACGCTGGTGCGCCACGAAGGCGATTACGAATACAAGGACGGCCCTGAGCAGGGCGAGCGCGCGCGGTTGCTGTTGTTCGATCGCGTATACATTGCAGGCCAAAAGCCGGGCCCCGCGTTGCATGTGGACGTGCGCGCGGCCGCCGCGCAGGGCCTTGCGGACGAGATGCGCATCGATCATTTGAGCCAGGCGGGCGCGGTCGGCGCGCTGCGTTTTGGCTCGAATTGGCTGCCGGCGGCATTCAAGCGCGAGGGCGCCGCCCTGTCGCTTTCGTGTCAGCGAGAGCCGCCGGCAACGCGCGCAGCGGTGGCGCAAGCGCGCGCGCTGGCCCAGCGCCGTGCGCGCGTCGCAGATGTGCTGGCGCGCGTCGTGAAGAACGAGGTCGACGAGGGCTTGCCCTTCGACGAACCAAAAACCGAGCAGGGCCAGCAAGACGGCCAACTGCGCCCCGCCTGGCAGCGCGCCTATTTAGACGGCCGCGACCGCTACGCCTTCAACGACGATCAATATTGGGTGTTCGACAACCGCGGGCGCCCGCACGTCCCGCAGGTGTGCATCGACTTCGTGATGGACACGCTTGAGCGTGCCAGCGGTACCTGGTTTCGCGCGCGCGGAGAACGCCGTGAGCGCGTGCACGGGCTCTTGGATTTCGATCAGTTCGGGCTCGATAATCGGCGCAGCGTGGGCACGTTCGTGAGCTTTGCGGAGGCGCATCCGGAGTGGTTCGATGTGACGGAGGCCGCGCCCGAAGCGCGCATCGCGTTCCGCGACCATGCCGCCTTCTTCGGCGAAATTTACGCGCACCGCGACGAATATCGCCCGTTCGACATCGTGACTATCTTCGGGCTGCGCAGTGACGGAAAGCTGCACTACCACTCGTTCTTCGTGGCCGAGCGCGACCCGCTCACGGGCATGCCCATCGCCGTCGTGGCCAATGCGGGCAGACCTCGGATTCGGAGCTGGCAAAACGAGCTGGAGAACGCGCCGCAGCGCGCCATCCTGGCGCATATTCGGCCCAAGTTGCTGTGGCTCGAGGCCCATGTAGCGCCTGAGCCGAGCATGAGCGCGGACGCGCCGCCTGCTCCCGCGGGTTCGACCGGCTAGGCTGCTGACGCGCTCAATCGCCCCTTGACCCGGCGGCGCGAGTCGCGCGACTGTCCCGGCTCTGAAATCGGAGGCACTTGTGACTCAGGAACGCGAAAAATCCCCGGTACGAATCAGCTTACTCGGTTGTGGAACCGTAGGCGGCGGGGTGCTGCGGCTACTTCAGGAAAACAAAGATTTCTTGGGCTTGCGTGCCGGTGGCGAGATTGAAGTGACGCACGTTCTGGTAAAGAGCCCGAACAAGCCGCGCGTGCCCGAGTGCAAGAAAGAATGGATCACGACGGACCCGGAGGTCATCTTCGGGGATCCGCGGGTGGATCTCGTGGTTGAGGTGATGGGCGGCGAGCACCCGGCGAGCGAGTACATCGAGCGCGCGATTGCCTCCGGAAAAGGTGTCGTCACCGCCAACAAGCTGCTGATCGCCAAGCACGGCCCGCGCTTGGTCGAACAGGCCATCAAGAATCGGGTGGATTTGGCGTTCGAGGCCTCGGTCGGCGGCGGCATTCCAATCATTCGTACGCTACGTGAAGCGCTGGCGAGCGATTCGGTAGCCAGCGTGCACGGCATCTTGAATGGCACGTGCAATTACATCCTGACGCGCATGCGCGAGGGCATGGCTTACAGCACCGCGCTGCAACAAGCCCAAGAGCTGGGTTACGCCGAAGCAGACCCGACGCTGGACGTGGGCGGCCACGACGCGGCGCAAAAGCTGGTGGTGATGAGCATGCTGGCCTTCGGGGCTAGTGTGAATGCCGCCGACATCATGGTCGAAGGAATCACCGAGCTGGAAGAGGTGGATCTGCAATTTGCCGATCGCTTCGGGTATCGCATCAAGCACTTGGTCGTCGGCTACGACCGCGGCGAGCGCGTTGAGTTGCGCGCGCACCCGGCTTTGGTCCGCAAAAACAGCGTCTTGGCCAATGTGGACGGCGTGCTCAACGGCGTGTTCGTGGAAGGTCGCGCGCTCGGCCCGTGTCTGTTGGTCGGCCGCGGCGCGGGTGATATGCCCACCGCCGTCAGCGTCGTGGCGGACATTGTAGACGTCGCGCGCTCGCGCATCGAAGGTCAGCCGGGGCTCGCTACGCGCGGCATCCAGCTGAAGCACCGCCCAATCATGCCGATCGAAGAGGTCGAGACGCGCTATTACCTGCGCTTTGCCGTGGGGGATCACCCGGGCGTGCTCGGTCACATCGCCTCCGCGCTGGGCGCGGAGAGCGTGAGCATCGAGCAAATGGTGCAAGAGGGCCGCGCGCTGGAGGCCGAAGACGCGGTGCCGGTGTGCATCATCACGCACCGCTGCCAAGAAGGCGCCGTGCGTCGGGCCATCAAAGCCATTCAAAGCAAGGCGTTCCTGAAGGGCACGCCGCGCATGATCCGCATCGAGGACGTCTGAGTTC